>JABFXP010000754.1 GCA_013361685.1 Catenulispora sp.
GCTGTCCGCGCGGGTCAGCGGCCTGCGCCCGGCGGCGCCCCGCGCGAGCACCCCGCCGCCCCGCGCGCCCGCGCTCGGATCGGCTAACGTTGCTGCACCGGACGCCGCGGTCCCGACGAGCACGAGCCTTGGTACGAGCCCGAGTGCGAGCCTGAGCACAAGCCCCAGCACGACGGCTTCGACGAGCACGAGCACGACGTGAACCACGCGGCGCGATGACCGACCAGAAAGCCGCCGCGCATGCCTGAGCAGGACCAGCCCGCCGCCCGCAACCGGGCCGTCGTCGTCTCCGCGGCCCCGGCCGGCGCCGACCGCGCCGCGCGCGCCGAGGTCGACCGGCTCCTGGCCCGGGGCTACAGCGTCCTGCTCCTCGCCCCGGCGTTCGGCAAACGCAAGCCCGAGCCGTCACACGGCGGCGTGCACGTCGTCGAGGCCCGGGTCGGCACCGCCTTCGACGACGCCGCCGGCGCCCTGGGCAAGTTCGGCCGCAAAGCCGTCCTGACCACCCGCAACGCCCGGGGCAAGGCGCTGCGCGATCCGGCCGCCACCTGGACCGCCGCCGACGTCGCCGCCGAGTTCGGCCCCTACCTCGACGCCTTCGCCCCGGACGTCGTCGTGGCCGCGGACAAGACCGCGCAGAAGGCGGTCGCCAAGCTCGGCCGCGCGGCGGTCGCCCCCGGCGCGGACCGGCCCGCCGCCAAGACCGTGGATCCGGCACCCTCCCTGCTCATCGGCTCCAACAACAACGCCGGCATGGGCTACGCCTGGGCCCGCGCGGTCGACACGCACGCCGGCATCCGGGCCCGGAACATCCAGAAGAAGAGCTACCCCTTCGCCTACGGCTCGGACATCAAGGCCGAGGACAAGGACTGGGTGGATCCGCTGTGGGGCCTGGGCCGCGTGGCCGACACCCTGGACACCGTCACGCACGTGCTGTCCGAAAGCGGCCTGGCGGTGTTCGGCCGGCTCAACGGCGGCCAGCTCGCCGACGACCTGCCGGAGCTGCGCCGCGCCGGGGTCCGCGTCGGGATGCTCTTCCACGGCTCGGACATCCGCTCCCCGGACCGGCACATCGAGCTCTACAAGTTCTCGCCGTTCCGCGCCCCGGCCACCGACGCCGACCGGCAGCTCACCGAGACGCTGCGCGGCAAGACCACCGAGATGGCCAAGTGGGTCGCCGACTTCGACGGCCCGGTGTTCGTCTCCACGCCGGACCTGATCGACGACGTCCCGCAGGCCACCTGGCTGCCGGTGGTGGTGGACCTGGAGCAGTGGACCGAGGGTGCCGAGCCGCCGTTGCAGCGGGAGGTGCCGGTGGTGGTGCACGCGCCGTCCCGGCCCTTCATGAAGGGCTCGGACCTGATCGAGCCCACGCTGCGCGACCTGGAGGCCCGGGGCCTCATCAGCTACCGGCGGCTGGAGCACATCCCGCAGGCCGAGCTGGTCGGCGTGGTGCAGGACGCGGACATCGTGCTGGACCACTTCGTGATCGGCAACTACGGCGTGATGACCTGCCAGGCCATGGCCGCCGGGCGGGTCAGCATCGCGAACATCGACCGCCGGGTGCGCGACCGGGTGCCGGCCGAGATCCCCACCCTCCAGGCCGATCCCGACACGCTCGCGGAGGTCATCGAGGGCGTGCTCGCCGACCGCGACGCGGCGCGCGCGGCGGCCGCGACCGGCCGGGCGTTCGTCCGGGAGTTCCACGACGGGCGCAAGTCGGCGCAGGCGCTGGAGCCGTGGCTGCGGAGCTGACGGTGGTGGCGGGGTGGACGGCGGCGCGCGGGCGGGCCCCGCGCCGGCCCGCGGGCTGGTGATCTGGGCAGTCGTCCGCCGCGCCTTGCCGCGGTGATCGTCATACGGGCCGTTGCTAGACTCCGAGCGAGTCAACACCTGCCCCCGGAGGAACAGTGACCACGTCCGACCAGCGCCGTCCACGAGTAGCCATGCTGGTCGGGAACTTCATCGACGGGGACTCCCGGGTGCAGAAGGAAGCGCGCTCGGCGGCCGAAGCCGGCTGGGACACCTACCTGGTCGGCCGCTCCTACAGCGGCAAGCGCGAGGATTCCCAGCTCGGCCCCGTCACGGTGGTCCGCGTGGCCGAGACCATGGCCGCCACCCGCTACCGCTCCTCCCACCCGCACCGCCGGGGCGTCAAAGGGCTGATCGCCTACCCGTCGCTGGAAGTGAGCCGGGTGCGCCACCAGCGCCAGCGCCTGCGGCAGCTGGACCTGGCCGCCGAACGCGAGCTGCTGGCCCGCCGCATCGAGGCCGGAGCCGGCCCGTTGTCGGCGCTGCTGGGCAAGGCAGGCCTGGGGGTCGGCGGTTCGCTGGTCCGGGCGCGCGGCTACTGGGTCGCGGCACGCAAGCAGGCCTTCGACGCCAACTACGAGGCCGCCAAGCGCGTCCCCAGCTCGGCGGTGGAGCGCCTGCTCGCCAAGCGCGGCGGTGACACCTCCTCCTGGGACGTCCAGCCCCGCCTGGTCGACTTCGAGGACTCCTTCGGCCGGGTCGCCGACGAACTGGCGCCGGACGTGATCCACGCCAACGACGCCGAGATGCTCGGCGTCGCGGTGCGCGCCGCGGCGCGGGCGCGGGCCAAGGGGCGGAAGATCGCAGTGGTCTACGACTCGCACGAGTACACCGCGGGCGACATCCGGCCCGAGGACGTGACCTGGGCGCCGGTGATGTTCGCCCAGGAGAGCAAGTACATCGGGGCCGCCGACGGGGTGGTGGCCGCCGTCGACAACTTCGCCGACAAGCTGGTCGAGCACCACGGCCTGAAGGTGCGTCCCACGGTGGTGCGCAACATGCCGGAGGCGTCGACGTTCACCGTCGCCGGCGGCAAGGAGCCGGGGGTCCGCGGTCGGCTCGGACTGGGCCCGGACGCGCCGATCCTGGTGTATCCGGGGGCTGTGACCCCCATCCGCGGACTGGACACGGCGGTGCGGGCGCTGTCCCAGCTGCCCGACGCGCATCTGGCGTTGCTGGTCGCCTCCCGGGGCGGCTACGTCGCCGAGCTGACGCGGCTGGCCGCGGAGCTGGGGGTGGCGGAGCGGTTCCACGTGCTCGACTACGTGCCGGTGGAGGAGCTGACCGACTTCATCGCCTCGGCCACGATCGGGGTCGACACGCTGCGCCGCATCCCGACGCAGGAGCTGACGATCACGACCAAGTACTGGTCCTACATCGGGGCCCGGCTGCCGGTCGTGGTCAGCGACGTCAAGGCCGCCGGGGAGATGACCCGCCGGCTCGGCAACGGCGAGGTGTACGAGGTCGACGACGTCGACGGCTTCGCCGCCGCGGTCCGCGCCGTGGTCGCCGACCGGGCGCGCTACGCGGCCGTGTACACCGACGAGATGCTCGCCGAGCACAGTTGGGAGAGCCAGGTCCCGGCGCTGCTGGCGATGTACTCGCAGGTCAGCGGGCTGACGCCGGAGCCGGCTCAGACCGCGAGCTGAGCCGCCGCCTGAGCCGCCGTGCCCCGGATACCGCGGTTCCGGGGGTACGGCTCGTGGCCGTAGCTCCTACAGCCACCCCCGCCGCGCGGCCTCGACACCGGCCTCGAAGCGGCTCTCGGCGCCCAGCCGGTCCATCAGATCGGCCATGATCCGCCGCACGGTGCGGGCCGAGATCCCCAGCCGTTTGCCCGCCGCGTCGTCGGTGAGGCCGTCGGCGAGCAGCCGCAGCAGGTGCCGGTCGGTGGCCGACAGTTCGGTCGCGGCCTCTTCCGGGGTCGGGTTGCCCAGCGGTACCGCGTCGGTCCAGATCAGTTCGAACAGGGCGGTCAGCTGGTCCACCAGGCCTGGCTCGCGGACGCACAGCGCGCCGGCGCTGGGCTGGTTGGGGTCGATCGGCACCATCGCGGTGCGGCCGTCGACGATCAGCAGACGGCGGGTGACGGCCGGGGACACGCGGACCTCGGTGCCGCGTTCGGCCAGCCAGCGGGCGTAGGCGACGGTGCTCGGGTCCTTGCGGACCGCCGCGTGGTACAGGACCCGGGAGCGGACGCGGCGCACCACGTCGTCGTCGATGTTGCGGGAGGCCTCCAGGGAGGCGGTCGGCACCGCGCTGCCCGGGACCATCGACAGCGCTTCCACCGTGGCACCGGCGAGCAGCACCTCCAGCTCGGACTGGACCGCGTCCAGGCCGATCAGGCGCTCGGCCGACTCCCAGTCGGCCGCCGCCGCCCGGCCGGCCGCCGCCGCTTCCCGGCCGGCCGCGAGTTCGGCCTCCTGACGGCGGACCAGCAGCTGCATGCCGGCCACGAGCGACACCGGGTACAGGGTGCCGGAGCGTTCCCGGGACGGCCGCAGCAGGGCCAGCTCCACGAGCCGGTCCAGGGTCTCCCGGATCTGCGCCTCCTGCTGACCGAGGCGTTCGGCCAGTTCGCGCACGCCCACGGTGGGGTCGGCGAGCATCGCGCTGTACACCGCTTGCGCGAGCGAATCCAGGCCTAGCAAACCCAGCACGGCAGCCCCCTCACCGACGGTTCAGCCTCCCACGCCGGACCCATGCTCGCAGCCGGACACCGAGCCGATCAAGGGGATTCGGCACGATTCCTCCACGGCTTGTCTGGCCGGTCCCGGCCAGGCCTAAGGCGGACGCGTGGACGGCGTTCCCTGGAGCGCGGGGCTTTGCTGAGATTCCACTGCGGCGGGCACGCGGGCCCCCACGGGATGCCTCCCCACCACCCGCGAGCATGCTGGGAAGGGGATGACAAGCAGTGTCTCCTCCCGGGCGTGCTCCCCGCCGCCGAACGTGTCGTCCGCCCCGACACGACAACCAGCCGGACAGCGCCGGGTGTGAGCTGCTCGGCGTTCATCGCGGTACGTAAAGGAAGGCGGACACTGACATGGAGCTCATCATGGTGGCGGTGAAGCGCTCGGGCATGGTCGGCGGCGACCGCGGTCTGTGCGCGGCGACGCTGCGGTACGCGCTGCAGGCCGTCTCGGCCGGGTCCCCGCGTCCCCTGGAGCACGCACACGTCGTCGTCGACGAGGCCGGCGTGTACCCGGCGCGGCTCGTGGCCGGCCTCTACATGACCTCGGAGCCGGACCTGCCGGGCTCCACCCGGGACACCGCCCAGGGGCTGGTGCAGCGGGCGCTGGCCACCTCGCCGCTGCTCCGCGACTGGGATGTGGAGTGGATCGAGGGCCCGTACGGCTACGAGTTGCTGGCGGCAGCGGAAGGCTACGACTCCTACCAGGCGCGCGAGCCGTACCAGTTCTACCAGCCTTCGGTCGGTATCTGAGCCGGTGTCCGTCCAGGCCCGGATTCGCCCGGAGGCGTGAATCCGCACCCCGGCCCGCACCCGCGCCGAGATCCGACCGGGTCCGCCCTGATCAGACCCGGTCGGATCCGGTCCGTCCCTTCCGAACCCGCGTGCCCCGCCGAACACTTCCCCCCGCGGCGGGGCGCGCGGCATTTCGTGAACCTCGGCCCGAGCGGACCAGTCGCGCGTTTCCGGCGGGGCCGGCCGATCGTTGGGCCTCGACATGCGACCGGCTCATCGACCGCCTTCTCGCCCGGCCCTGTGGGCGCCGCTGCGCAGCATCGATCCGGCCGCGGCGGCGGTGGCCGGGCTCGCGCTGGCGCTGCGGATCCCGCTGCTGGTCGCGGCGCTGCCGGGGGTGGGGAACTCCGACGAGCCGCTGAACGTGTCGGTCGGGGCGCGGATGGCCTCGGCCGGGACGCTCGACGCGCACAGCTACCGATACCCGGGGCTGCTGTACGAGGTGGTCGCCGGAGTCGTGGGGACGTTCCGGGCGGCGGGGGTGCACCTGCCGGTGCACGGGGCGATGCGGATCGAGAACCTCGGGATCGCGCACACCGACTCGCGGCTGCTGATGGTGACGATCCGGCTGGTCGGGGCCGCGGCGTCGGTGGCGACGTGCCTGTTGGTGTGGGCGACTGTGCGGGGAGTGCTCAGACACTCCGGTATGGCAGACCGCTGGGGACGGATCGCGGCCACGCTTGCGGCCGTTACCGTAGCGGTATCGCCTCTGGCGGCCGCTAACAGCGCATATGCCACACCTGACGTGTATGCGGGTTTCGCTGTGGCGCTAACCCTGTACGGCACCACCCGCGTTCTCAGCGGAGATCGCTATGCGGAACTCCTATGCGGTCTGGGCGTAGGACTTGCATTGGGAGCCAAATACCTCGCAGCAGCGGCGATTCCTGTAGTTGTCGCTTATACATTGCGCCCCGGTCGGCGTTCGGATCTTCTCAAGGTCGCGGCGATCTCTGCGGCTGTATTCATCGCCACCACCCCCGGCGTCGTCCTGCATCCCAGTGCGGTGCTGGCCGGGATGGAAGCCGAGGCCATCCACTATCAGACCGGCCACGTAGGCGCGGAAGGCAGCGCGCCGACGTACTATCTGACCGCACTCGTCAGCGATCAACCGTTGTTACTGGACGCCACGGCCGTGGCGGTTTTCGCCCTCTTCCGGACGAGCGGCCTTATTCGCAGGACGTTGATTGTCGCCCTCGCCTATGCGATTCCCGAGTTCATTCTTCTCTCCGCGATGACGGTGCGCTTCGACCGGAACCTGGTCCCGCTCACCCCGGCGCTGGCGATTCTCGCCGGCGTGGCGCTCCCGGCGGTGTTCCCACGCCGCCACCGCGGCGCCGTCCTCGCCCTCACGGCTGCCGCGGCCCTCCTTCCGCTCGCCTCGTCTGTGCGCCTCTACCCGCGCCTGGACGAGCACGCCCGCAAGGAAGCCGCGGCCTGGGTGACCCGCCACGTCCCGGCGGCCCAGCAGGTCGCCGTGGAGAGCTACGGCCCCTGGCTCGACCCCGCCCGCTTCCACATCGTGCCCCTGACCTTCGCCGCCGACCGCCCGACGATCACGGCCCGCGCCCTCATCCTCACCCAGCACGCCGCCGGCCGCTTCCTCGCCGACCCCGACGCCCATCCCCGCGAAACCGCCGCCTACCGGCAGCTCCTGGGCCGCTACCGGCTGGCGGCGCGGTTCACCGCCGGCTCGTGGATCGCGGTCTACGTGCCGCGCTGAAGGCTGAAGCCAGTGGCGGGGTCGCCTGTTCGGCCGATGCTGGTGGAGTGGCCGTCACTTAGACTTGGTGTGACGATGTGAGCACAGGGAGGAGTGCCGTGGTGAGGATGGCCGAGCAGCGCGACGACGAGTGGATACTGAAGGCTTTTTTGGAGCTGGAAGAGCGCTTGCCTGAAGGTCTGCGGGCCGAACTCATCGATGGGGAGATCGTCTTGGTCTCACCGCCGGACGGCACACACGAGAACGTGGTCGCGAAAATCGCTCGCCAGATCTTCAGCAATTGCGCGGACATCGAGGTCTGGACGACCAAAGGACTCCAGACGCCGCGCGGGCGTTTCATCCCTGACATGGTTGCGGGTCCGTCCGACTTCGTGATCGGGATGCCGTCGTGGGTGGTGGCCGATGGCTTCTACTTGGTGGTCGAAGTCACCTCCAGCCGCCCCGAGGACGATCGCGAAGCGAAGAGGCTCGGCTACGCCGAAGCCGAGATCCCTCTCTACTTGCTGGTCGACCGCGATCGCGGCGAATGCGTGCTCCGGGCCGAGCCCGAGAACGGCGACTACCGCAGCAGCTACCGCGTCCCCATCGGCGAAGCCGTCCCGCTGCCCCAGCCCTTCGGTTTCGCCCTCCTCACCGACGGCTTTCTCCGCTAGCCCCTCCCCGCACTAGCATTCCCCGTGTGACAAACGACCGCCGCCCCAGTGACCGGCGCCCACGCGTGGCGATGCTCGTCGCCAACGACGTCCGGCTGGACTCGCGGGTGCAGAAAGCCGCCTACAGCGCCGCGGAGGCCGGCTACGACGTCCTCCTGCTCGGGTACGAGCCGAGCCGCAAGGGGCGGCCTTCGCAACCGGCGTTCATCGGGGCCGCGCAGGTGGTGCGGACCGGGCTGCACAACAAGTGGCAGATCGCGCAGTGGCCGCTGAAGGACGGCGGGGCGCCGTCGCTGCGGCTGATGCCGTTCCGGGCGCTGTCGTTCGCCTCGTCGTTGGACTACAAGCTGCGGCGGCGGATCGTGCAGCGGATCAAGGAGCCCGGGACCGGCAACGGCAGTGTCAAGCACCGTGCCAAGGAGCTGCTGTGGAAGGCCTACTTCCGGGACGGTGACTGGCGGCGCACGGCGCGGCACCTGCTGTGGCTGGAGGCGAGCTGGGCGGCGCTGATCGAGGAGTTCGAGCCGGACATCATCCACGCCCACGACATGCACACCCCCGGGATCGCGGTGCGGGTGGCCGACCGGCTGGGGAAGCAGGGCAAGCGGCCCAAGGTGCTGTACGACGCCCACGAGTTCGTGGCCGGCGTCTCGATGCCGGAGCAGCGGCGGCTGGCCTACGTCGGGCTGGAGGGCGAGTACGTGCGCGCCGCCGACGCCGTGATCACCGTCTCCCCGCTGCTCGCCGAGTGGCTGCGGGACCGCTACCACCTGGCCGAACTGCCCGGCGTGGTGGCCAACGCCCCGATGCTGCACGTGCCGGGCGATGAGCACGAGGACGTCTCCGACGCCGACGCGCCCAGCCTGCGCCGGGCCTGTGGACTGGCCGACGACGTCCCGCTGCTGGTCTACTCCGGCGCCGTCTCCCCGATGCGCGGCATCGCCACCATGGTCGAGGGCCTGCCGGAGCTGCCGGACGTGCACATGGCCGTGGTCCGCGGCGCCGACACCGAGTTCACCCGGGCCCTGGAGAAGCAGGCCGAGCAGCTTGGCGTGCGCGACCGGCTGCACCTGGTCGGCTACGTCGCGCCGCACCTTGTCCCGCAGTACCTGGCCTCGGCCGACATCGGCGTCATCCCGATCCTGCACACCCCGAACCACGAGGTCGCGCTGATCACCAAGTACTACGAGTACATGCACGCCAGGCTCCCGATCGTGGTCTCCGACGTGCAGGCGATGGCCGACTTCACCCGGGAGCTCGGCAACGGCGAGGTGTTCACCGCCGGCGACGCCCGGGAGTACGCCCAGGCCGTGGCCAAGGTGCTGGCCGACCGGCCCGCCTACGCCGCCCGCTACACTGACGACCTGCTCGCGGCCAACTCCTGGGAAGGCCAGGCCGAGGAGCTGAGCGCGGTCTACGCCCGGCTGTCGGGCCGGACTCCGGAACCGCGCACGGGGGTCCGGGCGTTCGGTGAGACGGACGAGCCGAGCGCTTAGGCTGGGACCACGGTATGACCACGGGGACATCCGTCGGACCGCAGAGCGTCGCGGCGATAGTGTGACCGATGCGAGCAGCGACACCAGTTCGACAGCACGACCCTGACCCCCCGACAGGTGCTATCTAGCAAGTGGAGTGTGAGCGTGGCGACCGCCACCAGTGAGACGGGCTCCGAGCAGGAGGCCCGGACGAGGACCCCAGAACCGCCGCGCCCGGCCGCCGAGCAGGTTCACGTCTTCGAACCCTACCGATACGCGCTCCCCAAGCTGGGGCCGTACTTCCGGGACGTGTGGTCCCGCCGTCAGTTCGCCACGCACATGGCGTCCTCGACTCTGAAGGGCCAGCACTTCGACAGCTTCTTCGGCCAGTTCTGGCTGGTGCTGAACCCGATGCTGCTGGCGCTGGTGTACTTCCTGCTGACGAGCGTGCTGGCCGGCCAGGGCGGCGGCATGAAGCACTTCGTCGGCCTGCTGACCGGCCTGTTCGCGTTCTTCTACACACGCAACATCATCCAGTTCGCCAGCCAGTCGATCACCGGCGGCGGCAAGATGATCATCAACATGTCGTTCCCGAAGATGCTGCTGCCGCTGTCGACGACGTTCACGGCGATGCTGATGTACTTCCCGACGCTGCTGGTCTACGGGGTCTTCTACCTGACCGTTCACAGGACCTTCACCTGGAACATCCTCTGGGTGATCCCGATCTTCCTGATCCAGACGGTGTTCAGCTACGGCCTCGGGCTGCTGTTCGCGGCGGTCACGCTGTACTTCCGGGACATGTCCACGCTGCTGCCGTACGTGCTGCGGATCTGGATGTACATCTCGCCGGTGCTGTTCTCCCTGTCCTACGTGAAGGGCAAGGTCGACGCGAACCTGCTGCCGCACTGGATCCTGTACTTCTACCAGTGGGACCCGTTCTCGCCGATCATCAACTCCTGGAACACGGTGCTGGTCGGCGACGGCTCGAAGCCCTTCAGCTCCGGGGCGTCCTACGCCCCGCAGATGGTCGAGATCCTGGCCGGCGCGGGCTGCGCGGTCGTCGCGCTCCTGATCGGGGCCTGGTACTTCATGTCGAGGGAGCGTGAGTTCGCTGTCCGCCTCTGAAACCGTCGCCTCCACCGCCACGGCGAAGGTGATCGACAAGCAGCAAGAGTCCCGAATGGCCATCAAGGTCGAGGACCTGCACCTGTACTACCGCACCAAGGCCGAGGCCAACCCGACCCTCAAAGCCGCGCTGATCCGCAAGGCCAAGCGCCAGAAGGTCGAGCAGAAGGTCATCAAGGCGGTCAACGGCGTCTCCTTCGAGGTCCCGCACGGCACCGTGCTGGGCGTCATCGGCCACAACGGCGCCGGCAAGTCCACCCTGCTGCGCGCGCTGTCCGGGATCCTGCCGCCCACCCAGGGCCGCGTCGAAGTCCGGGGCCGGGTCTCCACCCTGCTGGCGCTGGGTGTCGGCTTCAACCAGAACCTGACCGGCCGCGAGAACATCGTCCTGGGCGGACTGGCCCAGGGCTGGTCCAAGGACCAGATCCGGGAGAAGGAGCACGCGATCATCGACTTCGCGGACCTGGACACCTTGTCCGAGGGCGCGATGGACCGGCCGATGAAGACGTACTCCTCGGGCATGTACGCGCGCGTGGCCTTCGCCGTCGGCGTGCACATGGACCCGGACATCCTGCTCGTGGACGAGGCCCTGTCCGCCGGCGACGCCCGGTTCAAGGAGAAGGCCACCGAGAAGATGCTCGAACTGTGCGAGAACGCCCGCACCATCGTGCTGGTCTCGCACGGCCTGGAGACCGTCCGGCACATGTCCAACCACTGCATCTGGATGGACCACGGCCACCTGGTGCAGGCCGGCGACCCGGACGAGACCATCGACGCCTACATCGAGAAGCAGCGCAAGGACCGCGAGGCCGCCGACGCCAAGAAGCGGGCCGCCGAGGCCGCCGAGGCCAAGGAGGACCAGGCCCTGGCCGAGAAGGCCGAGCGGACCAAGGAAGCCCTGCACAAGGCCATCGGAGAGGATGTCTGAGGCTCCGATGGCGAAGGCTGCGACCCACGCCGACAGCGTCGTCGACGTGTCCATCATCACCGGCGGGCACGACCTCGCCGACGCCCGGCTGCACCGGCTCGCCGCCGCGCTGCGCCGGGCGGGCCTGGGCGTGGAGGTGATCGGCCTCGGCGCGCCCGAGACCGGCCCCGCCGACTGCGCCGTGCGCACCCTCGGCGCCCGCTCGGCCAAGAAACGGCTCAAGGCCGACCTGACGCTGCCCTTCACCGCCCGCGGCAAGGTGCTGCTGACCGTCGACCCGGACATGGTGCCCGGCGCGACCCTGGCCCGCTGGTTCAAGCGCCGCCGGATCGTGGCCGACGTCCACGAGGACTACCTCAAGCTGCTCAAGGACCGGGCCTGGGCGCGCGCGTCCTGGAAGAAGGTCGCGGCCACCACCCTGGTCCGGATCTGCACCTTCTGGACGAAGCGGGCCGACGTCACCGTGGTCGCCGACGACCACGTGCCGCCGATGAAGGGCCGCTCCCGGCTGGTGGTGAAGAACCTGCCGGACTTCTCCTTCCTGCCCGAGCCCGGCGAGCCGGACCGCGAGGCCCCGCGCGCGATATACATCGGCGACGTGCGGCGCTCCCGCGGCCTGCAGGCGATGCTGGCCGCCGTGGAGGGCACCTACACCTGGGAGCTCGACGTGGTCGGGCCGGTGCTGAACCCGGACGACCAGGCCTGGCTGGAGACTTGGCGCGCGACCTCCTCGGAGCAGGTGCGCAACCGGATCCGGTTCCACGGGCGTCTGGATCCGCAGAAGGCCTGGGCGCTGGCCGACGGGGCGTGGGCCGGGCTCGTGCTTCTGGACGACACCCCGGCCTTCCGCGAGGCGGTGCCGAGCAAGCTGTACGAGTACCTGGCCGTGGGGCTGGCCGTGGTGGCGACCCCGCTGCCGCGGATGGCCGAGCTGGTGAAGGAGTCCGGCGCGGGCGAGGTGGTGGCGGACCCCGCCGCCGCGTCGGCTACGCTGCGGCGGTGGTCGGAGCAGTACGACGAACTCCTCCAGGCGCGCCGTGGAGCCCGTGACTGGGCCGCGGAGCACCTCACCGGGGCTTCGCAGTACGACACGCTCGCGGAGCGAGTCCGCGTGCTGGCCGGACGCTGAGTCCGGTGCCGAGCCGGACACCGACTCGGACGCGGGACACGGACACGGACACGGACACCGCGCCGGAAACCGGGGCCGATCCCCGGACCGGCCGGGGCGACAACTGAGCTGACCACAGGGCCGACGGTCCGGCGCCTGCGAACCAGGCACGACCGCACGACCGCACGAGCGATCCCGGAGAACCGAGAGTGACAGAACAGAAGCAGGGTAGCCGGGAAGGCGTGCGGATCCTGCCCAGCGCCGACGTGGACGACCGCGCCGAGATCGGCGCCGGGACCAGCGTCTGGCACCTGGCACAGGTGCGCGAGGGGGCGCGGGTCGGGCGCGACGTCGTGATCGGCCGCGGGGCCTACATCGGCCCCGGCGTCCCGGTCGGCGACAACTGCAAGATCCAGAACCACGCGCTGGTCTACGAGCCGGCGGTGCTGGAGCCCGGGGTCTTCGTCGGACCGGCCGTGGTGCTGACCAACGACCACTACCCGCGCGCGGTCAACGCCGACGGCAGCCCCAAGTCCGCGCACGACTGGACCCCGGTCGGCGTCACCCTGCGCGAGGGCGCCTCGGTGGGCGCGCGCTCGGTGTGCGTGGCGCCGCTGACGGTCGGCCGCTGGGCGCTGATCGCCGCCGGGTCCGTGGTGACCAAGGATGTTCCGGACTTCGCCTTGGTGGCCGGGGTGCCGGCCAGGCGCATCCGGTGGGTGGGCAAGGCCGGTGAGCCGCTGGAGGACCGCGGCGCGGGCTTGTTCGTCTGCCCCAAGGACGGATCCGAGTACGTAGAGATCGACGGTGTTCTGAAGGAGAAGGCATGACGCTCCCGTTCATTCCCCCGGCCCGCCCGGTGACCGGCGAGGATGAGATCGAGGCCGTGGTGCGCGTCATGCGGACCGGGCAGGTGGCCGCCGGCCCCGAGGTCGAGGCGTTCGAGAACGAGTTCTCCCAGCTCGTCGACGGCCTGCACTGCGTGGCGGTGAACTCCGGCACCTCGGCCCTGCACCTGGCGGTGCTCGCGCTGGGCGTCAAGCCGGGCGATGAGGTCATCATGCCGTCGTTCTCCTTCGCCGCGACCGCCAACTCGGTGGCCATCGTGGGCGCCGTCCCGGTCTTCGTGGACATCGAGCGCGACTCCTTCAACATCGACCCGGCCGCGATCGAGGCCGCGATCACCCCCAAGACCGTCGCGATCATGCCGGTGCACCTGTACGGGCACCCGGCGGCGATGGGCGCGATCATGGAGATCGCGCGCAAGCACGGCCTGAAGGTGATCGAGGACTCGGCGCAGGCCGTCGGCGCGACCCTGGACGGCAAGGCGATCAGCACCTTCGGCGACGCGGCGTGCATCAGCCTGTACCCGACCAAGAACATCCACTCCATCGAGGGCGGCATCGTCGTCACCCCGGATGCCGAGGTCGCGCGCCAGGTGCGCCTGCTGCGCAACCAGGGCATGGAGGAGCGCTACAAGAACGAGGTCATCGGCCTGAACAACCGGCTCTCCAGCGTGCACGCCGCCGTGGGCCGGGTGCAGCTGACCAAGCTGGCCGGCTGGACCAAGCAGCGCCAGGAGAACGCCGCGTACTTCGACGCCCGGCTCCAGGGCGTCGGCGTGCCGCCGGTCGCCGCCGGCGCCGAGCACGTCTACCACCAGTACACGATCCGGGTCACCGACGAGGTCCAGGGCGGCCGCGACGGGCTGGCCGAGCGGCTCAAGGAGCGCGGCATCGGCACCGGCATGTACTACCCGATCCCGATCCACCGGCTGCCCTCCTTCCAGCGCGACGACGTGCCCTCGCGGGTGTCCGGCGAGCTGGCCGAGACCGAGAAGGCGGCCGCCGAGGCGCTGTCGCTGCCGATCATGCCCACGCTGTCCCAGGACGAGCTGGAGCGGATCGTCGCCGGGGTGAACGCGCTGTGAGCACGGTGAACGGCGGGAACGGGACGAAGCTGCGCGCGGGCCTGATCGGCCTGGGCATGATGGGCCGGCACCACGCCCGGGTGCTGGGTTCGCTGGACGGCGTGGAGCTGGTGGCGGTCGCCGACCCCGGCGGCGACGCGCACGGCGTGGCCAACGGCCGCGCGGTGCTGCGCGACGTCCAGGAGCTGATCGCGGCCGGGATCGACTTCGCGGTCGTCGCGGTCCCCACGGTCTTCCACACCGAGATCGGCCTGGCGCTGGCCGAGGCCGGCGTGCACACCCTGGTGGAGAAGCCCTTAGCTCCTGATGTGGAGTCCGCGACGCTGCTCGCCGAGACCTTCGAGCGGGCCGGCCTGGTCGGCGCGGTCGGGCACATCGAGCGCTTCAACCCCTCGCTGCAGAACCTGCGCAAGCGGCTGGAGGAGGGCGAGCTCGGCGAGGTGTTCCAGGTCGTCACCCGGCGCCAGGGACCGTTCCCGAACCGGATCGCCGACGTCGGCGTGGTGAAGGACCTGGCGACCCACGACATCGACTCCACGGCCTGGGTGACCCGGCAGCACTACACCACGATCTCGGCGCACACCGCCTACCGGTCGGGCCGCGAGCACGAGGACCTGATCGCGATGACCGGCCGCCTGGGCGACGGCACCGTGGTCAACCACCTGGTGAACTGGCTCTCGCCGATGAAGGAGCGGGTGACGATCGTCACCGGCGAGAAGGGCTGCTTCGTCGCGGACACCCTGACCGCCGATCTGACCTTCTACGCCAACGCCTCGGCCCCGACGATCCCCACCTGGGAGGCGATGCAAGCCTTCCGGGGCGTATCCGAGGGCGACATGGTGCGCTTCGCCATAGCGAAACCGGAACCGCTGCGCACCGAGCTGGAGGCGTTCCGCGACGCGGTGCTGGACGTCGACGGCGGCCGGGACCGGGTGGTCAGCATGCGGCAGGGGCTGCAGGTCGTGCGGGTCGCCGAAGCCGCCCTGGCCTCGGCCGCGAAGGGCGCGACCGTGGAACTGTAACCGGATGTGAGCTTTCTGTGATCGGCGTTTAGGGCTTCCGTGCTTGGATAACCAGGGGCGGAGGCCCTTACGCGTTCCTTACATCGGTTTGACGCTCTTCACGAAACTCTAAGAGTCCTCACGGACACTGATCTACCTACTCGGGACGAGTCCGTACAGTGCCTGATGAAAGGGGCTGGATCTTGGAGAGCGAGCAGCCGCCTCCTCACGTCAGCGTCGTTCTGCCGTGTTACAACGAGGAAGCACACGTCCTTCTCGAAGTCCGGCGCATCTGTGCCGCGCTGGACGCCGCCGGCTACCCGTACGAGGTGCTGGCGATCGATGACGCGTCGACCGACGGGACGCTGGAGGTGCTGCGCAAGGCCGAGA
>JABFXP010000968.1 GCA_013361685.1 Catenulispora sp.
GCCGCGCCGGCGGCGGCCGCCGACGAGCCCGCGGAGCCCGACGCACCCGACGTCCCCGACGAACCAGAGCCGAGCCCGGCCACGGCGCTGGTCGCCGCACCGGCCACGCCGAGCACCGCGACCGCCGACAGGCCGACGCCGATCATGCTGTTGCGCCGCAGTTGGCGGCCACGGGCGACGGCAGCGGTGTGCAGCGTGTGGAGCGCCGGCGGCTCGAACGCGTCGGCGGTGTCCCGCAGGGCGCGCGCGAACTCGGCATCCTGCTCGTAGTCGTTGACAGACACTGTGGTTCTGCCTTTCTGAGTTGGGCTGGGAAAGAGCTTGGAAACGCCGCCGAAGGCGTGGCTAGCGATGCGCGAGCACGGCGAAGTCGGCGCCGAGGATGTCGCGGATCCGCGCCAGGGCCCGTCCGCTGCGCGAGCGGACCGCGCCCGGCGAGAGGTTCAGCACGGCTGCCGTGTCCTCGACGCTGCGGTCCTCCCAGTACCGCAGGACGAGGACGGCCCGATCCGTCGGCGTCAGCCGGCGCAGGGCGGCCAGCAGCGAGAGCCGTAACGCCGGATCGGGGTCGGCGGCCGGGCCGTCGACCGCGACCAGGCCGGGGCGCTCGTGGTTGCTGCGCTTGCGGCGCGTCGATATGAACGTGTTGACCAAGGTGGTCTGGGCGTAGCCCACGGGGTTGTCGAGGTGCACGACTGTGGACCAGCGCTGGTAGACCCGGCCGAACGCCTCCTGGACCAGGTCCTCGGCCAGGTGGGTGTCACCGCCGGTGAGCAGGCACGCGCTGCGGTACAGCTGCCCTGCGCTGGCCGTGACGAAGGCCCGGAAGTCGTCCTGGTCTGCTCCCGGTCGTCTCATCCTCATGCCTAGTCAACGCTGCGAAGACCCGAGTCTGTCGCACGATCGCCGGAACCGGGCGAATCGCCTGCTCGCCAAGCCGCGGCCTTCGAGCCCCCAGTTCCGGGCCCGCTTGACGTACCTTGGTCTTTAGGTGTTTCTGATTCGCGAAGGGGATCGAAGTGCGTATCGGGCGGCGGATATTCGTGCTCGCAGCGGTCGCTGCGTTGAGCAGTCCGGCAGTGGCGTACGCCCGCGGCGGGGGCGGGGGCCACGGGTTCGGCGGCGGGGGCGGGGGCGGCGGCCACAGCGGCGGCGGCATCCACGGCGTGGGCTTCATCGGGCTCGGCGGCGGGGGTTCCGCGGGTCTGCTGGTGCTCCTGGTGCTCGTCCTGGTGCTGTGGCTGGTGTTCCGGGCGCGGAGCGGGGGCGGCAAGAGCGGGCTGAACACCGGGTCGGACCGGGCGGCGCACCGCTCGGACGCGGCGGCGGCGCAGCGTGCCGCCCAGGTCGAGGCCCGGGTCGCGGCGATCGCCGACACCGATCCCACCTACGCCCCCGACGCGCTGCGCGAGCGCGCCGTCTGGCTCTACACGACCGCCCAGCGCGCCTGGACCGACCGCGACCGCGCCGTCCTGAAGCAGATCCTGTCCCCGGTGCTCTACGTCAAGTGGGACGAGGAACTGCGCGACTACCAGTCGCGCGGCGAGATCAACATCGTGGACATCGTCTCCGGGCCGACCGTCGAGCTGGTCAACGTCGCCAACCGGGCCGGGGAGAACAACGACACCGTCACCTTCCGGATCACCGCGACGCTCCGGGACCGGGTCCAGCGCGCGAACGGCACCCACGCGGTGCGCAAGGACGGCTCCTCCCGCCCGGTCGAGTACTGGACGCTGCGCAAGGACGCCTCCGGCGCGTGGATCGTGGCGTCGGTGGAGCAGGCCGCCGAGGGCGCGCACCACCTGACCGACGCCATCGAGACGGACGTCTGGGACCAGAAGGCGGTCGCCCGGGACGCCGTGCTCGAGGTGGCCGGGAACGTCTCGGTCCCGGGTGCGGCCGCCGGCGACGTGCTGGCGCTCACCGGCATCTCCTGGAGCACCGACGCCGACGCCGCCGCGGGCGACCTGAGCGTCCTGGACGGCCGGTTCGACAAGGCGGTCCTGGAGGTCGCCGTCGAGCAGTTCCTCGAGGAGTGGGCCATGAACGACGGCAGCCTCGACTTCACGTCCGTGCGCACCGCCAACCGCACCGTCATGCGCAACGCCGTCGTCTCCTCGGTCCAGGTGAGCACGCTGGTCTCCCGCGACCCCATCGTCGTGCGGGTCGTGGTCGACGCCGAGGGCGTGTACTACGAGGTCGACCGCCGGACCGAGGAGGTGCTCCTCGGCGACGCGCACAAGCGCCGGCCCGTCACCTTCACCTTCGACCTGCGGCTGGACGGCCCCTCGGCGAAGGGCTGGACCGTGGTCGCGGCCGATGCGCAGCCCGGTTCGCGGGGTGCGTCTCGGGGGACGTCGCTGGTGAGCTGAATCGCCGGCCCGCCGCCGGCTGTGGTCTGAGGACAGAAGGCGGCGGAGCCGTGAAGGACGACAGCGCCCTTGATGGTCTTCGGGACCGGGGCGCTGTCGGCGTTTCGCGCACTGTGCGCGCCGCCGCGCGGGTTCGGCGCCGCGCTGACGGAGGCGGGTCAGACCCGGGTCCTACCGCAGCGCATAAAGATTGTTGAACGGGTTCTCCATCTCGACCCGCCGCACCTCTCGGAATCCGGCTTCGGCCGCCAGCTCGCGCAGCTTGGCCTCGGGCAGCCCCAGCGTCCCGAGTCCGGCGCCGCCGCGGGCCAGCGAAGTCGTCATGCAGTACAAGAGTGAGAACCCGTACATCAGCGTCGCGATCGGCCCGGCGTTCTGGTCCGGGTCGTCCGCGCAGTTGATGTCGAGGCACACGTAGACCCCGCCGGGTTCCAGGGCGGCGCGGATCGAGCGCAGCAGCGCGAGCGGATCGACCGCGTCGTGCAGGACGTCGAAGGTCGTGATCACGGCGAACTTCTCCGGCAGCCCGGCGGCGGCGTCGCAGATCTCGAAGCGGATGCGCCCGGCCAGGCCGGCGGCGTCGGCCTGCCGCCGGGCCCGGTCCAGCACCGCGGCGTTCTCGTCGTAGCCGACGTAGGTGCCCTGCGGGAACCGCGTGGCGAGGGTGCGCAGCGCGTGTCCGGCTCCGGTCCCGACGTCCGCGACCCGGGCGCCCGCCTCGAGCTTCGGCAGCACCTCCGGCAGCAGCGGCAGCCACTGCTGGACCAGCATGTTCTGGTGCCACTGCGCGGTGAAGCGGGACGTGCCGATCCAGACGTCCTCATCGAGCCGGTCCGGCGCGATGCCGCCGCCCCGGCGGAAGACGTCGACCAGCTCGTGGTAGCCCTGGAGCGCGCCGAGCAGTTCCTGATGGACGCCGCCGAAGAAGACCGGCCCGGGCTCGACCGCCAGGACCGGTACGTGCGCGGCCGGCAGCGCGAACCGGCCGTCCGCTTCCCGCGTCAGATAGCCCGCCGCCGTCATGCCGCGCAGCCACTCGCGTGTGTAGCGCTCGTCGCACTCGGCGCGCGCGGCGAGCTGCGCGCTGTCGGCGGGCCCGTCCACCGCCAGGTGCTTGAACAGGCCGAGCCGGTCCCCGAGCGCGGCCATCAGGACGGTCGCGGCAGCCGCCGTGTCGCCGAGCACCCGTCCGGTGAACTCGCCGACCGCCTGCTCGTCGAGGTCTCCGGCTCCACCGTCGGCCGCCATGGCTTCCTCCTCGGATCCGTTCCTTCCCCACCCTCGGACAGCGCCTGCCCCACGGCACCTGAGCAGGGCTGTACGGGTGATCAGCGTTCGATCGAAGCCGATGTGACGCGGCTCGCATCCACCTGACCCGTTTGGGATGTCACTGCCGGCGGGGCTGTCTCGACTCTGGTTGTGAGAGACGGTTCGATACCAGGAGGATGACATCATGCGAGTGTTCGTGGCGGGCGGTACCGGGGTGCTCGGGCAGCGGCTGGTGCCGCGGCTGGTGGCCGCCGGGCACCAGGTGACGGCGACCACGACGAGCGCGGCGAAGCTGGACCTGCTGGGGAGGCTGGGCGCGGACGGCGTCGTGATGGACGGGCTGGACGCGGCGTCGGTGGGGCAGGCGGTGGCGCAGGCGCGGCCGGACGTGATCGTGAACCAGATGACCGGCCTGTCGCCGACGCACGCCGGCAAGCTCAACCCGCGCAAGGCCGAACGGTTCTTCGCCGCCACCAACCGGCTGCGCACCGAGGGGATGGACCATCTGCTGGCCGCGGCCGAGGCGGTCGGCGTGGACCACGTCGTGGCGCAGAGCCACGCCAGCTTCAACGGGATCGCCGAAGGCGGGTGGGTCAAGACCGAGCAGGACCCGCTGCAGGTGACCGAGGGCACGAAGGCGCTGATCCACCTGGAGGACGCGGTCGTCGCCGCCGGCGGCGCGGTGCTGCGCTACGGCGGGTTCTACGGCCCGGGCGCCAACGACGAGCAGATCGACCTGATCCGCAAGCGGCTGCTCCCGATCATCGGAGGCGGCACCGGCTACACGTCGTGGGTGCATCTGGACGACGCGGCCGAGGCCACCGTGCTGGCGATTCAGCAGCGGGCGACCGGCGTGTTCAACATCGTCGACGACGAGCCCGCCCCGGTCAGCGCCTGGCTGCCGTACCTCGCGCAGCTGCTGGAGGCCAAGCCGCCGCGGCGGGTGCCGGCCTGGCTGGCCCGGCTGCTGGCCGGGGAGATGGCGGTGGGGATGATGGTCCGGGGACGCGGGTTCTCCAACGCCAAGGCGAAGCGGGAACTGGGCTGGCAGCTGCGCTACCCGTCGTGGCGGCAGGGTTTCCAGGAGGAGCTGGCGTGAGCACTTCCGCGGCGGAGCGGGCCGAGGAGTTCCAGGAGCTCCGGCCGCTGCTGTTCTCGATCGCCTACCGGATCCTGGGCAGCGTGACCGAGGCCGAGGACACCGTCCAGAACACCTGGCTGCGCTACATGGCCTCGCCCACAGTGCCCACCTCGACCAAGGCATTCCTGTCCGCGCTGGTGACCCGGGCCTCGATCGACGTACTCCGCTCGGCACGGGTCCGGCGGGAGGAGTACATCGGGCCCTGGTTCCCCGAGCCGCTGCTGGACGACCCGTATCAGGACCCTGAGCGCTCGGCGGAGCTGGCCGACTCGGTGTCGATGGCCGCGCTGCTGCTGCTGGAGCGGCTCTCGCCCCTGGAGCGCGCGGTGTTCGTGCTGCGGGAGGTGTTCGGATTCGGCTTCCCCGACGTCGCCGAAGCGGTCGGCCGCTCCGAGGCGGCGTGCCGCCAACTCGCGGTCCGGGCCCGCCGCCACATGGACCTGGGCCGCCCCCGCTTCGCCGCCGACCGGAAGGAGCGCGAGGAACTGGCGTCCCGGTTCTTCGACGCCCTGCGCGACGGCGACGTCACAGCCCTGCGGGACCTGCTGGCCGCGGACGTCCAGATGTCCGGCGACGCCGGCGGCAAGGCACCCGCGCTGGCCCGCGCCGTGATCGGCGCCGACAACGTCGCCCGCCTCCTCGCCGCGGTCTTCCCCACGATCACACGCGTCGCGCACCTGGAACCGCACGAGGTGAACGGCCAGCCGGGCGCGATCCTGCGCGACCGCGACGGCAACGTGGCCGGCACCATGACCCTGGACGTGCTGGACGGCCGGGTCCAGATGATCCGCTCGGTGGTCAACCCCGACAAGCTCGGCCACCTCGGCCCGCTGGCGGACCCGTGGACGGTCGCCCGGGAGGTGCGGCGGGCTCGGCAGGGGGACGAGCCGTGATCGTAGGGTCGGCGAAGGGACTGCCCTACACCTGGGCGGGAATCCCCTCGACCGGGCTGCGCGGAGCCGGCACCGCCGCGACATCCCAGTCGAACGTGCACGTCACCGGGGCGTGGTCCGACCAGCGCTCCGCGTACGTCTGCGCTCGCTCCGTCACCGCTGACGTCGCGCGCTGTGCCAGACCCGGGGTCGCCATGTGGTAGTCGATCCGCCAGCCGGAGTCGTTGTCGAAGGCCTTGCCGCGGAAGGACCACCAGGAGTAGGGGCCTTCGCGGTCGGGGTGGAGGGTTCTGACGACGTCGACGTAGCCGGTGTCGGTCAGGACGGTGGTGAGCCACTGGCGTTCTTCGGGCAGGAAGCCGGAGTTCTTCTGGTTGGCCTTCCAGTTCTTGATGTCGGCTTCGCGGTGGGCGATGTTCCAGTCGCCGCAGATGAGGACTTCGCGGCCGGTGGCGGCGGCTTGGTCCTGGAGGGTGCGCAGGTGGGTGTGGAAGGCCGCCATGAAGCGTTCCTTCTCGGACTGGCGGTCGGTGCCTGCTTCGCCGGCGGGGAGGTAGAGGCTGGCGATGGTGAGGTTGGGGAGGTCGATCTCGGCGTAGCGGCCGGCTGCGGCGAATTCCGGGGCGTCGAAGCCGATGCGGGTGGCGGTGGGGGCGATGCGGCTGAACACGGCGACGCCGGCGCGGCCCTTGGTGCTGGCCGGGGCGATCACGGTGTGCCAGCCGTCGGGGGTGCGGAGGTGGGCGGGGAACTGGTCGTGTTCGGCGCGGACCTCCTGGAGGCACACCACGTCGGCGGAGGTGGTGGCCAGCCATTCGGTGAAGCCCTTGGCGGCGGCGGCGCGGATGCCGTTGACATTGACGGTGGAGACGGTCAGCACGGACTCAAGGGTAGCGGCCACGGGAGTGGGCGTTGACCACCGGCGGCGCGTTGACCGGCTGTTTTCGTCGGATGGGGGAGCGAGGCGAGAGCAAGATGACCTTGGTGGCCGCCGAGATCGTTTCGGTATGGCGCGGGGGAGGAGGGTTGCCTTGCGCCGAAGCCCCTTCCTCATTTAACGCAATCGCGTTAACCTCCGCCGCGTGAGCGCGCGAATCAGGATCCTGGAAGCAGCCGAGCGCCGGTTCGCCGAGGACGGCATCGAAGCGGTCTCGCTGCGGCAGATCGCGGCGGAGTCCGGCCAGCGCAACACCTCGGCCGTCGCCTACCACTTCGGTACACGCTCGGCACTGGTCGCCGCCGTCTACGAGTACCGCATGACGCCGGTCAACGCCCGCCGCCTGGAACTGCTTGCGGCGCGCCCCGACGACACCGTCCGCACGTATGTCAGGGCCCTGGTCGAACCGCTGGCCGAGACGCTCACCGATGCCGAGAAGGAGGGGCGTCCGTCCTGGTACCTGCGCTTTCTCGCCGAGGCGATGCGGTATCCCGAATACGATCCCGGGGTCTTGGCGCTGGAGCGGCCGGAGGCATCGAGCATTCGGGCTCTGATATCCGGGCTGCGGGCGGCCACCGCGCCGCTGCGTCTGCCGCCGGGCGTGTTCGCCGAACGTATGCGCCTGCTGGCCCTGCTCGTCATCACCACCCTGGCCGACCGCGAGCGCCATCCGGGCACCGGTGTGGGCGTCGAGACGCTGATCGCCGCCGGCGCCGCGATCCTGGCCGACCCGAACGTCGGCTCGACCGCCGACCCGAACCCGAGCCCGGTCCCGACCGCCGCCCCGATAACGCACCAGAAGGAGTGAGCCCATGGCTCCCTACGCCACCCTCGAAGAACTGCTCGCCGGCCGCGGCCTCGCCGCCGGACCCCGCCGCGGCCTCCGCCGCCTGCCCGAGGGCGAGGAATCCCGGCCCTACGAGCTGTTCACCGTGACGCCGAGCACGAATCTCATCGGCGCCGAAATATCCGATATCGACCTGCGCGAACCCCTCACACCGGACGTCTTCGCCGACCTCGACCGCGCATTGCTCGAATTCAAAGTGCTGTTCTTCCGCGACCAGCACATCACCGGCGCCCAGCATCGCGATTTCGCCAGACTATGGGGCGAATTGGAAGTCCACCCGTTCCTGCCGCAAGGCGAGGTCCCGGAGATCGTCCGCTTCGAGAAGGGCACGGACGACGTCGGCGTCGAGAACGTCTGGCACACCGACGTCACCTGGCGCGAGCAGCCGGCCCTGGGCTCGGTGCTGCGCGCCGTCGAAGTCCCGGCCGCAGGCGGCGACACCTGCTTCGCCGACATGGCCGCCGCCTACGACTTCCTGCCCAAGCGGGTCAAGGAACGCGTCGAAGGCCGCGTCGCAGTGCACGACTTCACCCTGCCGTTCGGCATCGGTATGGCCCCCGACAAGCTGAAAGAGATGCAGGAGAAGTATCCGGCGGTGGAACACCCGGTCGTGCGCACGCATCCGCGTACCGGCCGCCGCACCCTGTTCGTGAACGCCATCTTCACCACGCACATCGTCGGCATGCCCGAGGACGAGAGCGAGGAACTGCTGAAACTGCTGTTCAAGCAGGCGGCGGTGCCGGAGTACCAGGTGCGGTTCAAGTGGGCGCCCGGCTCGATCGCGTTCTGGGACAACCGGGCCGTCCAGCACTACGCCGTCAGTGATTACTTCCCGCAGCGCCGGGTGATGGAGAGGGCTGCGATTCTGGGGGACCGGCCTCGGTAGCAGGTGACTGCGGGGCCGGGATCTGCGGCGCCGGAGGCTGCGCGGCCTCCGCCTCCGCCTCCGTCTCGGCCTCCGCCTCAGCGTTAGCGTCCGTCGGCGCCTCGGCCTCCGTCTCGGCTTCGGCTGCCGCCGCGGATCCCTCCGTCGCCACCGTGGCCGCCGTCGCCGCCGGCGCTGAAGCCGCCGACTCCGCCGCCCCCTCCACCTCCGCCGAAGCCGCCCCCGCCTTCTCGTGCAGCTCCCGCCACTTCTTCAACCCGTCCAGGAACCCGGCCCGCAGTTCGTGCTTGATCGGCTCGAGCTCCGCCTCCCAGGTGTCGATCCCCAGGTCGTTGGCGAACCGCAGCAGGTCCGGGTCCAGGTCGTGCGGCACCCACGTCCACGTCGCCGTCCATTCGGTGAGCCGCCGCCGCTCGGCGTCCGTGGCCCGCGCCATCCAGCGCTTCACGTAGGCCCGCCCGACGTCGATCGGCTCGGCGCGGCCCATGCTCTTGTTCTCCTCGGCATCCAGAAACCGCTGGGTCGGGGAGGTCACCTGCCACAGTTTCGGGAACCGGCTGTTGGCCAGCGGCGACTTCGGCGTCTCCGTCGGGTGCAGCAGCCGCTGCGGCATGTCCAGCGGGGACGGGAACACCTTGTGCGGCTTGACGTGCTCGCCGCCGGGACCGGTGCCGGACTTCGCCGGGCCGCACTCGGTCTCGCCCGTCGGCATCGGCGGCGGCTTCACCCATACGTACGGCTTCAGCCACTCCTCGCTGAGCAGCATGGACTTGTCGACGGCGGCGACCAGCTCGATCGACTGGTTGTAGTCCGAGGCCGCGCCCCACAGGTGGATCCGGGTGCCGTACTCCTGCGCCTCCTCCACCGCGTGCAGCAGGTCCTCGTCGCCGCTGACCAGCACCACGTCGGCGACCGCGCGTTTGCGGGCCAGGCCGGTCAGGTCGGCGTGCAGGAAGGTGTCGACGCCCTTCTGCTCGAACTTGCCGTCGTCGCGCCGGACCAGCTTGCCCAGCCGCAGCTTCACCCCGTCCAGCACCCGCAGCGCGCGCTGCTCCCGGGTCGGCCCGGAGGCCGGCGCGGCGTCGTACCAGTAGACGCGCAGGACCGGCAGCCCGGTCTCGGCGGCGGCGCGCTCGGTCAGGGCGGCCACCAGGCCCGGGTAGTCGACGTCGACGCCGGGGCGGCCGGGGTCCCCGCTCACCACGTTCGCGGCGGCGGCCAGCACGTATCCCGCGTCGACCAGGACGGCACAGCGATCCATTCGCTAAACGTGTCACATGGTCGCTGAGCGTGGCAACACGACAGACCGGCTGTCACAAGGCTTTGCCGGGTAAGCACTCTGACGGCACAATCAGCGGCATGAAAACACGCGGGGGGCCGGGCTTTTCTCGGCGAATGCGGAATATGACACTTATATGCGCGGCGGGAGCGGCCGTCGCGGTGACAGCCGGTTGCGGTGGGAGCTCCGGCACGATCGGCGCGGGCGGAGGGACCCCCACCACGAGCACGTCGTCCAGCCCCGCCCCGAGCCCGAGCACGACCTCGAGCCAGACCGCCTCGCCGACTCCCGAGCCGGCCCCCCCGACCACGTCGACCACCTCGACCGGCCCGGCTCCGGCCCCCTCCACCTCCTCGCAGTCCGGCCACTGGCAGCCCACCGGCGACCTGGCCAACGCCGAACAGGTCGACGAGAGCGTCGGCGCCGACCAGACGGTGACGGTGCTCTGGCCCAAGGGCCAGCCCGCCGACCACGCCCTGAGCATCAAGCTCAAGGCGAACCGCAGCGGCGACAAACTCCTGGTGACCATGGCCGCCACCAACCGCAGCGGCCAGAAGGTCTCGCTGCTCACCGGCGCCTTCGGCGGCGCCAACGCCCTCGACGCCGACGGCCAGGGCATGAACTTCGAGCCCTTCGACAAGGACTGGACCCTGACCAACCCCGGCAACTCGCCGTACATCGAACCCGACCAGCCGTTGAACGGCGTCATCGTGCTCGACGCGCCGAAGACCGCCTCGTTCAACCTGTTCTGGACCCAGGCGGTCAACATCGGCGGCATCATCCTGGTCCGCGACATCCCGATCTCCGGCTGAGCCGCGCCGCGAGCGCTGCCGCAGACCGCGAACGGCCCCGGCGCCGCCCGAAAGCAGCACCGGGGCCGTCAGCAGCTCAGGAACGCCGGGCCGGCGGTCGGCCGGACGACCGTTACGCCGATCGGCGCTAACCCGACCGCAGCCGCCGCCGACCGACCACGATCGCGCCGGTCGGCCAACCGCCCTGCTGGCCGGCGGTCAGGCAACCCTCACGCCGACCGCCGCACCCGCCGCCCCGCCCTCCTACTTCGCCTTCGCGATCCGGAACGCCAGCCCCAGATCCGCATCCACCGCGATCGCCGCCCGCAGCTCCGTCAACTCCGCCGGATCCTGCTCCGCCGGCACCGTGCCCTCCTCGAACTCCAGCGCCAGCACCTCGTCCGCGATCATCGCCGCGTGTTCCCGCACCGCCTCGGCGGCCTCGGCCCCGGCCGCCGAGCCGTCGACCGCGGCCCAGGTCAGGGTGATGCGGTCGGCCACGTCCAGCCCGGTCGCCTTGCGCGTCTCCTGCAGGAAGCGCACCACGTCGCGGGCCAGCCCGGCCCGCCGCAGCTCCGGCGTGACGTGCAGGTCCAGCGCGATGGTCTCGCCGCCCGCGGTGGCCACCGCCCAGCCCTCGCGCGGCGTCTCGGTCACGATGACCTCCTCGGGGGACACCGTCACCTCCTCGCCCTCGACCAGCACCGTCGCCGACCCCCGCGAACGCAGCGCCGCGGCCAGCTCCGCCGCGTCGCAGGCCGCGATCGCGTTCGCGACCAGCGGCGTCCGCTTCGCGAACCGCGCGCCCAGCGCCCGGAAGTTGCCCTTGGCGCTGTAGTCGATCAGGTCCCCGCCGGCGTCGGCCAGCGGAGAGGTGGTCACCACGTTCAGCTCCTCCAGCAGCTGCGCCCGCAGCTCCTCCGGCAGCGCGCCCCAGCCCGGGGCGCCGACCAGCGCCCGGGACAGCGGCTGCCGGGTCTTCACGCCGGAGTCCGCGCGGGTGGCCCGGCCCAGCTCGACCAGCCGCCGGGTGAGCGCCATCTGCTCGGCCAGCGCGGTGTCCACCAGGGCGTCGTCCACCGCCGGCCAGGCCGCCAGGTGCACCGACTCCGGCGCCTGCGGGTCCACCGAGCGGACCAGGTCCTGCCACACCCGCTCGCTGATGAACGGCACCATCGGCGCCATCAGCTTCGTCACCGTCTCCAGGGCCTCGTGCAGGGTGGCCAGGGCCGCCGGGTCGGCGTTCCAGAAGCGGCGGCGCGCGCGGCGGACGTACCAGTTCGACAGGTCGTCCACGAACGCCGACAGCAGCTTGCCGACCTTGAGGGTGTCGAACTCCTCCATCGCCGCGGTGACGTCGCGGACCAGGACGTTGAGTTCGGACAGCACCCAGCGGTCCAGCGCCGGCCGCTCGGCCGGCGCCGGGTCGGCGGACGACGGCGCCCAGCCGCCGGTGCGGCCGTACAGGGCCTGGAAGGAGACCGTGTTCCAGTAGGTCAGCAGGGTCTTGCGCACCACCTCCTGGATGGTGGCGTGCCCGACCCGGCGTGCCGACCACGGCGAGCCGCCGGCCAGCATGAACCAGCGCACCGCGTCCGCGCCGTGCTGGTCCATCAGCGGGATCGGCTCCAGGATGTTGCCCAGGTGCTTGGACATCTTGCGGCCGTCCTCGGCCAGGATGTGGCCCAGGCAGAGCACGTTCTTGTACGACGACTTGTCGAACACCAGGGTGCCGACCGCCAGCAGCGAGTAGAACCAGCCGCGGGTCTGGTCGATGGCCTCGGCGATGAAGTCCGCCGGGTAGGCGTTCTCGAACGCCTCCTTCGAGCCCTCGGCGTAGGGGTACCCGTGCTGCGCGAACGGCATCGAGCCGGAGTCGTACCAGCCGTCGATGACCTCCGGCACCCGGGTGGCGGTCTTCGAGCACTGCGGGCACGGCAGCGTCACGTCGTCGACGAAGGGCCGGTGCGGGTCCAGGCCCGAGACGTCCTGCCCGGACAGCTCGCCGAGCTCCTTCAGCGACCCGACCGCGGTCACGTGGTCGTCCTCGCACACCCACAGCGGCAGCGGCGTGCCCCAGTAGCGCTTGCGCGACAGCGACCAGTCGATGTTGTTGTTCAGCCAGTCGCCGAACCGGCCGTACTTGACGTTGTCCGGGAACCAGTTGGTGGCGTCGTTCTCGCGCATCATCGCGTCCTTCAACGCGGTGGTGCGGATGTACCAGGCCGGCTGCGCGTAGTACAGCAGCGCGGTGTGGCAGCGCCAGCAGTGCGGGTAGCTGTGCTCGTACTCCAGGTGCCGGAACAGCAGCCCGCGCTCGCGCAGGTCGGAGACCAGCACCTCGTCGGCCTTCTTGAAGAACACGCCGCCGACCATCGGCACCGACTCCTCGAAGGTGCCGTCGCCGCGGACCGGGTTCACCACCGGCAGGCCGTACTTCTGGCAGGTGGCCAGGTCGTCGGCGCCGAACGCCGGGGCCTGGTGGACCAGGCCGGTGCCGTCCTCGGTGGTGACGTAGTCGGCCAGCACCACGAAGTGCGCGTCCGGGACCTCGACCAGCTCGAACGGCCGCCGGTAGGTCCAGCGCTCCAGCTCCGCGCCCTGGAACGACTCGCCGGTGGCGGCCCAGCCCTCGCCGAGCGCCTTGCCCAGCAGCGGTTCGGCCACGACCACGCGCTCGGCGCCGTCGGTGGCGACCACGTAGGTGACGTCCGGGTGCACCGCGACGGCGGTGTTGGACACCAGCGTCCACGGCGTGGTCGTCCAGACCAGCAGCGCGGTGTTCCCGGCCAGCGGACCGGAGGTCAGCGGGAAGCGGACGTAGACCGAGGGGTCGACGACCGTCTCATAGCCCTGCGCCAGCTCGTGGTCGGACAGGCCGGTGCCGCAGCGCGGGCAGTACGGCGCCACCCGGTGGCTCTGGACCAGCAGCCCCTTGTCGAAGATCTGCTTCAACGACCACCACACCGACTCCACGTACGCCGGGTTCATGGTCCAGTAGGCCTCGTCGGTGTTGACCCAGTAGCCCATGCGCTCGGTGAGCTTCTCGAACTGGTCGACGTGGCGGCGCACCGACTCGCGGCACTTGGCGTTGAACTCGGCGATGCCGTAGGCCTCGATGTCCTGCTTGGCGGTGAAGCCCAGCTCGGCCTCCACCGCCAGCTCCACCGGCAGGCCGTGGCAGTCCCAGCCGGCCTTGCGGTCCACCCGGTGGCCCTGCATGGTCTTGAAGCGCGGGAACACGTCCTTGAAGACGCGGGCCTCCACGTGGTGCGTGCCGGGACGGCCGTTGGCGGTCGGCGGGCCCTCGAAGAAGGTCCAGCGCGGGGCGCTCTCGGTGGCGGCCAGGGATTTGCCGAAGATGTCGGCGCCGCGCCAGAAGTCGATGATCTCGGCGTCCATGGCCGGGAGATCGAGTTGGGCGCTGACGGGGCGATACAGCCTGTCGGCCATTGCGCGGTGCCTTCCTTCGTCGTAGGTCTCCTAAGACGAAGGGACGACACTGGCACTCCCCATACAGAGCCGCTCTCCGTATAAGGCGCCGGTACCGCGGTACCACCCTCCTTGACACACCCTCGACAGGGTGGTGTCCACTTCATTGCGTATCCGGCCGGTTCTACTCAGGCCTGGCGGCCCTTTCTTCCGGCGGCTCGGGGCTGATTTTCACGCGGGGTCCGCCTCCGGGCTCACACCGTCCCCGGATCGCTCGTCGCTCGCCGTTCCGCGCTACTCGTCCCGTCGCAGCCTGCTCGGGTACTCGTGCCATTGTAAGCGGTATGGAGGAGCTCCGGATTCCTATTCGCGTCAAGCCCGGCAGCTCGCGCACCCGGGTCGGCGGCCGGCACGGGGAGCGGGCCCTGATCGTGGCGGTCAGCGCCAAGGCGGTGGACGGCGCCGCGACCGAGGCGGCGCTGCGCGCGCTCGCGGATGCCTTGGGAACATCGCGACGCTCAGTGGTGTTGATCACGGGCGCGACTTCGCGCGACAAGGTCGTAGGGGTTTCCACCGAGGACCCCGACGGGCTGCGCGAGGTCGTGCGCGGGCTGCTCGGCTGACGGGCGGACCTGCGGCGACGTCCCAGAGGCCGGCCACCCCGCGTCGAGTTAGCCCGAATGAGTGAATGTTCGGTGCTCGTGTGTTCGACGGGAACTGGTGGGCGGCTTGGGACGTTTCTCCCCTCACGAAGCGTGATTAGCGGGGGCCCGGGGCGGGCACGCTACACGACGCGTGTGGAGAGCGTGTGAGTAGGGGGCGGACGGTTTGGCTGGATGTGCAGCCACACACGGTTCGAAGGAACTGCCGCCACGTCAGAGAGCGAGGATGACGGCCGTGACGACGAGTAGGACGAAGGCATCAGAGGCGGCCACGGGGGCCACGCACGCCGCGAAGCCCGCGGCGAACACCGCGTCCACCAGGAGCGGTGCCGCGGCCGGCAAAGCGGTGCCGAAGCCGACTCGGGCCGCGACGGGGGCCACGGCCTCCCCGCCCAGCCGCCGGTCAGGCGCCGGCGAGGCGAGGCGGTCGGCGAGCGGGCCGGCCGCTTCGGTTTCCGGGACGAAGAAGGAGACTCCCATGACGGTCGCAGAGGTGACGGAGCCGGTCACGGCCGGCGTGGGCGGGCTGCCGCCGTACCGCGCGGGCGAGGACCCCTGGACCGGCGAGGAGGTCGCCGAGCTGCAGGCCGAGCTCGAAGGCGAGGCCGCCCGGCTGAGCCGGGAGATCAGCACCGCCGAGACCGGCATCGCCGACCTGCTGCGCGACTCCGGCGAGGGCGCCGGCGACGACCAGGCCGACGCCGGCACCAAGAACTTCGAGCGCGAGCACGAGATGTCCATAGCGAACAACGCGCGGGACATGCTCCAGCAGACCGAACGCGCCCTGGCCCGGCTGGCGGCCGGCACCTACGGCGTGTGCGAGTCGTGCGGCGAGCCGGTCGGCAAGTACCGGCTGCAGGCGTTCCCGCGGGCCACGCTGTGCATGCCGTGCAAGCAGAAGCAGGAGCGGCGCTGAGGCGTTGAGCGCCGGCGGCGGCCGCTCCTCGCGGCCGCCGCCGGCGCGCACCCGCACCGCACGGCGTCCCGCCGAAGGTAGGGTGTGCGCGTGGCTTCAGAAGTGCGTGCGGATTCAGAGACGGCCGAGGGTTCGGCCGCGGCCGGCGGCCCGGCCGCCGGGGACGCGCCGAGTGCGGCGGC
>JABFXP010000979.1 GCA_013361685.1 Catenulispora sp.
CCACGGACCCCGGATCGCCGGAGTCGGCGCTCAGCGGCTCCGGGGCGGTGGGCACGGTGGGCACGGCCACGAGCACGGAGCGGTCGCGGCCCTCCGGGCGTCCGTCGGCGACCGGGACGCCGACGCACGGCTCGCCGACGGCCTCAGCGCCGGGCGACGGGGCGCCGACGGACACGGCCACGGGTCCGGGGTCCTCGACGGGTCCGTCGACCGCCACGACGCCGTCGCAGGGCACTGGGACGCGTCCGCTGGCCCCGGCCGTGGTGTCGTTCACGGCCGTGCAGCAGCCGACCTGTCTGGCGCCGGGCGTGCCGGGGCAGAACCTGATCCTGGCGTGGCGGGTCGCCGGATCCGGGGAAGTGGAACTCTCCGCGGACACCCCGGGGGTCGCCGGGAGCCTGCGGCGCGGGCTGCCGGACAACGGGACGCTGGCGATCCGGTTCGGCTGCTCCGGGGTTCCCGGCGGCAGCGAGACCCACGTGTTCGACCTCTACGTGGGCTCCGGTTCCGGGCCCACGGCCCGGGTGACGGTTTCGGCGGCGATCCCGGGCGGACCGTCGACCGCCGCCACGGACGCCACCACGACCCCCACCCTGACCGCGTTCGGAGATCCGTCGCAGAGCGGGTGATCCGGGCCTGCGCGCACGGAGTCGGGAGGTGCCTGCAGGGCTGTGAGCCGCCTCCCCACTCCTCACCCCGCCACTCCTCACATCACGGAGAACTCGATCGGCTCCGTCGAGGACAACCGCACCCGCCCGGTGATCGCCAGATGCCGCAGGTGCGATCCGGCCTCGCCGAGCGCCAAGTGCCGGGCGAACGTGTCCAGGCGCTCCCAGCCCTTGTTCCACTCCATGTGCTCGGCGATGGACCACAGCGTCTTCGGGCCGCCGGCCAACTGCTCCTCGATCTGCGCCAGCCGGCGGTCGTGGTGCGCGGCGATCTCGGCGGCGCGCCCGGCGACGTCGTCGAACGGCGCGCGGTGCGCCGGCAGGGCCCGCGTGGTGGGCAGCGCCGACACCTTCCGCAGCGAGGCCAGGAAGTCGCCGAGCGGGTCCGAGGTGCCGGCCACGTGGTCGTCGTAGACCGTCACCACCGGCGTGATGCCCGGCAGGACGTGGTCGCCGGTCAGCAACTCGCCGGTGTCCTCCAGATGGAAACACGTGTGACCGGGGGAGTGGCCGGGGGTCCAGATCGCGCGGACGGCGCGGCCCGGGACGTCCATCAGCGCGCCGTCCTCGATCAGCAGGTCCGGTTCGGCGGGCTTGGCGCCCTGCGGCATGGCCGCGCCGGCGCTCGCCACCGCCTCGGCCGGGGCGCCGCACAGTTCCAGCAGCGTCTGGTAGCGCTTGGTCCACGGCCCGCGCTCGGCGGTCCGCACCAGCTCGACCACCTTGGCGTCCGCGGCGTGCAGCGCGATCCGGCAGCCGCTCAGCTCCCTGATGCGCCCGGCCAGGCCGTGGTGGTCCGGATGGTGGTGGGTGACCAGCACGGCGTGCACGGCGGAGACCGAGGTGCCGATCGCCTCCAGGCCGCGTTCCAGGGCGGCCAGGGACACCGGATCGTCCCAGCCGGCGTCGATCAGCACCGGGCCCTCCGCGGTGGTCTCGAGCGCGTAGACCAGGGTGTAGCCGAGCGGGTTGTCCGGGAAGGGGACTCGGATCGACCAGACGCCGGGGGCTTCGGCGACGGCGGCGTCGGTCATGCGGGGCTCCTTCGTTCGGGGAACAGGAACACGTTCTCATAGATGCTTAGCCATGCAAAAGGTTTCGCACGTTCAGTAAAACAGGGCTGCGTAGCGGGTCCTTAGCGGGTGCTGGCGGGAGTCGGGCGGACAAGCTCGTCATTGAGGTTCGTTGTCGAAGCTGATATCTGTTCTACAGGCTGCCTCCTGACGGTCTTTCAGCTGAGAGGGCGATCCATGGGAACCGTGACTGAGCACGGAAAACTCTTCATCGGCGGCTCCTACGTGGACCCGGCCACCGACGCCAAGCTGGAGATGATCTCCCCGGTCACCGAGGAGGTGTTCGGCCGCACCCCCGAGGCGGCGCCGGCCGACATGGACCGCGCGGTCGCCGCGGCCCGCCACGCCTTCGACGCGGGCCCGTGGCCGCGGATGAGCGTGGCCGAGCGGGTGGAGATCCTGCGCAAGCTGCGCGATCAGTACGAGGCGCGCTCCGACGAGTTGGCGCGGCTGATCAGCTCCGAGACCGGGTCGCCGTATTCGTGGTCGATCCTGGCGCAGGTGTGGGCGCCGATCATGATCTGGGACTACTTCCTCGGCATGGCGGCCGACTACCCGTGGGAGGACCTGCGGCACGGGCTGCTGGGCCCGACGGTGGTGCGGCAGGAGCCGGTGGGCGTCGCGGCGGCGATCGTGGCGTGGAACGTGCCGCAGTTCATCACGGTCAGCAAGATCGCGCCCGCGCTGGTGGCCGGCTGCGCGGTGGTCGTGAAGCCGTCGCCGGAGACGGCCCTGGACGCGTATCTGCTGGCTGACATGGCGCTCGCGGCCGGCCTGCCGGAGGGCGTGCTGAACATCGTCCCGGCCGGCCGGGAGAACAGCGCCTACCTGGCCGCGCACCCGGGCCTGGACAAGATCGGCTTCACGGGCTCCACGGCCGGCGGCAAGGCGGTGCTGGCCGCCGCCGCGCCGAACCTGACCCGGGTGACGCTGGAACTGGGCGGGAAGTCGGCGGCGATCATCCTGCCGGACGCGGACTTGGCGACGACGGTGCCCGGGCTGCTGCCGAACGCGTACATGAACAACGGCCAGGCCTGCGTCGCGCAGACGAGGGTGCTGGTGCAGCGGGACCGCTACGCCGAGACGGTCGAGGCGATGGCCGAGGCTGTCAGGGCCTTGAAGACCGGCGACCCGCTCGACCCGGAGACGCAGGTGGGTCCGCTGGTCGCGGAGCGGCAGCGGGACCGGGTGGAGTCCTACATCGCCAAGGGCCTCGGCGAGGGCGCGCGGGTGGTGGCCGGCGGCGGGCGGCCGAAGGACCGGCCGAAGGGGTGGTACGTGGAGCCCACACTCTTCGCCGACGTCGACAACCGGATGGTGATCGCCCAGGAGGAGATCTTCGGGCCGGTGGTCGCCATGATTCCCTACACGGACGAGGCGGACGCGATCCGCATCGCCAACGACTCCGACTACGGACTGTCCGGCTCGGTCTGGTCCGCCGACACCGAGCACGCACTGACGGTGGCCCGGCAGGTGCGGGCCGGGAACTACGGCGTCAACACCTTCGGCATGGAGTTCAACAGCCCCTTCGGCGGGTTCAAGCAGTCCGGGATGGGCCGCGAGTTCGGACCCGAAGGGCTGCGGGCATACCTGGAGACGAAGACCATGCACTTGCCGAACGGCTATACCCCCGAAGGGTTCTGAGCGTGTCAGAGACCACATGGAGCGTCACTGTCGACAAGGACCTGTGCATCGGGTCGGGGGGCTGCGTGCTGCGCGCCCCGGAGGCCTTCGAGCTGGATGCGGCGCGGCAGTCCTGTCCCCGGGTCGAGGTGATGGCGGCTTCCGACGAGGTGCTGGACGCGGCGGAGAACTGCCCGGTGGAGGCGATCACGATCGTTGAGGAGGGGACGGGGACGGTGGTGTTCCCGCCGGCGGACTAGGGCCGGCTGCCTGGCTGCACTCCTGGCGTGGGGATGCTGCTGTGGTCTGACCGCTGATAAAGCCCTGGAACTCCGGCGGTCGGCGGTGCGAGCATGCTCTGTGCCCGATTACCGCGTTAGGCCCGCCACGGCCGAAGATGTAGGGTTCCTCGCCGACGTGGTCATCGAGGCCACGCGGGCTCAAGGCCGTCTTGGGGACGGCTTCGACGAGGAACAATGGCGCGCGGGTTTCTCTGCCTGGACGCTGGAGCAAGTCCACAACGAGTGCCCCGAGACGACGACGAGCGTGGTCGAGGTGGGCGGCGAGCGCGCAGGCCGACTGCGGGTCACCCGCACTGCAGGCGGTATTGAGCTGGACGGGATTCAGTTGCTTCCGCGTTTTCAGCGCCGCGGCATCGGCACCGCCGTCGTCGAGGACCTCAAGACACAGGCCGCGGCGGCCGACGTCCCGCTCGACCTCGGCGTCGAGAAAGACAACCCCGATGCCCGCAGGTTGTACGAACGTCTGGGATTCCTCCACGTCGGCGAAACAGTCCAGGAATACAGGCTCCGGTGGCACAGCCCGACGCCGCTACTGGATCAACCATGCCCGTGCGCCGGCTGCGCCAGATCTCAGCGTTAAGCGCGGGTAGGCGCTGCGGCCACGCACGTGTCAATAC
>JABFXP010000462.1 GCA_013361685.1 Catenulispora sp.
TGCCTGGGCTTCCTGGCCCACAACTGGGACCCGGCCCGGATGTTCATGGGCGACACCGGCTCGATGCTGCTGGGCATGCTGCTGGCCGCCACCTCGATCACCGTCATGGGCGGCATCGACCCCTACCAGCTCGGCGAGAACGTCCAGCAGTTGGTGAACCAGACCGTCACGGTGCACAAGCTGGTCCCGGCCTACCTGCCGCTGATCATGCCGGTGTCGGTGACCCTGCTGCCGATCGCCGACATGGTGATGGCGGTGGTGCGCCGCACCAAGGCCGGCATGTCGCCGCTGGCCGCCGACAAGGGCCACCTGCACCACCGGATGCTGCAGATCGGCCACTCCAAGCGGCGCGCCGTGCTCATCATGTACTTCTGGGCCGCGCTGGTGGCGTTCGTCACCGTGCTGTTCGCGGTGACGCCGTCCCGTCAGCCGGTGGTCTACCTGGCCATAGCGATGACGTTGGTGGGGCTGCTGATGCTGCTGGGCCCGCGGCTCGGCGACCACCGGGAGCGGTTGCGCACCAAGGCCCGGGTGCGGCGCGGCGGGTCCGCGGGATCGGCCCGGCACCGGGCGCGGGGCGCGGCTCCCTCAGTTCCCTCAACTCCCTCAGCTCCGAGAACCGGACCGGCCGCGCCCCCGGCGGGGCCGAATCCGGCGCCCGGTACCGCCATCCCGGCCATAGCGAAGGCCCCGGACGACGCCGACGGCGCGATCCGGCGCGGTTCGCTGCTGCGCTGAGTCGGCGTCGTGGCCGTTGTGGGTGTTGTGGGTGTGGGTGCCGTGGCCCACGGCGTTGTCGCGTTGATCACATCCGGACGGCCGTCCTGCCGTCGCCGTCCGGCCACTCGGTGTCCACTCGCCGGAGTTCCCGCAGGTGGAAAAAGTACGCACTCTGAGGGAGCCGGTCCGGAAAAACACAGGTCCACAGCGTTGCGAAAACGGGTTCGTGCGTAGAAGCCGAGCTTGTGATAGCTTTCACGAACAAGGGGAGACCGGGGTGGTGAGCTTTACGACACAACCTCTTAACGAACACAGCCCCTTAACCTGAACCGACACGATGCGGTGCCGGATCCCCCGGCAGCGACCTACAAGACTTCTTCAAGGGAAGCCATGCAGGCCATTGACGCCCGATTGTTGCGCGGAGCAGCGGTACCGACCGCTGTCGCCGGCGCGATCGCCGTCGTGCTCTGCACCGTGCTGGTCGGCGGCAAGGGCCTGATCGGGGCGCTGCTCGGCAGCGTCATCGTGCTGGCCTTCTTCTCGGTGACGATCGTCATCATCAGCCGCGTCGCGCAGAGTCAGCCGCAGATGCTGCTCGGCTACGCGATGCTCACCTACCTCGGCAAGGTCTTGTTCCTCGCCGTGCTGTTGGTCGCGTTCAAGCACACCAGCCTGTTCCACTTCAGGTCCTTCGGTTTCACCATGCTGGGCCTGACCCTGGTCTGGTTGGCCGCCGAGACCCGTGCGGTGCTGAAGACGAAGATTTTCTACGCGGACCCCTCCGCTATCCCGGACTCCCTGAAGCCCGCGGCGCCCGCGCGCCCGGAGAGCACCGCCGAGTCCGAACCGACGCCCTTCGGCGGCCGGTAAGCACCATGACCGTCCCGCGACCGGCCGGTCGGCCGGAGATGACGCGTCGCCTGCCCTCCGTTCGGATTCGAACGGTGTCGACCGCGGGCCACCTAACGCATTCCAGCGTGCCCCTCACGCCTTCTCAGCTGGGTTTCAGGGAAGGTCATCTCTCCTGCTATCGTCCGAGGCGGCATGAGCAGTACCCAGAAGCCGAATCCTCCCAGGAAGTCCGGCAAGAGCGAGCGCGGCGGCAAGACCGAGAAGAAGGTCGACCCGTACTCGATCACCGGCTACCTGTTGTCGGGCATGGTCCTCTACGGCGGCCTCGGTTGGCTGATCGACAAGTGGGCCGGCACCTCCAGCGTGTTCGCACCGATCGGGGTGGTCTTCGGACTCGCCGCGGGCCTGTTCCTCACCTTCCGGCAGCTGTCGGTCCTGGAGAGGCAGGAGCGCGAGGAGCTGCTCCGCAAGCGGCGCGAGCTGGCCGACCAGGCCGCCGACGCGTTGCAGGCACAGCAGCAGGACCCGCAGGACCAGAACGACCCGCACGACCGATAGCCACGACACATCCAGTGCCGATCGCGCGAGCCGGGACAGCCCGGACGCGCCGACACCTGAAGGTTGCCGTCACGATGAGCCAGTCTGGATACACACGATGAGCCTCAGCCTCCTCGCCGCAGAGGGCGGTACGGATTGCGGCAACGGTACGCCGCACTTGTTCGGGAACAACGGCGGCTTCAGCTGCGTCGCCCCCAGCTCGGAGGACTTCGACTTCTCCAATCGGCCGTGGTTCCACATCGCCGGTTACGGGGTCACCAAGCCGGTGGTACTGGTCGCCCTGATCGTGGTGCTGATGATCGGCTTCTTCTGGGCGGCCTTCAACAAGCCGAAGATGGTGCCGCGCGGCGTGCAGAACGTCGCCGAGGTGGCGTACCTGTTCGTCCGCGACCGGATGGCGCGGGACTCGATGGGCAAGCAGGGCGACCGGTACGTGCCCTTCCTGTTCGCGCTGTTCTTCTTCGTCTGGCTGATGAACGTCATGTCGTTCGTCCCGGGCATCCAGTTCCCGGTGAGCTCGGTCTACTCCTTCCCGCTGGCGCTGGCGCTCATGGTCTGGCTGACCTACATGTTCGCCGGCTTCCAGCGGCACGGTCTGGGCTACTTCAAGGTGCTGGGCGTGCCCAGCGGCGTGCCGCTCGGCATCCTGCTCATCCTGACCCCGATCGAGCTGCTGTCGAACATCTTCATCCGGCCGTTCACCCTCGGCATCCGGCTCTTCGCGAACATGTTCGCCGGCCACCTGCTGATCGCCACCTTCTCGGCGGGCGCCTGGTACATGTTCAGCGTCAAGGGCATCGTCTTCTCCGGCGCGTCCTTCACGATGGCCATCGTGATGACCGGCTTCGAGCTGTTCATCCAGGCCCTGCAGGCCTACATCTTCGTGATGCTGACCGCGAGCTACCTCGCCGGCGCACTCGAGGAAGCGCACTAGTCCCACACAAGTACCTACGCAGACGCGCGCTTCCTTGTTCCCGACAGGGGAGCGCAGGCACCACCGACAAGTTCAGATCCCGCATCACCCATAAGCGACCGGTTGGCAAAGCGCCCGCCGGCCAACCAGAAGGAAATCGAGAGACATGAGCGCTGCTCTGACCACCCTGGCCGCGGACTCGAAGTTGACGATCGCCGGCCTCGGCTACCTCGGGTACGGTCTGTCGGCCATCGGCCCGGGTATCGGCGTCGGCCTGATCTTCGGCAACGGCGTGCAGGCCATGGCCCGCCAGCCCGAGGCCGCCGGCATGATCCGCACCAACATGTTCATCGGCTTCGCGCTGACCGAGGCGCTGGCCCTGCTGGGCTTCATCGCCCCGTTCGTGCTGAACAAGTAGAGCGCCATCCCCAGCCCCTACGGACCTAGGGAAGGTAGGAAATGACCAGCGCCATGATCCTGGCCTCGGAGTTCAACCCGATCAAGCCCAAGGGCGACGAGCTCGTCATCGGCACGATCGCGTTCCTGATCATCTTCGTGATCTTCTGGAAGAAACTCCTGCCGAACATCAAGAAGACCCTCGACGAGCGCACCGACGCCATCGAGGGCGGCATGAAGCGCGCCGAGGAGGCCCAGGCGGCCGCGGCGGCGTTGCAGGAGGAGTACCAGCGCAACCTGACCGAGGCCCGCCACGAGGCCGCCAAGATCACGCAGCACGCTCGCGAGCAGGGTGCGGAGATCGTGGCGCAGATGCGCGGCGAGGGTCAGGAGCAGCGCGACAACCTGGTGGCCGGCGGCCGGGCCCAGCTCGACGCCGACGCCGCGGCGACCCGTTCGGCGCTCAAGGGCGACCTGGGCACGCTGGCCATCGCGCTGGCGTCCAAGATCGTCGGCGAGTCGCTGGAGGACGAGGCCCGCCAGCGCGGCACCGTCGACCGGTTCCTGAGCGAGCTGGAGGCCAAGGCCGACGCCGAGGCCGGCGCGAAGGCGGGTGCCTGATGCACGGCGCCAGCCGCGAGGCCCTCGCGGCCGGAGCCGATCGTCTGGACGCCCTCACCTCGGCGTCCGGCGCGGACATCACCGGCATCGCCGACGACCTGTCGGCGGTGGCGACGGCCTTCGGCAAGGACGCCGCGCTGCGCCGCATGCTGACCGACCCGGCCCGGCCGGCGGCCCAGCGCGCGGACATCGCGACCGCGCTGCTGGCCGGCAAGATCGGC
>JABFXP010000919.1 GCA_013361685.1 Catenulispora sp.
CGTCTGTCATAGAGCTCTGACATAGTCATCGCCATGTCAACGACACTCCACTGGATCCCCGCCACTCGCGGCCACGAACTGGCCTTGGACCGGACGACCCTGAGATGTCGCGAAACGGGCGGCCGGGTCCTGTCGTCGGTGCCGCGGGCCGTACGGGGCAGCAAGGTGGGTGCGGAGCTGGCCGAGCTGCGTGAGCGGTTGGTGCGGCATGAGGCGGAATGCCGGGCCGCTGTCGAGGCGTGGCTGTTGGCCGGTGTGCCGGTTCCCGCCGGTCTCCTCGCCCGGGTGTGGCCAGATCCTGGGTGGCGGTCCTGTCTGGAGCATCTGGTGGTGACCGTCGGCGGGGAGAGTGGGCTGCTGACAGAGGTGGGTGAGCAGGGCCAGGTCGGTTTGACGGGTCTGGACGGCACCGTGCTCGCTCCGCCTGTCGGTCCGGTGACGTTGCCGCACCCGATCCTGCTGGAGGACATCGAGCAGTGGCGGAAGCTGTCGGACAGCCTCGGGGCCGTGCAGGGTGTCCCGCAGCTGGATCGCCGGATCCACCATCGGCCGGCCGGTGTCGATCTTCAGGCCACCGGTGTCGATGACTACGCCGGCGCCCGTTTCAAGGAGCTGCGTCACGGCACAGGGCGCGCCGCGGAGAACGGCTTCGTCATGCGGGGTGGTTTCGCGGTGCTGCGTGTCGCCGGTGACGACCGCGTCGTTCAGGCCCGCTACTGGCTGGGTGCCGATGATCCCGCTCTGCCCGCCACGACGGGTCGGTTGCTGTGGATCGACGCGGCCGAACGACCGGTGCCGCTCGGTGCGGTCGGGCCGGTGGCCTGGTCCGAGGGCGTTCGTATGGCAGAGCTGATCCACAGTGGGGCGCAGAGCGATGAGCAGTGAGCGGATAGCGCTGGACGCGGGTCTGGCGCCGGTTGGCACCGTCGGGGGTGAGCCGATCACTGCGCGCCGCTACCATCACCCGCTGCTGGGTTCCAGGCCAGTGGTGCGGTTGTGCGGGGACGCTGACGGGCCCGGTGAGGACCGGGTGCTGGCCGCCGCCGGGTTCTCCGCCCCGGAGGTCGGCGCGCCGGTGTCGGCCGGGCATCGCCGGGAGCCGGGATATCCGGCGTGGGCTGTCATCCACGATCCCGTCAACGCCGGGATCGCCGTGGACGCGGCGGCGGAGATGGAGCGTGCCGAGCAGTTGGCCCGGCCGAAGCCCGGTCCGGCGCTGGACATCTACCACGCGGTCGCGGCGACGCTTCCGGCCGGCCACCTTCCCGCGTTCTGGGAGCAGGTCGGCCGGGTGTTCATCGCCGCCGGACGTCTCCGGCAGGGCGCGATGATGTTCGGCAAGGCCCGCGCGGCTGAGTCGCAGGCCGGTGTCGTCGATCCTGTCCGCCGCCGCGCGGTCTTTTTGGAGTTCGCTCTGGCCGGGGCGCTGTCGGTCAAGGACATCAAGGCGTACGTCGCCGACCTGGGTCAGGGTGCTGATCCGGCCGAGTCCTATCGTGAGCTGCGCGAGTTGGCCGTGCGCCGCACCCTCGGCGGTCTGCCGCCCTGGCCCGACATGCTCAAGCAGCTGGCCAAACTGGCCAAGGCCGCCGGGCTCGACGTGGCGACCGAGCACGCGCGCGTGCTGGAGGAACTGCTCGACGCCCCCGCGTTGTGGCGGGCCGCGGACGGTTTCTGGACGTCGCAGCGCAAGACCTGGCTCGCCGCCCTCGCCGGTTCGTCGGCGGAGGTGAAGCGGCGTCTGGCGTGGCAACTGACCGACCTGCCCTATTCGGAGATGGACGCCTGGTGGGTCTCTTTCCTCGACGAAGTGGGCGCCTTCGACGATCTCGGCGACGGCACGGCCGGGTGGCTGGCCATCATGCTGCGCCGCTATCGCGGGCCCGACAGGTGGTCGCCGAAAGCGCCGACGGAACTGCTGAACCTGTTGCCACGGCTGGCCGAACGGATCGGCCGGGAAGCAGAACCGCTGCGGTTCGACACCGGCGGGGGCAACAGCAGCGAGAGATACCGCGTCGATGCAGCCGTCATCGGGGGCTGTCTGACCGCGGGCATTCCGGTGGCGGACCCGGACCGCAACCTGTTGCTCGCGCACTGGCGGGATCATGACCGCTTCAGCCTGGAGGCGCTGACCTCCGACGACCGCTTCGCCCCCGCCCTGACCGAATCAATCCTCGAAGACAAGGGCCACGAAGACCGGTGGCAGGCGGAATGGGCGATGAAGCCGTTGCGTCCTTTCCTGCGCGGGATCGTCGAGGACCGGATGCGGGAAGCCGCCTCCGGCCCTCTGACAAGCGCCCTGGACGCGTTCGACTGGCTCTACAACACTCTGAGCCGGCAGGCGGTGCAGCAGATGCCGGACCTGCCCGCCCGGCTCGCCGGCATCGATCTGGTGACACCGCTGACCAGGACGCTGCGTGCGGGCATCTTCGACGAACTGGGCTGGGACGCGCTGGACGCGGCCGGCCGCGAGCTGGGCCGGAAAAGCTGGTGCCGGCCGAGTTGGCCGCTGCTGACCGTGCACAACCGTGGCAAGGCCATCGTGGTGGGGCCGCGGACACGGATCATGGAACACCAACTCACTGTGCCGCGCGGCGCGAACCAGTTCAGCTACGACGTCAGGGTGTACTTCTCCGGCGGACAGCTCTTGGTGTTCCACGTCGTCAACGGCACTCGGACCGAGTACTGGTCCGGCGCGCCGCAGCAGATCGTCACCGAGACGAACCACACGTGGCGGTGGTGGTATGCCGAGGAAGCGACGACCGGCTACGTCTTCCTCGGCCCGGGTGAGCAACGGTTCGTCGGCCACCGGCTCCTCGCCGTGGGCGATCGGCTGACGGACTCCGACCGGCACATGTTCCACGACGGCCGGACGTTCTGGTGCGCCACGGGCAAGGGAGCGGGATACCGGGTGCGCCCGGTCAACGTGCTCACCGGGGAACTCGGCGAGCCGGATCTGCCCGCCTTCCTCGATCGGTCCCTGCTGGACGCCGACGAGCAGTGGCTCGCCGAGCCCTCGTCGCTGGCTCCGGCGGCCCCAGGCGCCGCCCCGTCCCCGCTGGGCACCGACGGCGTCCATCTCGGGTTCAGGGTCGCCCACAACCGCCGGACCGGGGAGGTCCGCTACCACCGGATCGACGGCGTGCACGGCCGTGTGCCGACACCGTCCCGGCGCGCGGCGACCTGGGGGCTGCTCGACATGCCCGGCACGGACGGACGACTGCTGCTGGACATCGGCAACCGCTACCACACGCGCTGCGTCACAGCTCGCGATCCGCAGACCGGTGAGGCGTACTGGCGGGTCTCGATGTTGGATCCGGACCACCACGTGATGGACAGCCCCGATCCGATGGCCTCGGGGACGATGTGCCTGCCCCCGCAGGCGTTCTGGCACTTCCTGACGCCTCGCGACCTGCCGGGATCGCGGGCGCTGCGCGGGATCTCCGAGGCCTCTGCGCGCGTGCTGCTGAAAGCGGCGGCCACCTCCGAGGCGGCGGTGCGCGAGGCTGTGGGCTCGGTGCTGCCCGAGGTCAGTCATCCGCTGCTGGTGGACGGGATCGTGGGCATGGTCCGGTACGCCGCGCGGCGGATCCCGGACCGGAACAAGCTGCTGCGGGTCCTCGAGCAGGTGCCGGGCCGGCCGCTGAAAGTGCCCGAGCCGGACCTGGACGGCGCGTTGGAAGGGCTGGTCAGCCAGTTCTATGAGGGACACGGCGGTACGGCGCGGCAGATCGAGGTGGCCGAGGCGTTCTTCACCGGGGCGATCGACGGCCAGACCGCGATGACGCACTGGGGCATCCACCAGAGCCGGTCGGACTGGACCGAGCTCGCCGGTCGCATCGGCGGCCTGGCCGTCCGGGCGGTCAGCGCCGTGACCCCGGCCCGGCACCGGGCGGCGCTGATCGAGCTGCTGAGGTTCTGGGCCTCCTCACCGCTGGCGGATCCGGGGCTGCACCGCGGCCTGCTCGACCACAGATCCCCGGCGGCGCTGGACACCGCGGAGGGCAAGCTGCTGCCGCTGGACATCGCCATGCACTGCGGTCGCTGGTCGCGGTCCCACGACCGGGACAACCACACCACCAAGGCGTTCCTTCAGCGTGGCGACATGCCGCGGCCGGACGGCTTCGTCGACGTCCGGCCGGTGCCGTCCGGCTGGGCCACGCCCAAGCGGCTGCGCTTGCTGGCGGACCTGCTGAAGAAACGCGCCCCGGTGCCGTTCGACAGCCAGGCAGCCGCCCACCTGGCGAAGGCCGCCGAGCTGGACTACGCCGAAGCGGCCCTTCTGCTGACCGGCCTGCCCGGAGTGCCGGACCAGGGGATCGCCACCGACAACCCGCTCGGGACTCACATCCGCACGGCGCTGGGCCTGAAGGTGACCGAGGCGGACACCGCACGCGAATGGTGGTGGCAGGTGCCCAGCACTGACCGTCTGGCGCTGTATGACGCGGCCATGCCAGGTAATCCGGAGGAGCTGTGGGACCCCCTGGCGATGGCCGCGCGGCTGGCGCAAGCGTGGCGGCAGGGGGTGCCCGCGACGTGATGTGCGGGCCGGGCCGCCTCACCCAGCGGCTACATCGAGGATCCACGTGACGCCGAACCGGTCGGTGAGCATCCCGAACGCCGGTGCCCATGCGGCCGGGCCGAAGGGCTCGATGATCGTGGCGCCGGCGACGAGCTTCTCCCAGAGGGCACCCACCTGCTCGGCGCCATCGCCTCGGACGGACAGGAAGAAGCGGTCGGTGGTCACCGTCGTGCCGTTCTCCCGGCGGGTCGTCGGAGCCGGACCCGAGGGGGCGTCGGCGCCGGGGACGTCGTAGGCCATGACGCGGAAGCCGTCGTCGCCGATGACCTGGCCGAAGACGACCTTCGCGGCGTCGGGCGACGTCGGCGGCATCCCGAAGTCGCCGTAGGTGGCGACGGTGACCTGCCCGCCGAAGACCGACTGGTAGAACTCCAGCGCCTGGCGGGCCTGGCCGTGGAAGTTCAGATGGGCGACTGCGTTCACTGACATGCCTGCTCCTGGTATTCGATGCGACGGGGCGGTCCCCGGCGGCATCACTCACGTTCGCAGCAGTAGAGGTCAGGGATTGTCCGCTTCTTTCGCCATGATGGGATCCATGCCGACCAGTTCTGCGGGCAGCGCGTCACGACGCCTGCTGACCCTGCTGTCCCTCCTCCAGGTGCGCCGGGACTGGCCGGGGCCGGTCCTCGCCGAACGGCTCCAGGTCAGCGCGCGTACGCTGCGCCGGGACGTCGACCGTCTGCGGGACCTCGGCTACTGCGTCCGCGCGGTGAAGGGTCCCGACGGCGGCTATCGACTCGAGGCCGGGGGGAACCTGCCGCCGCTGCTGTTCGACGACGAGCAGGCCGTCGCCCTCGCGCTGGCGCTGCGCACCGCCGCGCTGGCCGGTGCCGGGATCGAGGAAGCCGCCGCTCGCGCGCTCGCGACCGTGCGACAGGTGCTTCCTGCGCGGCTGCGGGCTCGTCTCGACGCGCTGGAGCAGACAGTCGTCGAACGCCCGGACCGCGACGAACCTCCTACGGCGGCCGACACCGCGGTGTTGCTGGCCATCGCCGCCGCGATCCGCGACCGCCAGGAGCTGCGCTTCGACTACCGGTCACCGGCCGGTGCCGACCGCGCGCAGGCCGAGACTCCCGCAGCGCGGAGAGTACAGCCGCACCACCTGCTGGCCAGAGCCGGCCGCTGGTATCTGGTGGCGTGGGAACCGGAGCGTGAGGATTGGCGGATCTATCGGGCGGACCGTATGACGCCTCGTATCCCCACCGGTCCCCGTTTCTCCGCACGCGAGGTTCCAGGCGGTGATGCCGCGGCCTTCGTCAGCGCCAGGTTCAAGGGATCAGCCGACGACGACGCGTGGCCCTGCCAGGCTCAGGTGGTCCTGCGACGTCCCGTCGCCGAGGTGCTGGCGTTCGCCGGCGACGGCGTCGTCGAGGCGTTGGGGCCCGACCGATGCCGGGTCCGCCTCGGCTCCTGGTCCTGGCCCGGACTCGCGGCCCGGATCGCCTCCTTCGACGCGGACGTCGAAGCCGTCGAACCGCCGGAGTTGCGCAAGGCGTTCGCGGATTTGGCCCGCAGAGCCGAGCGGGCGGCCGGCGGCGGTACGTGACCGGCGGCGCAGGCGGCCGTGGAGGAATACAGAGCATCGGAAGCGCGTCGCTAAGACAATGCCTTGATTTCATCTTCTATGGTCGAAGCCATGTATCGATTCCAGCATGCGAACAGTCGTTCTCGAGCTTCGGTCATGGGCGCGCTCCTGGTCCCGCTTCTCGCCGTCACCACGACCGCGGTCGGTTCCAGCGGGGCGCACGCGGCGGCGAAGGACGAGCAGCCTTGGGTCGTCTCGCTCGGCGACAGCTACATCTCCGGTGAAGCCGGCCGCTGGGCCGGAAACACCAACGACGACAGCTCGAAGGCCGACGCTCTCGGTCCGACCGCCTACTACGACGACGCCGGTCACACGGCTGAGACCATTCCGCGATGCCACCGGTCGCAGTCCGCGGAGATCTACATCGGCGGTACCGTCAACGGCCTGAATCTGGCGTGCAGTGGTGCGACGACGTCGACGTTCACCAATACCGACGGGAACTTCAAGCCGGGGTTGGACTTCTACGGCGCCGGGGCGAAATCCAGGCCGGGGGTCGCCGCCGACGCCGGGGCCAAGCAGGGCCAGGCGCTGATGTTGCAGGAGTTCGCCGCCACCCACAAGGTGTCCATGGTCGCGGTGTCGATCGGCGGGAACGACTTCAACTTCGGTCCGATGGTGGAGACCTGCATCAAGGACTTCCTGACTTCGACGAGGTGGAACCCGTCGTACTGCAGTAAGGACTCGAATGTCACCGGCAATCTGTCGGCGGCGAACGTCGACGCTGTCACTTCGCACATCGCGCAGGCGCTGAAGAACGTGCGGCAGGCCATGGCGAACGCCGGCCATGCCGATGACAGCTACACGATCCTCGTGCAGAACTATCCCGCGCCGATCCCGAACTCCTCAGGGTTCCGCTATGGGCAGTCCGGCATCGGACGCCAGGTCACCGGCGGCTGCGGGTTCTGGGACAAGGACGCGGACTGGGCCATCACCACTGCGCTGCCGACGATCTCCGGCGCCGTGTCGGACGCGGTCGCCCGAAGCGGGCTGACCAACGTGAAGCAGCTCGACATCTCCTCAGCCCTCAACGGCCGCCGGCTCTGCGAGAACACCGTCGGCCTCCTGGAGGAGAGGAACCTGACCTCCTGGAAGGACGCCGGCGCCGTCGACCAGACCGAGTGGGTCGACCAGATCCGCACCGCCAGCGCGATCGGCAGCCCGTACTACATCCAGGAATCGTTGCACCCGAACTACTGGGGCCAACTAGCCCTGCGCAACTGCGTTCGGCAGGCCTACAACAACGGCGCGGTGCGCGGCGGGTCGTGCAAGATCGCCGGAAGCGGGCTGGATGCCGACGGCGAACCGATGATGGCCTTGGAGTAGAGAAGGCCGGCGACTCCGCCGCAAGGACGCACTCATAGCAGACCCCAGTTCACCTAGCGTGAGCTGGGTTTTTTGCATCAGCGCCCTGGATCCCACCCCGGCTTGAAGTTTGCGTGATACGCATAGATTGCGTGATGCGCAAGTTTTGACTAGGCTGCGACTCATGAAGCACGAGGCAACGACGGTCGAGGCCGCGACGGCGCCGCGACGGGAGCTGTACAAAGAGCAGACTCGCCTGGATCTGGCACTCGCCGCGTTCGAGCTGGCCAAGTCAGAGGGCTTGGCGGCGGTGCGGGTGCCGCAGATCGCTGCGGCGGTGGGTGTGTCGCCGCGTACCTTCAACAACTACTTCGCGAGCAAGGAACAGGCCATCGCCTGGTTGGCCGGGCGGCATGCCGCCGGTACCGCCTCGCTGCTGCGCGAGCGTCCGGGCGGCGAGCCGCTGGGGCCGGCGCTGGTAGAAGCGGTTCTGGGCCAGTACCGGCCGGCCCGCGAGGACGGCCTTCCGCCTCATTGGCTGCGGGATTTCCGTGCCCTGGTGGCTCGCGAGCCGGCCCTGCACGGCGAGTATCTGACGGCGATGGCGAGTGCCGAGCGGGATGTGGGTGACGCGATCATCGAGCGGGTGCCGTCGCTCAGCCCGCTCCGGGCCAGAGTCATCGCGGCGATGGTGGCCGGGGCGGAGCGGGCTGCGGTGATGCACTGGATGAATACGCGGTCCGGCGCGTTGACCGCTACCGTCCGCGAGGCCGTCGAGCAGGCGGTTGCCGGGATGGATCAGATGCTATGAACCTGCCGACCACGCCGGGCAGCCGTCTGCGGACACCGGGGCCTCAGCGGCCCGGGGCCCTCTCGGATAGCAAGGTCGCTGGACCCGCTGCCGCACGGCAACTGCTTCGGGTGCTAGCAGCGCCGTTGCTGTCGACGGTCGTCTACTTCACGACGCGGCCGGCGGCGGGGTCGGACGCGGCGGCCTTGGCGATCGCGGGGGTTCCGCCCGCTGCCTACAGCATCGTGGTGGCGGTGGCGCGGCGGCGGGTCGAGCCGTGGGCGGTGATCACGTCGGCGGGTTTCGCCATCGGGTGCGTCGTGTCGCTGCTCGCCGGTGGGAACTCGCTGCCGCTGAAGTTGCACGAAGCGACCGTGACGTTCTTGCTCGGCACCGCGCTGCTGGTCGCTTCGTTGATCCGGTCGCCGTTTCCGATCGGCCGGGTGCTCAAGGTCCCACATGCGGATCAGGCGATTGATACGTTGCTCAGCGTCATGGTTGGCAGCTTCCTGATGCTGCATGCTCTATTGCATCTGAGCCTGGCCCTGTCTTTGTCGACGGGGACATATCTCACCGCAGGCCGTGTGGTCAGCTGGGCGACGCTGGGAGCGGGTGCGTTCTGCCTGTACGCCTACCTGCGCCGCCTACGCAGAGCCCAGGCCGAGCGCCACTCTGCTTCCGATGCGACTCCGACGTCCCCGCCGGAGGTGCCGTGATGTTCGGTGGACACTCTTCCGTGGCGATCGTGGTTGTCGTGGTGGCGATCGCCGTGCGGATCGCGTACCAAGTGATACGTAGCCGCCGCACCCGAGACAAGTAGAGCCGTGGAGGGCATCGCTGTCTGATGCTGTCTAATGCCTGTCTGATGCCCAGGGGTCAGGTGACCGGCCGCGCCGTCTCCGCCGCGTGGGTGCGTATCCGGCGGGCTACGGCATGTGCGGTGTCGTCGTCCAACACGGCGGTCGCGGCTTCCTTGACGGCCGGGTGGGCGTGGGCGACGGCGTAGCTCTCGTCGGCGACGGCGAACATGGCCAGATCGTTGGTGTTGTCGCCGAAGCACACGACGTGATCGGCGCCGACGAGCTCTTTCAGCGCCAGCAAGGCGTCGCCCTTGTTCGCGCGGGTCTCGCTGAACTCGAGCCAGCAGTAGGCAGGGGCGTAGATGTCCGGCGAGTAGTGGCAGCTCAGTTTCGAGTCCTGATTCCAGGCGGCGTGCATCGTCGCCAGCGGCTCGGGCTCGTCGACCGTGTTGAGGGCCACGACCGTCTCCTCGAGGGCGACCGACAGGTCGGCGACGCGGCGGAACCGGCCGTCGCCGCCGGACAGGCGCTCAGCGACGTAGGCGGCCATCGCCGGGTTGGCCGCGCCCTGGTAGTAGACGTGTTCCTCGCCGGCGTCGTCGATCGTGTAGGCCATGGGATGCAGCCCTCGCGCCAGGTAGTCGGCGAGGATCTTCTCGGCTGCCGTCGGCGGCAACGGGAATCCGCCCCGGATCGGGCCGCCGGCCAGTTCAGCGAGGTATCCGCCGTTGAGGAAGGCCAGCGGCAGGCGCAGGTCCACGCCGGTGAGCGCCCGGCGGCTGGGCTCACGCCCGCGGGCTGTGGCCGCGGTGATGAGGGTGCCGGACTCGATCAGGCCGTTGAGGATGTCGGCGGATTCGGGATCGACCTTCATGTCGGCGTTCAGCAGCGTGCCGTCGAGGTCGGTCACATACAGGACCCTGCGTTGGTCGGCGGTGCTGCCGTTGCGGTTCTGGAGAGAGAACACGATGCCCCTTGATGTTCTGTCGCTTGTGCGGCCGGACTCGCCGGCGGCGCGGCTTCGTTGACATCCTTCCCGCGGCCCGCGCTGGCCGCGCTCACAGGCCGAGCAGCACCGGTTCGGCGGGGATCCCGTGCTCGATGAGCGACGCCATCGGCGTGGCGAGGTCGCGCGGTGAGAACAGGTCCGGACCTCGGTAGTCGGCGACGTCCTGCTGGCGCCACCAGCGCAGTTCGGTGAGGTTTTCGGCGGCGAGTTCGTCGTCGGACATCGCCCCGCGGGGGACGAACGCCGGGGTGCGGATCAGGAAGTAGTCGTTGACGATGCCGTCGTAGCCGGGCGCATGGTCCGGGACGATGACCTCCTGATGCCACACGTGCGGAGGATCGGCGTCGACGACGAACCCGACCTCTTCGTGCAGCTCCCTGCGCAGCGCGGCCAGCGGCGTCTCCCCGGGCTCGATGCCGCCGCCGGGGGCGGCCCAGACGACGGTCGTTCGGTCCGGCGTCGCCGGATGCGGGAAGGCGAACCGGCACAGGAGGATGCGGTCGTCCTCGTCGAGGATGATGGCGCGGGCCGCGTGTCGCAGGTTCACCGAGGGCATTCGGACACGTTATCGGCTGGTGACTCATCGCCCCTATGCCCGATAGGTTAGGCTCGGCAACTCTCAGTCGCTACACGGGGGGATTGATGAGCGACGACGGGCTGGAGCTCGACTCGGACGCGCTCGAAGAGCGTCTGGTCGGCAGGCGCTCGACCATCAGACGCCATCGCCGGGCGCTTGCCCGAGCGGTCTTGACGGCCGCGATCCTTGTCAGCGTCGCTGCCTGCACCTACTCGGGAACCACGCCCGGGAAGCCGATAGACACCAATGCAGAAGACGCAGAGGGACGCGCGAACTTAAGCATTCTGCAATTCGTCATCGATACGGGACAGATCGATCCGGCGAAGATCCCGCCCGGCGTCCTTCTGAATGGAACCGTTGCCCAGACCGCCACCGCAGGGGTGTTCGGTCAGCGATACGAGAGGCTCTACATCGGGCCTAATCGGCAACGTATCCTCGATGAGGAGATTCCTCGCCTCACCGGCCTGCTGAACGGCCCCGGCCCAGCATCAGACGCACAGGCGGGCGCCGTCGTCGTCCAAGAGCTCGTTGACGCCGGGTACCTCGACGGGCAGTCGTTCGGTGTGGACGCCGGTAAGGGCTTGGTTCAGGCCAGTCCGACCGTCACGGGGTGGGTTACAGCGCACGCCGGCGATCCGTTGTGTCCTGGCGTGAATGTCACGGTCGCGCAGGAGCAGCATCGTGTAGCAGGGTTCGTCATCGCGGCGGAGAACGACAGCCCGCATACGTAGCAGCCAGCCTGCCCGCGGCTCTCCCTCACTTCGGACGTGGGACGACCTCCAGCTCTGCCAGTCCGTTGACGATGATGGAGGCTACGCGGGTGGGTTGGTGGTCGGGGTGGGCGAGAGTGAGGTCGGGCAGGCGGGCGAAGAGGGTGGACAGGGCTACTTCTGTTTCCAGGCGGGCGAGGTGGGCTCCGAGGCAGAAGTGGGGGCCGTGGCCGAAGGCGAGGTGGTCCTTGTCTGGGCGGGCGGGGTTGAAGTGGTCGGGGTCGGGGTGGTGGGCGGGGTCGCGGCCGGCGGCGGCGAAGCCGATGATGATCGGGGCGCCTCGGGGGATGACGGTGCCCTCGCCGAGGTCGATGTCCTCGATGGCGTAGCGCATGGGGATGTGCATGGCCGGGCCTTCGATGCGGAGGGTCTCCTCGACGATGTCGCGCCAGGTGATCTTGCCTTCGTGGCGGGCGGTGAGGTGTTCGGGGTGGGTGAGCAGGGCGTGGACGGCGCTGGTGATGAGGTTGACGGCGGTCTCGTAGCCGGCGCCGATCATGGCCAGGAGGGTGCCGAGGAGTTCGGGTTCGGACATCGGCAGGTCGTCGGGGCCGGGTGACAGGAGCAGGTCGCCGGTGAGGTCGACGGCTGGGTGCTCTCGTTTGTATTGCAGGAGTTCGGAGAGCCGGTCGTAGAGCTCTGTCAGGCGGACCAGCATCTGGTCTTGGGGGACCGTGGAGTCCAGGACGTCGTCGATCGCGGTGCCGAGCCGGGTGCGGAGGTGGTCCGGGACGCCGAACAGGTCGCAGATGACGGTCATGGTCAGTGGCAGCGACAGGGCTCGGCGCAGGTCGACTGTTGTTCCCGGCGGTAGGGCGGCGAGGGCTTCGACCAGGCGGTCGGTGGTGGCCTGGACCTGGGTGCGGAGTTTGCCGACCCGGCGTGGGGAGAAGGCCGGGGCGATGCGGCCGCGGGATTTGTGGTGTTCCTCGCCGTAGGCGTTGAAGAAGCTCTCCTGGAACGTCAGCGCGGCCAGCGGCCAGCCCTCGGGCACCTCGGTGTGGCCGGGCCAGTGCCGGCGGAAGTCGCGGGAGACGCGCGGGTCGCCGGTCAGCGCCTGGATGACGTCGTGCCGGGTGACCGACCACGCGTGGACCGGTCCCGGGAGCTCGACGAGCACCGCCGGGCCCCTGGCCCGCAGAGCCGCGGCTTCCGCGTGCGCGTCGCTGCCGGTGGGATCGAGGACGGGACACCTGGGGACGGACGTCTGTGACATTGCCATGCTCCCTCGCGGGATACCGCGTTCGCGTCAGCACGGCCGAAGGCCCCGCTCACCGTGTCTCTCAAACGCAGAGTACTGCGATAGTCGCGGCCCGTCACGGCCTGGGCGGTCGTCGGCGCGGGGTCGCCCGGACACAGCGGCGGGCGCGGAGGCCGGGACCGGTATCACCGAGCTCCCGCACCGTTTGAGACGTCTGCGCACACCACCACCGGACAAGCCGTAGGCTCACCCGCATGGTGGGGGTCGACACTCTGATCGGACGCGAGTGGCACCTGCGCATACTGCGGTCGGCCTTCGAGGAGTTGAGGGCCGGCACAGGTGCGGCGGTGGCACTGGCCGGCGAGCCCGGCATCGGGAAGAGCGCGCTGCTGTGGGTGGCCGCGAACACGGCTCGTGCGGCGGGCGTGGCGGTGGTCGCCGCGCGGGGTGCGGACCTGACCCAGAGTCCTGATATGCGGGCCGGGCACACGCATGTCGTGGACGCGGTCCGGGCCCATGCCGACGCCGGCCGGCCGGTTCTGGTGACCGTGGACGACCTGCACCTGCTCGGCGCCGACCAGGCGGGTTTGGTGGGGCAGCTGTTGCGGTGCGCGGCGAGCGGGCCGGTGCTGTGCGTGCTGGCCTACCGGCGGCGCCAGCTCGCGCCCTGGCCCGCCGCCGAGCTCGCCGACGCCTCCGCCGGGCTGCTCCGGCTCGCGCCGCTGGACCCGCTCACCCGCGAGCAGGCCGCGGTCCTGCTCGGGGAGCGTCCGGACGCCGAGGAGATCTACCGCGAATCCGCCGGGAATCCGCAGTATCTCAAGGTCCTGTGCGCCCTGCGGGACACCGGCTCCACCGCCGAGGCCGGTGCCTCGATCTTCGGGGAGCTGGCCGGGCTGGATCCCGATGCTTTGGCGGTGGTGCAGGCCGCGGCGGTGCTCGGCGAGCCGTTCCCGGTGGCGTTGCCGGCCGCCGTCGCCGAGCTCGACGAGCCCGCGGCCGTGCGCGCGCTGGACCAGCTCACCCGCGTGGACCTGATCCGCCCGGCCGAGCGCGGTCCGCACCTCGCGCTGCGCCACCGCGCCGTCGGCGAGGCCGTCTACGAACGGCTGGAGCCGAGCCTGCGCTTCGCGCTGCATCGCCGGGCCGCGGACGCGCTCGCCGGGGACGGCGCGTCGGTCGCGCACCGCGCGCGGCACGTGATGCGGGCCGCGGATCCGCAGAACCCTGAGCATCTGACGACGCTGATCGCGGCGGCCCGCGGCACGCTCTACAACTCCCCGACCACGGCGGCCGATTACCTGCAAGCCGCGTTGCCGCTGCTGCGCGAGGGGCCGGACCACGCGCACGAGGTGCAGGTGCTGCTCGCCCGCGCCCGGCTGCTGTCCGGCGAGTTCGCCGAGGGCCGCGCCCTGCTCGACGCGCTCCGTTCGGCCGGACCGGACCGGCCCGGCGGCGCGACGCTGGACTCCAGCCGGATCGAGCGGCGCCTCGGCCGGCACTTCGAGGCCGGCGCGCTGGCCCGGTCCGGGCTGGCCGGCTTGGCCGAGACCGATTCGGCGACCGCCGCCGCGCTCCACACCGAAGTGGCCGACACCGCGTACGACGTGCAGGACTACGAGACCACGCGGGTGCACGCCGAGACCGCCGCCGCCATCGCCGCGCGCCACGGGGACCATGTCGGCGAGGCGCACGCGCTGGCGCAGTCGGCCGTGGGCCATCTGTTCACCGGGGACGAGGCCACCGCCCGGGTCCGCGCCGCGAAGGCGGCCGAGCTCATCGACGCCGCGCCGGACTCCCTGCTGCTGACGAATCTGGCCGCTTCCTTGCAACTGGGCCAGACCGAAGGGCTGCTCGGGCGCCTGTCCGACAGCGAACGCCATCTGGCCCGCGCCGAAGCCCTGGGCCGGCGTACCGGCCAGAGCTATCTCGACGGCGGTCTGCTCACCGTGCTGGCCAACTCCCAATGCCGCCTGGGCAAGCTGGAGGCGGCGTTGGTGAACCTGGACCGGCTCGCCCAGCGGCAGGAGCAACTCGGCGGCCATGGCGCCGGCAATGCCTCCGAACAAGCGGTCGCCGCGATGGTCCGGGCCGCCGTTCTGTATTGGCGCGACGACCCGGGCGACGCCGAACTGATTCAGGCGGCGATAGACCGCTCGCTCGGCATCGTCGGCGACTCGGCCACCTCCTGGGCCATGGCAGTGCGCTGCTTCCACGCCGAACTCGTCTTGTTCACCGGTGATCCGCCGCGTGCCCGCTCGCTTCTGCTCGAGGCGGCCGGCGAGGACCTGTCGGGGATCAGTGCCTGGCGCCGTCCCCGCTGGTGCGACACGCTGGCCGAAGCCGCCTTGGCCATGGGCGACAGTGCGGACGCCGTCCGGTGGGCCGCGCTCGCCGAGAGCGCCCCGCAGCAGCCGTCGACGCTTCACGCGTTCACCGTCCGCGCGGGGGTGTGGGCGCAGGCCGCCCTCGGCGAGTACGAGGTGGCGCTGAGCCGGGCCCAGGACGCGGTCCGCGAGTTCACCGCGCGCGGGGAACGGATCGAGGTGTGCCGCACGCTGCTGGCCGCCGCCGAGTTCGCGCTGCGGGCCGGGCAGACGCAGCCGGTGTCCGGGTGGTTGGACCGCGTCGGGTTGGTGGCGGAGCGGTGCGGCTCGGCGCGCCTGGCGGCGGAGGCCGCGCGGTGCCGGTCGCGGTTGGCCGCGCACACCGATGCGCAGGCGGATCCGCAGTCCGCGTCGGTGCCTTTGACGGTGCGGGAGCGGGAGATCGCCAATCTGGTGAGCACGGGTATGACGAACACTGCGATCGCCGAGAAGCTGTTCTTGAGCGTGCGGACCGTGGAGTCGCACCTGCGCCAGATCTATCGCAAGCTCGATGTGCCGAACCGTGCCGCCCTGACCCGCGCGCTGCTCGACGACCGCCGCGCTTCGCGTCCGCTGGGGTCCTGAG
>JABFXP010000485.1 GCA_013361685.1 Catenulispora sp.
GGCCTGCGCGCCGCCGCCGCGCAGCACGGCGCCCCGGCCGTCGTCCCGGCCTGGCAGAGCCTCGGCCCGGCCAACGGCGGCCGCGTCACCGACATCGTCGACGACCCGGCCCACAGCGGCGTCGTCTACGCCGCGGCGGCCTCCGGCGGCGTGTGGAAGAGCACCGACGGCGGCGCCAGCTTCCGCTACAGCTGGGACCCCGGGCAGGTCCAGGCGATCGGCGCCCTGGCGGTGACCGCCACCGGCGTCCTGTACGCCGGCACCGGCGAGGCCAACCCCGGCGGCGGCAGCAGCTCCTTCCCCGGCAACGGCGTCTACAAGTCCACCGACGGCGGCGCCACCTGGCAGAACCTCGGCCTGGCGGGCACCGACCGGATCGGCCGGATCACCGTCGACCCGGCGAACCCCGACCGGCTGTTCGTCGCCGCCACCGGATCGCTGTTCACCTCCGGCGGCGCGCGCGGCCTGTACGAGACCACTGACGGCGGCGCCACCTGGAAGCTGGTGCTGGCCGGCTCCGACGCCACCACCGGCGCGGTCGACGTCGCCATCAGCCCCGGCGCCCCGAACACCGTCGTCGCCGCGATGTGGGACGCCTACCGCACCCCGTCCGGCCGCACCTACGGCGGCACCGGATCAGGAGTCTTCAAATCCACCGACGGCGGCACCACCTGGGCCCGCGTCGGCGGCGGGCTCCCGGCCAGCAGTTCCAATCTGGGACGGATGGGCATCGCTTACGCTCCCGACAACGCCAGCCGCATGTACGCCATCGCCTCCGACACCACAGGGAACTTCCTCGGCTTCTGGACCTCCGCCGACGGCGGCGCCACGTGGGCCCAGCCCTCGACGTCCTCGACGCTGTCCGGCTCCCAGTCCACCTACGGCTGGTGGTTCGGCCGCATCTGGGTCGATCCCACAGCCTCGCAACACATCTGGGTGGCCGGCGTGACGATGCTGGAATCCAGCAACGGCGGCTCCTCCTGGAACAGCGGCAGCTCCTTCCACGCCGACCAGCACGCCCTGGCCTTCGACCCGTTCGTCGCGGGCCGCGTCCTCATCGGCAACGACGGCGGCGTGTACCGCTCGACCGCGAACGGCTCGGTCACCGGCAGCTGGACGCACGCCACCGGCTTGTCGAATATGCAGTTCTACACGGTCGGTGTCTCCCAGCAGGACCCCACACGCATCAACGGCGGCCTGCAGGACAACGGCTCGGTCCGGTCCTGGAGCAGCTGGGGCAGTTATTACGGCGGCGACGGCCTCCAGAACCTGATCGATCCCACCAACCAGGCCAAGGTCTACGCCTGCTCGCAATACGGGTCCTGCGGCCGCTCCACCAACAGCGGCAACACCGTGCGCAACTTCGGCTCCACCACCTCGGCGCGGCGCGCGTGGCTGACCCCGCTCGCGCTGGACCCGACGACGCCGTCGGTCGTGTACTACGGCGGCGACCAGCTCAACCGGTCCGCCAACAGCGCGCAGTCGTTCAGCTCCATCAGCCCGGACCTGTCCCACGGCGACGGCGGGACCAGCGGGGTCTACGGCACGATCAGCACGATCGCCGTCGCCAAGACCGACGGGCGCGTCATCTACGCCGGCACCGACGACGGCCGGGCGTGGATCACCCGCAACACCGGCGCCACGTGGACCGAGATCACGGCCGGCCTGCCCAACCGCTGGATCACCCGCATCGTGGTCGATCCGACGAACGCGGACACCGCCTACATCTCGCTGTCCGGTTACCGCTCCGGGGACAGCGGAGCGCATGTCCTGAAGACCACGAACGGCGGCACGACCTGGCAGGACGTGTCGGGCAACCTGCCGAACGCGCCGGTGAACGTCATCGCCCTGGACCCGCGCAACACCTCGGTCTGGTACGTCGGGACCGACGTCGGCGTGTTCAGCACTTCCGATGGCGGTGCTTCGTGGACCCCGGTCGGCAGTGCCCTGCCGCTGGTGTCGGTCGCGGACCTCCAGACCGCCGTGTCGGGGGCGAGCCTGGTGCTGACGGCGGGGACCTACGGGCTGGGGGTGTATCAGATCACGCTGCCGTAGCGGCATACCGCCGATCGCAGACCGCACAGGACGGCCGACTGGCGGTGCGCGGCGGGCGGCGGGCGGCGGTGTGCCGACCCGTCAGTCGGAATCCTTGCGGCGGTGCCAGGTGGTGAACAGCCCGGCGCTCACCCCTGTCACCGCCGCGAAGACGTCCGGACCGGTGGCGAGATAGACACCGGTCCCGGCTCCGAGCAACGACAGCAGGGCGACGAGGTCGATGATCCGGTCGCCGCGTGACGGCCCGCGGTCCGGCTCTGGCGTGTCAGCTGTGTCATGAACGTTTTTCGCCATGGCACCAGGGCACCACGGCCGTGGGGGCGGATCCGAGTGCTGCGAAGGGACTCGAACCGAGCCGGTCGGCGGCGTACGCGGGCGTACGCGCCCGAACCGGCCGCCGCCTTCGCCGAAGTTCGCCGTTGTTCGCCAAACGGAACCGCCTACGATGGATCCGTGGACGCAGAGGGCTTCGCCGACTCCCTGACGGCCTTCGCCGGCGAGCTGACCGCCTTCCGCATCGACCACGGCAATCCCACGCTGGAGGACATCGAACGCCACGCGCCGGCCGGCCGGGTCCTGTCCAGGTCCGGCGTCAGCGAGGTCCTGAACGGCAAGCGCCTGCCGAGCCTGGACTTCCTGATCGATCTGATCCGCACCATCCTCAAACTCGAGGACGAGCGCGGCCGCGAGGTCTCCCGCAACGACGAGCGGTTGCAGGGGTGGCGCTCACGCTGGCAGGACCTGAAGAAGCAGCAGACCAACGAACGCCGCGGGACGGCCAAGGGACCGCTCGGCCCGGCCGAACCGACGCCCTGGGCCCACCTCCCCGAGCGCGCCCCCGCCCCGCCCAGGCGCCTGCGGATCTTCGTCGCGATGCCGGCCCGGACCATGGGCGAGCACGCGAAGTGGGACGACATCGCCGAGATCCGCGAGCAGCTGCTCGAACCGGTGGCCGCCCGGATCGGCGAGCAGCTGTCCTGCGACGTCGACCTGGTCATCGAGAAGGACAAGCGGATCGCGGGCGCCATCCTGCGCCCCATGTTCGCCGAGGCCGCGCTCGCCGACGTCTACATAGCGGACCTGACGGGGGCCAGCCCGAACGTCTACCTGGAACTCGGCGCCCGGTGGGCGCTGCGGGACAACGTCACGATCCTCATCTGCCAGGACACCGGCGAGATCCGCTTCAACGCCGTCGACGGCCGGGCCATCGAATACGGCTGGAAGCCCAAGGAGCTGTCCGAGGCCATCCACCGCATCGCCGACGCCGCGCTGCACGGCCTGCGCAATCCGGGCCACGTGGACAGCCTCGTCCGCGACGCGGCCGACCAGATCCTGATCTCCCGCACCGAGTACGACGCGCTCCGCGGCGAGCTCGACGAGCTCCGCCAGCGCCAGGCGGAAGACCTGATCGAGGCGGCGCTGCGCACCACCGATCTGCGGCGCCGCATCGAGATCCTGGAACAGGCCACCGCCGGTCACCCCACCAGCTGGCGCGCGTTCTACGAGCTGGGCGCCGCCCGCCGCCGCGCCGGTGACTACGCCCGAGCCGTGACGGCCCTGAGCACCGCCGTCGAGCTGAAAGACGACTCGGCGGCGGCGTGGCGCGAACTCGGCATCGCCCTGGGCAAGGCCGGCACCCGCGACGAGGACGCCGTCCTGGCCTTCGACCGGGCCCTCGCCCTCGACGGCGGCGACGCCGAGACCTGGGCCACCCAGGGCGGCCTGTTCCGCCGCCTGGCCCGCCGCCGCGCCCCGGGCTCCCTCGACGCGAGCACCCTCGAACGCGCCCTCGCCTGCTACCAGCGGGCCAACGCCATCGCGCCGAAGAAGCTGTACTCGATGATGAACGCCGCCCGGATCAGGCTGCTGCTGGCCGCCCTGTACGGCACCGATCTCGGCCCGGCCCTGGCCGAGATCAAGAACCTGGAGCTCCTGGCCAGATACGAAGCGGTGAGCGATCGGGAAGGCGAGCCGTGGGCCCGCCTCGACCTCGCCGACGCCCTGGTGCTCAGCGGACGCGCCCCCGAAGCGCTCGCGGAGCTCAGGACGGCGGCGGATCTCATCGCCGCCGCGAGCCGCGGCGACATGCTGACCACGGAATCGGAGACCCTCACCGACTTCCTGACCGTCGCCGCCGCCTTCGAGCCCGTCGTCGTGGACGCGCTCGCCCTGGCGCTGGACGCGTGCGCCGAGCTGTCGGGGCTCAGTGCCTGACGGCGGC
>JABFXP010000267.1 GCA_013361685.1 Catenulispora sp.
GACTCCCCGGCGCTGGACGGGCTGCCCGGGCTCCGGGACCGGGCGGCGCGGGTGCCCTCGCGCCCGGACGCGTTCGCCGCGGCGATCCGGGCGGCGGCGCGGCTGAGCCCGGTGGACCGCTCGGCGCCGCCGGGCGCGCTGGAGCGGTACGGGGTCGCCGAGCAGGCGGCGCATATCAGCGAGTTGTATCAGGCGGTATTGGCCCTGAAGGCCGATGGCGGCTGAGTCCCAGGTCAGGGTCGGTGTCACGGTTCGGTGCATGACACTCGTCATGGTGGTTCCACGAGGTTTCACAATGGTCGGGGCCCCGGCCGCGATGGTCTCATTGACGGCGAAGGGGAACGCAGGACCGACGCTGAAGGGGATGCCACACATGCCACGACAGACGCCCAGCCCGCAGGGGGCGGTGGTCGAGTTCGAGAACGTCAGCAAGACGTTCCACTCGCCCAAGGGGCCGGTGCACGCCGTGAACGGGCTGACCATGTCCATGCAGGCGGGGCAGACCATCGCCTTCCTGGGGCCGAACGGGGCGGGGAAGTCCACGTCGCTGAACATGCTGCTGGGACTGAGCCGGCCGGACTCCGGGCGGGTGGCGCTGTTCGGCGGGACCGCGGCCGAGGCCATCAAGCACGGCAAGGTCGGGGCGATGCTCCAGTCCGGGGGGCTGATGAGCGACGTGACGGTCCAGGAGCAGGTGCAGCTGTGGGCGAAGCTGCACCCGCGGCCGATCCCGGTGTCGGAGGCGCTGAAGCGGGCCAACATCGCGGATCTGGCCGACCGGCGGGTCGACAAGCTCTCCGGCGGGCAGCAGCAGCGGGTGCAGTTCGCGATGGCGATCATCGGGGACAGCCCGCTGATCGTCCTGGACGAGCCCACGACCGGGATGGACGTGGAGAACCGGCAGGCGTTCTGGGCGACGATGCGGGAACGGGCTCTGGAGGGGAAGACCGTTCTGTTCGCGACCCACTACCTGGAGGAGGCCGACCAGTTCGCCGAGCGGGTCATCGTCATCAACAAGGGGCGGCTGCTGGCGGACGGGACCTCCGCGGAGATCAAGGCCAGCGCCGGTGCCAAGCGGCTGTCGTTCCGGCTGCCGGGGGTCCAGGACGCGGCGCTGTACCGGCTGCCGAACCTGGTGCACGTGGAGCGGCAGGCGGACGTGGTGCGGCTGCAGACGTCGGACTCGGACGCCACCTTGTACGCGCTGCTGGACGCCGGTCTGCGGCCCACGGACATCGAGATCCAGCCGCTGGGGCTGGAGCAGGCGTTCCTGGCGATCACCGCCGAGGACAACAACCACTCCGGCGGTCCGGCCGACGGTGCGACTCTGGAGGCGGCGCGATGAACTCGACGATCACTCTGACGAAGTTGGACGTGCTGCGGGTCCTGCGTAACACCAGGTATCTGATCTTCGCGATCGCCATGCCGTCGGTGCTGTACATCGCCATCGGCAACAGCACCAAGCAGACCAACGGGGTCGAGTTCAAGGCCTACTACATGCTGGCCATGGCCACCTACGGCGCGTTCGCCGGGGCCCTGATGAACAACTCCATCCGGATCGCGACGGAGCGTAAGACCGGCTGGACGCGGCAGCTGCGGCTGACGTCGCTGCCCGGCGGCGGGTACGTGTTCAGCAAGGTCGTGACCTCGCTGGTCACCACGATCCCGTCGGTGCTGGTGGTGTTCGCGCTGGGCGGGACCGTGTTCGGTGTGCACATGGACGCCTGGAAGTGGGTGGCCAACGCGGTGGTGCTGTGGCTGGCCTCGATGGTGTTCGTGTCGCTGGCGGTGGCGATCGGCTACCGCTTCGACCCGGAGACCGCGCAGCCGGCGGTGATGCTGGTCTTCTTCCCGATGGCGATCCTGGGCGGGTTGTGGTTCCCGCTGGAGGGCACGCTGGACAAGATCGGCAAGTGGTTCCCGACCTACCAGGCGCACAAGCTCGGCACCGACATCATCACCGACGGCAAGATCTCGATGGAGTCCGTCGGCATCATCGGAGGGTGGGCGGTCTTGTTCGCCGCGCTGGCCGTGGTGTCGTACCGGGCGGCCCAGGACCAGTGACATGATCGATCGGCTCCCCGTCTCCGGCGACGGCGGCGGGGAGCCGGTCTTTCGGTGTTCGGGGCGGGTGGAGCGGAGCGGAGGTGGCGTGATGAGTGCGGGGATGGTCCGGGAGCCGGACTTCGGAGCGGCCGCGCCGCGGGTGGGGCGGCCGGGGCGCTACAAGTGGATGTTCGCCGCGATCTGGCTGTTCTACCTGGTGGATCCGCTGAGCAAGGTGGAGCATGCCGATCACTCGCCGCAGTGGAAGGCTCTGAACTACGTCATGGTCGGGGTGTTCGTCGTGCTCTACGGCGTGCTGGCCTATGTCGTCTACCCGCGTGAAGGGGAGCTCGGCACGCCGGTGCGGGTCTCCTCGGTGGTGCAGCCTGTGCTCCTGGCCATGGGGGCGATCGCGATCGTGACCAGCTTGTGGATCAACCACGAGCTCGCCGCGCTGTGGGTCTTCACCGGCACCGGCGCCGGCCTGGCGCTGCCGTTGGAGGGCCGGCGGGCGTACAAGGCGGTTGTGACGGTGGTCGCCTTGATGACGCTGTGCGTGGCGGTCGGGGCCGGTAGGGTCGAGAACTGGCTGACGCTGATCCTGCCGACGTTCTTCGCGGGCATGTCCACCATCGGCATCCGGCAGTTGGCGGTGGTCATCGGCGAGCTGCGGGAGGCGCGGGAGACGGTGGCGCGGTTGGCCGCCAATGAGGAGCGGCTGCGGCTGGCCCGGGATCTGCACGATCTGACCGGCCATTCGCTGTCGGTGATCACGCTGAAGGCGGAGTTGGCGCAGCGCCTGCTGCACAAGGCGCGGGAGGCGGCGGCCGATGCTCCGCAGCCGGGGCTGGATCGGGCGCTCAAGGAGGTGGAGGAGATCGAGCAGGTCTCGCGGCAGACCCTCACCGACATCCGCAAGGCGGTCAGCGGGTATCGCCGCGCGACACTCGCGGTGGAGACCGCCTCGGCCTGCGCGGCGCTGGAGGCGGCCGACATCAAGTTCGATGCCGACCCCTCGGTCGCCGCGGCGGCCGGCGTCGTCGCCCCGGAGGCCGAGGCCGCCCTCGCCTGGAGTCTGCGGGAGGCGGTGACCAACGTGATCCGGCACAGCGGCGCCTCGCGGGTGTGGGCCGGGCTGGAGCGGACCGGCGAGGAGGTGGTGCTCACCGTCCGCAATGACGGCCGTGGACTGGCGGCGACGATCGGCGGCACCGACCACTTCGGCGGCCACGGGCTCACCGGGCTGCGCGAACGGCTGGACGCGGTCGGGGGCCGACTGGCGATCGGCGGTCCGGACGGGGATTTCCGGCTGGTGGCCGCGGTGCCGCACCGGGGCGCCGGCGGAGTGGCCGACGCGAGTGTGGAGTCGGTGGCGATAAGTTGACCTCCATGACCGACCAGCCCGCCGTGCGTCTGCTGCTCGCCGAGGACCAGGCCATGGTGCGCGGTGCCCTGGCCACGTTGCTCAATCTCGAGGACGACATGGAGGTCGTCGCCGAGGTGGGGCGCGGCGATGAGGTGGTGGCCGCCGCTCGGGGGGCTGGTGTTCAGGTTGCGCTGCTGGACATTGAGATGCCCGGGATGACCGGGCTGGAGGCGGCCGATGCGCTGCACCGGGTGCTGCCGGAGGTGAAGATTGTCATTCTCACCACCTTCGGGCGGCCCGGGTTCCTGCGCCGGGCGATGGAGTCGGGGGCTTCGGCGTTCTTGGTGAAGGATGCGCCGGTGGCCGAACTGGTCGCTGCCATCCGCAAGGTGCTGCGGGGGGAGCGGGTCATCGACCCGGATCTGGCTGCCGCTGCGCTGGCCGCTGGCGAGAACCCGCTGACGCCTCGGGAGCGCGATGTGCTTGCTGCTTCTGCGGACGGTTCCACCATTGCTGATGTCGCCAGTCGGCTGCATCTGTCGGAGGGTACGGTGCGTAACTACCTGTCGGCGTGCATTCAGAAGACTGCTGCGCGGAACCGTACTGAGGCGGTTCGGGCGGCGCAGCAGCGGGGGTGGCTCTGAGCGGTTGGCTGGTCGGGGGTGCGGGAGTTCGTGCGTGAGTTCGGTTTCGGATGATCTTTTTACGGATCTCCTGACTTGTTCGTGGTTGAAGAGCATTGTTACGGGCTTCGCCAAAGGTGGCGGCGGGTTCGGTGTTCGGGGGCGTGGGTTCGGATGTTGGCTGGCGGTTGGGGTGTGCACGGACCGGTGGTTGCGTAGGGCCTCCTCGGCTGGCGGT
>JABFXP010000182.1 GCA_013361685.1 Catenulispora sp.
CATTGTCCGGACGTCCGGCGTTCACCGCAGCCGCCGGGCCCCGCGCCGCGTGCGGCGATAGGGTCGGCCAGGACGAAGCATGTCGCGAGGAGGACGCCGAGATGACCGAGAAGCTCACCGATCTGCCGCAGTGGAAGGCGCTGGAGGCGCACCACGCGGAGTTCGACAAGGTGAACCTGCGTGAGCTGTTCGACACGGACCCGGGGCGGGCGCAGCGGTACTTCGCGCAGGCCGGCGACTTGTCGGTGGACTACTCCAAGCACCTGGTCAGCGATGAGACGCTGCGGCTGCTGCTGGACCTGGCCAAGGCCCGCGGGGTGTTCGAACTGCGCGACCGGATGTTCGCCGGGGAGAAGGTGAACCTCACCGAGGACCGCGCGGTGCTGCACGTGGCGCTGCGCGCGCCGGAGACCGAGCGCATCGAGGTGGACGGCGCCGACGTGGTGCCCGGTGTGCACGAGGTGCTGCACCGGATGTCCGCGTTCGCCTCGCGGGTGCGCAGCGGCGAGTGGACCGGCGCCACCGGCAAGCGGATCAAGACCGTGGTGAACATCGGCATCGGCGGCTCGGACCTGGGCCCGGCGATGGCGTACGAGGCGCTGCGCGCCTACACCAAGCGGGACATGCAGTTCCGGTTCGTGTCCAACGTCGACGGCGCCGACCTGTACGAGGCCACACACGACCTGGACCCGGAGGAGACGCTGTTCGTCGTCTCCTCGAAGACCTTCACCACGGTCGAGACGATCACCAACGCGACCTCGGCCAAGCAGTGGCTGCTGGCCGGGCTCGGCGGCGACACGGCGGCCATCGCGAAGCACTTCGTCGCGGTGTCCACCAACGACAAGGCGGTGTCCGCGTTCGGCATCGACACCGCGAACATGTTCGGGTTCTGGGACTGGGTCGGCGGCCGCTACTCCTACGACTCGGCGATCGGCCTGTCGCTGATGATCGCCGTCGGGCCGGAGCGCTTCCAGGAGATGCTGCACGGCTTCCACACCATCGACGAGCACTTCCGCACCGCGCCGCCGGAGCGGAACCTGCCGCTGCTGATGGGCCTGATCGGCCTGTGGTACCGGGACTTCTGGGACGCGCAGACCCTCGCGGTGCTGCCGTACTCGCACTACCTGTCGAAGTTCACCGCCTACCTGCAGCAGCTCGACATGGAGTCCAACGGCAAGTCCACCCGGCGCGACGGCGAGCCGGTGGAGTGGGAGACCGGACCGATCGTCTGGGGCACCCCCGGCACGAACGGCCAGCACGCCTACTACCAGCTCATCCACCAGGGCACCGCGCTGATCCCGGCCGACTTCATCGGCTTCGACCGCGCGGTGGAGGGCACCGACCCGTTCGGCCAGCAAGACGCGCTGATGGCCAACTTCTTCGCCCAGACCGAGGCCCTGGCCTTCGGCAAGACCCGCGAGCAGGTCGAGGCCGAGGGCGTCCCGGCCGCGCAGGTGCCGCACCGCACCTTCCGCGGCAACCACCCGACCACCACCATCACGGCGCCGCGCCTGACTCCCTCGGTGCTGGGGCAGCTGGTGGCGCTGTACGAGCACAAGGTGTTCGTGCAGGGCGCGGTGTGGGACATCGACTCCTTCGACCAGTGGGGTGTCGAGCTGGGCAAGGTGCTGGCGAAGAAGATCGAGCCGGAGCTGTCCTCGGAGTCGGAGCTGCACCACGACTCCTCGACGAACGCCGCGATCGAGCGGTACCGGGACGACCGGGCCGGGAAGTAGAGACCGCGGTCGAACACCGCTGACCCGCCGCCGTCCCTATGGGGCGGCGGCGGTGTCGCGTCTCCCGCGGATCAGTGCTCGAGCTCGTAGATGCGCACGGTCCGCCGGCCCGGCAGCGCGACGGCGAGCAGCTTCCCGGCGGGGTCGAACGCGGGACACACCGTCGGGCACACCTCGTCGGGCAACCGGCCCAGGTCGATGTCCGGCGCCGCCACGTCCCAGAAGCTCGCCGCGGCCGACTCGCCGAACGACGGCATCCCCACCGCCAGGCCGCCCGGCGCCAGCGCCCACACCGGCCGCCGGTCGGCCAGCGCCGGCAGCGCGCAGGGGGTGGAGCGGCCGGTCGCCAGATCGCAGCGCACCAGCCCGCTGCGGGTGTGCGAGGCGAACACCGCCGAGCTGTCGGCGCTGAACTGGATCCCCACCTCCAACCGGGCCTCGGGCGCGGCGAAGCTGCCGACCGGCTCCCCGGTGAGCGCCCGCCAGACCAGGATCTGGTGGTCGCCGATCGCCGCGACATACTGCCCGTCCGGACTCACCGCGACGTCCCCGACCTCGGCGAGCCCGCGGTAGGGCATGTACGGCTGGAACGGTGTGGCGAACCGGCGCAGGCTCAGGTCGTGCCCGCCGGAGGCGGCGAGGAACAGGTCCGCGGAGTGGAACGCGAAGTGGCTGGCGATCACCCCGTCCTGCGACATCGGCCGCCCGTCCGCCGTCCACAGCCGCAGCCGGTCCGGGCGCTCGCCGTAGCCGAGCAGGCAGACGACGTTCTGCTCGCTCGGGCTGAACAGGACCCGCCGCACCGGCTGGGCGGGACCGTGCGGGAGCTGGACCGTCCGCGTGTCCGCGGCGACGAGGTGCGCGGTGCCGTCGGCGGTGCCGATGCCGAGCAGCCGCGCCGGGCCGCCGGAGAACGTCAGGTGCAGCACGTCCGCGCCGACGGCGAGGTCGGCGGACGGCAGCGCCGCCACGGCCTTCGACCTGCGCGGCGCGCGGGCCTGGCGCTCGGCGGCGGCGCGGCGGGTGGTCTTGCTGCGGAAGTGGTCCTCGGGGTCGTCAAGGGCCTCCAGGCCCTCGGAGCCGTCGGCTACGGCGCCCGGCGCCGGGGCTTCGACCGGCGGCGCCGCCGAGGTGGCCTCCAGACCGTCCTTGGCCTTGAGCAGCAGTTTGCGCGCCGAGACGGTGTAGGGGTGCTCGGGGCCGTGCAGACCGACGTAGCCGGCGACGATCCGCTCGAGGTCCGCGACCAGCTCCTCGGAATAGCGCTGGTCCAGGACCTTGTCGTTGGCCTGCATCAGGTCCATGCCGATCTGCTGCAACAGCGCGAAGCGGCCCGTGCCCACGGGGTCGTCGGTGTTGGTCGGTGGCGCCTGTTCGGGTTCGGGGCGCCACAGTCCGCCGTCCAGGCCGGACGCCGCGAGCTTGGCGTTGATCACCGCCGCGACGGCCGAGGTGACAGGGCTTTGCGTTCCGCCGCTGGTGGTCTCGGCGCGCGGGGTCGCTTCGCTGTTCGCCCAGACAGACTGGGCGGCCGCCGAGCCGTCGCGGTCCGGCCGTCGTCCGCCGGTCGTGGCGGGGTGCTCGACCGCAGCTGCTCCGCCGGCCGAACCGTCCGGCACCGATCGGCCGTTGCCGCCGGCCGCCTCCGAGCGCGCGCCCGCCCTCGCGTCCGCACCTGTGCCTGTACCTGTACCTGTGCTTGTGCCTGCCTCCGCCTCCATCGCGAACAACAACCCGTCCGCGCTCCGCAGGTGCAGAACCGGCGTCCCCCACTCCAAGCTCGCGTCGTTCGCCAGCGTGATCGCCGCCCGTCCGGCGCGCACGCACCGGTCCACCGGCTCCCCGGCGGCCAGCGCGCCGTAGAACTCGCGGCCGAACACCGGGGCGGCGTCGTCGGTGATCGGGAACTGCATCGCCACCACCGCCGCCAGGCCCGCGTGCACCAGCGCCGCCGCCAGCCCGGCCTGGCCGTCCTCGGTGCCGGCCGCCGAGGACTGGCAGGCGTTGAGCACCACCAGGCGCAGCGTCGGGTGCGCGCCGAGGACGGCGGCCAGCTGGCGGGCCGTGACCCAGTCGGTGTCCGCGCCGTCGTCGGCGGCGAAGGCCAGCCGGCCCGCGCCGGTGACGGCGTCGAAGTCGCCGTGGCCGATGTAGTGCACGATGTGCCAGCGCTGCCGCTGCGTGGCCGACAGCAGCGCCGCCTTGGTGGCCGGCACCCACGCCAGCTCCAGCCGGCCGGCGGCGCGCATCGGGGCCAGGGCCTGCTCCAGGTAGGCCCGTTCGCGCTCGACGTCCAGCTCGGCCTGGTCGCCGGGCACCGCCACCATCGCCAGCACCCGCAGCGGCCCGGCCACCGGCAGCGGCGGCACCGTGCGCAGGTCGCCGGAGCTGCGGGTGACCATGCAGGAGCGGCCCAGGAACTCCCGCCGGTCCTCGCGGGCGTCGAACAGGTACTCCCACGGCAGCGCGGCCAGCTCCGGCGGCCGGATCCGCAGCGCCAGCCGCACGTCGGCGCCCGCGGCCTGGGCGCGGCGCC
>JABFXP010000817.1 GCA_013361685.1 Catenulispora sp.
CGGGCCGCCGGGTCGGCGGCGACGGCGGCTTCGGCGAGGCGATCGCCGACGATGCGCCGGGCAGCTGGGTTGGCGGCGGCGGCGTCGGCGAGGGCGTCGGCGTCGGCGTCGGCGTCGGCGTCGGCGAGAGCGTGGGCGTCGGCGAGAGCGTGGGCGTCGGCGAGGGGGTCGCGATGATGGCCTGCGGCGTGCACCGGCAGGTAAGCCATGACGCCGACCGGACACCACCAGACCCGCGGCCAGGGCTGCCCGGCGGGCCCGCCGTCGGTGTCACCCAGGTGGCCCAGGTCGCCCAGGGCAGTCAGCACCGGTTCTGCGACCGAGTCCCACAGCCAGGCCAGGACGTCCAGGACCTCCTGCTGCGCGGCCATGCGCGCCCGGGGCGCCGACCGCACGTCAGTGGCCGTACGCCTGGCTTCCAGGAGCTGGTTCGCGCGGATCAGGGCTTCGTCCTGGGTGAGCCGGTCCAGGCTGACGGCTCGCAGCGGATCCGCGGCGTCGCCGGTCAGGATGAGCGCGTCGCAGCGGGCCGGTCCGGCGATGAGGAACACGATCGGACCGCGGGATGCCTGGGCGGCGAGTTCGGCGACGCGCGGCGGCGTGAGGAAGCCGGACAGGCCCGGCAGCGCGCGGATCCGGCTGAGCAGGGCGTCCCATTCCGCCTGGGCCGCCTGGCGTTCTTGAGCTAGATCCCGGGCGCTCCGAGCCGCGATCCATGCTCCGGCCGATTCGGCTGGATCCGGGTTCTCGAGCCCGGAGTCGGGCCGGTCCAACAGTTCACGACGATCCCGCAATTCCTGGAACTCGCGCGCCCACTCGGGGGCGTGCTCCCGCAGCCGGTCCAGATCGCCGCCGCGAGCGTCGAGGACGTCGGCGACCAGCACCCCGCGCGTGGCCTCCAACAGTTCCACCGCGCGCTGCGGACGGCCGGCGATCAGTGCGGCCGAGACCGCCGCCTCGGCCACCGACCCCAGGCGGTCCACCTGGAACTCCCGGTCCGCGCGGGCCAGCGTTCGTGGGCTGATCTGCGGCAGCAACGCGGCCAAGGACTCCGCCGCCTCCAGAGCCACGCCGTCGCCCGGCGACAAGGTGTCCGCGAGGAGGGCGACTTGGCGCAGGGCCTGGATGCGCACTGAGACACCGGCGGTGGTGAGGGCGGCAGCCCCTTGGAAACAGTCCACAGCCGCGCGCAGGTCCTCTGGATCCTGGCCTCTTTCATGCAGCTTGTGCAGTGCACCGCCCAGATTGCTCAAGCGGCCGGCTCGGTCCGGGTGCTCGTCGGGGATGAGTGCGAGCGCCTCCCGGTAGGCCTGCACGGCCTCGGTCAGCACCGAGACGTCCCCGGAGTGCTGGAAAAGAAGCTGGAGGGAGTTGCCGAGGTTGTTCTGACAGTTGCCGCGATAGGGATGGTCGCCGGGAACGACCGCGACGGCGCGGCGCCCGACTTCCGCCGCCTCGGCCAGCGCGGTCGTCTCTTCCGTCGCCTGGAACAGTTCTTGGAGAGCGACGCTGAGGTTGCTCAGGCGCAGGAAGGCGGCGGGGTTCTCGTCGGGAGTGGCCGCGACAGCCTGACGCGCCGCCTCGACCGCTTCGGCCAGTGCGGCGAGGTCCCCGGTTCTGGCGAAAAGCGTCCGCAGCGCGACGCCGAGGTTGTTGAGGTGCCTACCGCGTCGGAGACCGTCGGGCGCTGCCGCGAGCGCCTGACGGTGCGCCTCCACCGACTCGACCAGCAGCTCCGTGTCGCCGGTCCGGTCGAACAGCATCCGGAGCGCAGCGCCCAGGCTGCTCAGACTCTCGGCGCGGTCGGGATGGCCGTGCGGGGTGGTCGCGATCGCCCGCCGCCCGCACTCGACCGCCTCGGCCAGCACCGCAGGGTCCCCGGTCTGCTCGAACAGCGCTTGCAGGGCACCGCCGAGGTTGCTCAGGCACATGGCACGCAGCGGGTGGTCGTCGGGGACGGCGGCGACCGACTCGCGTCCGGCCGCCACCGCCTCGGCCAGCGCTGTCGCGTCCCCGGTCCGCTCGAACTGCGCCTGCAACGCGGCACCGTGATTGGCCAGGTATTGGATCCGGTCGGGATGGTCCCCGGAGAGCGCCTCGACCGCCGAGCGGGTCGCCGTCACGGCTTCGATCAGGGTCGCTGTCTCCCCGGTCTGTTTGAACAGCTGATGAAGCACGTTGCCGAGGTTGTTCAGGTATGCCGCGCGGCCGGGGTGATCCTCGGGCACAGCGGCGGCGGCCGACCGCGCGACCTCCGCCGCTTCGGCCAGCGTCGTGGTGTCTCCGGTCCGGCCGGCCGCCGCCGTCAGAGCACTGCCGAGGTTACCCAGATACGCGGCGCGGTCGGGATGGTCGTCGGGGACTGCCTCGACTGCTCGGCGGCCGAGGTCCACCGCCTCGGCCAGCGCGCTGGCGTCTCCGGTTCGCTCGAACCACGCCAGCAGTACGCTGCCGAGGTTGTTGACGGCAGCCGCGTTCTCGGCGGGGTCTGCGGCGGCGACCGCCTGCCGTCCGAAGTCCACCGCCTCGGCCAAGGCTCCCGTGTCCCCCGTCCGGAAGGACAGGCGCTGAAGCATCATGCCGAGATAAGTCAGATACGTACTGCGCTCCGGATGATCGGGGTCGGCGGTCGCAACCGCCCGACGCCCCACTTCCACCGCCTCGGCCAGCGTCTCGACGTCCCCGGTCCGCTCGTACAGCGCCAGCAGCGCGGCAGCGAGCATGCTCAGGCAGGTGGCGCGGTCCGGGTCGTCGCTTGCGACCGTCGCGGCAGCTTCCCGGCTCACGTCCACCGCCTCAGCCAGCACTGCTGTCTCCCCGGTCCGCTCATACAGCAGCTGCAACGCGACGCCCAGATTGTTCAGGTGGGCAGCGCGGAAGGGGTGGCCTGCGGGTGTGCCGCTCAGAATGCTGCGGAACGACGAGACGGCCTCCACCAACTGCGGCAACTGGCCGGTGCGCTGATAGCTCTCGACCAGGCTGGCGGCACCACGGATGGCGGTCTCCGCCATGATTCCGGTCTCGTCGGCGGCGAAGTGCGGGCGGAGCTCGTCGGGGACGGCTTCAGGGTTCGCTTGATAGACCTCGGCCAGGAAGCGCACGGCGGTTTCGAAGTCCTGCCGGTCGTCCGGTGGGGGCAGGACGAGGTACCGGAGCCAATGGAACATTCCCAGCGTGTACAAGGCCCGCAGGTAGTAGCCGTCGCCGTCACCATCGCGGTCACCATCGCCGCCGTCCACCGACCGGGCGAGCACGGCGGCGTGTCCGAGGGCCTGATCGCTCATCAGCGGCTCGGCGTTCTGGGTCTGGACCGCCTGCTCGAGCAAGTTCTCGAGCGCGGCCAGCGAGACGTCGCGCGTATCCATGCTCTGACCCCCTGCGCGTCGCGGTATCACCCGCAGCGTAGGGCTTTCAGAGCCGGCCGGCCTCGGCGACGGCCGGTCCGCCGGTGACGCCCTCCCGCGCGATGAGCGCGGCGGCGACCAGGTCGGCGACGATCGTGACCAGCCGCGAGGCGAGGGCGACGACGGTGGCCTGGCCCGGGTCCAGGACCGGCTGGAGCGCGGCGACGATGATCAGCTCGCGGACGCCGGCGCCGGCCGGGGCGAAGACGATGATGAAGCCGACGCTCCAGGCGAAGGCGTAGCCGCCGGTGGCCAGCAGCAGCGTCCGCAGCGCCGGGGCCCCGAGGGCCACCGCCAGGATCCAGATGTGCAGACCTGCGAGCAGCCAGCCGACCAGGCTGCGCAGCGCGGTGCGGCCGAGCGTGGCGCCGGTCAGCGGCTCGATCTGGGGGCGCCGCGCGATCCGGAACAGGACGCGCAGCGTGGGGTTCGCGACCCGCGGGTGCAGGCCGGCCAGCAGCAGCGGCACCACGGCGAAGGCCCAGCGGTAGCCGGCCCCGGCCCCGGCCACCGGGAGCGTGGCCGCGGCCAGCACGAGCGCGGTCGCCAGCGAGACGAGCATCGCCAGCGCGGCGGCCGCGGCGCTGCGGGCCCGCGGGATGCGGTGGGCGCGGCCGAGCTGCATCTGCGCGACGACGGGCCACACCGAGCCCGGGAGGTACTTGCCGAGCTGACTCATGAAGAACACGCGCGCGGCGGGCCGGACGGCGAGCGGCGATCCGAGGGCGCCCAGCAGCCCGCGCCAGGCGAGCATCATCGCCGTGACCGACCCGAGCGCCGGAACGAGGGCGGCGGCCAGCGGCAGCGGGCCGAGGTCCGCGAAGCCGGCGCGGACGCGTCCCCACTGGCGGGCCACGGCGTAG
>JABFXP010000149.1 GCA_013361685.1 Catenulispora sp.
TCAAGCGCACCACCGCCGCCACGGCCATCCCGGCCACCGCCGACCAGACCGACAAGACCCCCGCCATGGCCGCCTGAACACCGCCGAGAGGCTGAACGGCAGAACATGGCATAGCAGAACACGAAGACCGCCGGGCGAACAGCCCGGCGGTCTTCGCGTTCTTCGTGCTTTCAGTCCCGGCGGCCGCCGAACAGGCTCAGGAAGAACAGGAACACGTTGAGGATGTCCAGGAAGATCGACGCGGCGAGCAGCGGCGCGGAGTTGATGTCCTGGTTCCGCCGCAGCCGCTGGAAGTCCACCAGCGTGAACCCGGCGAAGATCACCAGGCCCGCCACGCTGTAGATGACCGAGGCGTGCGGGATGGTCACGAAGATGGCGACCACGCCGAAGATCAGCAGCGCCACCAGCGCCCAGAAGCTCATCCGGGCCACCCCGGACAGGTCCCGGTTGGTCGCGTACCCGGCCGAGCCCAGCGCCAGGATGAACAGCGCCGTCGCGCCCCCGGCCTGCCACAGCGCCTTGGGGTCGGTGGTGGCGTAGTAGACCAGCGTCGGCGACACCGCGATGCCCATCATCAGGCCGAACGCGCCGAGCAGGACGACCGTGACCTCCCGCGAGCGCCGGGCCGCGAACTGCATGCCGATCAGCGCGGCGAACGCGGCGATGAACGCGATGAACCCCGCGCCGTGGCTCAGGTTGCGGCCGAAGTAGGCGCCCAGCGCGAACAGCCCTGCGGTCGCCGCGACGTACATCATGGTGCGCGCGAACAAAGTGCTCGTCGAGATGCCGTAACCGCTGCGGCGCGCTGTTGTCGTTTCGTACACGTCCACTCCTTACCCGCGTGCGCGGATTCCAACGTCCTTCGAATTCTTGTGCACCGCGCGGATCTGCGCATTTCATGGATGCTCGATAACCTTGCCCCATGGACGGATCAGAGCCCGAGATCCTCGACGTGCCGATCGGGATCGACGCCGCCGGCACCCGGCGCGAGACCGACGCGATGGGGGCGATCGAGGTGCCGGCCGACCGGTACTGGGGAGCGCAGACCCAGCGCTCGCTGGAGCACTTCTCGATCGGCGACGACCCCATGCCGCAGGGCATCCACCACGCCTACGGCTATGTGAAGATGGCCGCCGCGCTGGTCAACGGCGAGGCCGGGCGGCTGCCGCGGTGGCTGGCCGACCTGATCGCCCGGGTCGCCGCCGAGATCATCGCCGGGGACCTGGACGAGCACTTCCCGCTGTCCGTGTGGCAGACCGGCTCCGGCACCCAGACCAACATGAACGTCAACGAGGTGATCGGCAACCGCGCCATCCAGCTGGTCGGCGGCGTCCTGGGCAGCAAGACCCCGGTCCATCCGAACGACCACGTCAACCTCGGCCAGTCCTCCAACGACAGCTTCCCGACCGCCACCCACGTCGCGGCGGTGCTGGCGCTGCACGACCGGGTCCTGCCGGAGCTGCGGGAGCTGCACGCGGTGCTGGAGGCCAACGCCGCCAAGTGGGCCGACGTGCCCAAGACCGGACGCACCCACCTGCAGGACGCCGTGCCGCTCACCGTCGGCCAGGAGTGGTCCGGCTACGCGGCGCAGATCGCGGCCGCCACCGCGCGCCTGGAGTCCGTGCTGCCCGGGCTGTACGAGCTGGCCGCAGGCGGCACGGCGGTCGGCACCGGCCTGAACGCCCCGCCCGGGTTCGCGGTGCGGTTCGCCGCCGAGCTGGCCGAGCTCACCGGGCACCCGTTCGTCACCGCGCCCAACAAGTTCGCGGCGCTGGCCGGCGCGGACGCCATGGTCGCGGCCTCGGCCGGGCTGCGCGGCGTCGCGGTCGCGCTGTACAAGATCGCCAACGACGTCCGCTGGCTCGGCTCCGGCCCCCGCACCGGCCTGGGCGAGCTGCGGCTGCCGGAGAACGAGCCGGGCAGCTCGATCATGCCCGGCAAGGTGAACCCGACGCAGTGCGAGGCCACGATGATGGTCTGCACCCGGATCCAGGCCGACGACGCCGCGGTGGCCGCCGCCGCGGCCTCCGGCAGCTTCGAGCTCAACACCATGCGCCCGCTGATCGCCTCCTCGTTCCTGCACTCGGCGCGCATCCTCACCGACGCCGCCCGGAACTTCCGGGTGTTCTGCCTGCAGGGCATCGAGCTGAACCGTGAGCGCATCGACCACGACCTGGGCCGGTCGCTGATGCTGGTGACCGCGCTGACGCCGGAGATCGGCTACGACAAGGCCGCGCGGATCGCGCACGACGCCGACACCAAGGGCACGACCCTGCGTGAGGCCGCGATCGACAGCGGTTTCCTCGACGCCGAGGAGTTCGACCGGATCGTGGACCCGCGCGCGATGACGGAGCCGCCGGACGGTAAGTGAGGGCTCTGCCTCACAGTCCCGCTACTTCAGCGTCCACCAGAACGCGGAGTCGGACAAGCCGTCGGGGTTCCCGGCGCAGTCGGTCGGGGTCATGGCGAAGTTGTGGTTCGTCAGACAGTAGTGGCTGTCATTCCATGAGTTGACCGTGTTCCCGCCGGAGGGCCGTTGGAAGGTGGTCCACCACTGCTTCGCGTCGGTCGCGCTGCACGGCGTGAGCCAGTCGCCGGCTGAAGACGTGGTGCCCATGCAATAACCGGTGTAGGTGGCCGATTCGAACTGCCAGGTCATCATGCCGCCGGGGGTGGGCGAGCCCTCCCAGACCTTCCACTGCGCCGCGGCGCCGCTGCAAGGACCGCTGCCGTACACGTACGCGCCGGAGGACACCCCGGCGTTGACGCATTTCGAGTCCAGCGTGCTCTGGAGCATGTACAGGCCGCTGTCGGCCGAGGAGCGGGTCGGGGTGCCCGAGCCCGAGGCCGGGGACGTGGTCCGAGCGGTGGTCGGGGCGGCTGAGGACGCCGGGGGAGCGGTGGTGTGCGACGCCGGGGCGCTGCCGGAGGACTTGGGCGGGGAACTGCCGGTGACGCCGGACGCGGTGGCGCCGGGCTTGGACGTCGCGGCGGTGGAGCCGGACGAGGCGGTCGAGCCCGGCGTGGCGCCCGGGGCGGAGCCGGTGGCGGGGGTGCCGGTGGGATTGCCGGGGGTGGCCGGCGTCTGGCCCGCGGAAGCAGGGTTCTGCGACGGGGTGGCACCGCCGCTGGTGCTGCCGTTCGGCAGGATCACACCGGAACCGGCCGTGAGGCTGTCGGCCACCGGATCGGGGATCCCGTTGGCGATCTTGCCCGCGCCGGAGGAGCCCGTGGTCCCGTTGTCTCCGGAGCCCAGAGTGACGGCCACGACCAGAGCCGCCACCCCGGCGAGGACGCCGGCGCCGATCGCCGTCGGTTTGCGCCAGCGGTCTGACTTCGGGTCGGTGGCCGGAGCTCCCGGACTCATCGGACCGGTGGAGGGGCTTCCAGGACCGGTCGGGCCGCCGGGGTAGGGCGTGGCTGTCGCGGACTGCGTGGCCGTCGCCACGGACTGCGTCGGCAGGGCACTGGCCGGTATCGCCTGACCGGCCGTCGTGTCACTCGATCGGCGCCGGCCACGTCCGGCATCCGCATCCGCCTGGTTCGGCCTCAGCCCGTTGTCCGCACCTGCGGCGCCGAAGCCTGCGGCACCGCTGATCGTCGTGGCATCCGCGCCGTCACCCGTCGCGACCTCGACCGTCCGCTCGGGATCGGCCAGTCGTCCCAGGTGCTGCGCCACTTCGACCGCGGAGGGCCGGGCAGCAGGGTCCTTGTCGAGGCAGGCGGCCAGCAGCGGTCGCAGGTCCGGCCGCACCGGTTCCAGCCGCGGCGCCTCGTGCACGATGCGGTACAGCAGCGTCACCGCGCTGCCCTCGCCGAACGGGTACTCCCCGGTCATCGCGTACAGCAGCACCCCGGCCAGCGCGAACAAGTCGGCGGCGGCGCCGGTCTCGCGGTCGCCCTGGATCTGCTCGGGGGCCATGAACTGCGGGGTGCCCAGGGCCACGCCGGTGCGGGTGAGGCGGCTGTCGGCGGCGCCGCGGGCGATGCCGAAGTCGATCAGGCGCGGACCGTCGGAGGCCAGCAGCACGTTGGAGGGCTTCACATCGCGGTGCACCAGGCCCTGCGCGTGGATCGCGGCGAGTGCCTCGGCGACCCCCGCCGCGACCTGTATCGCCGCTTCCGGCGTCAGCGGTCCGGTATCGGCCACGGCCGAGGCCAGCGAGGGGCCCGCGACGTACTCGGTGGCCAGCCACGGATGCTCGGCCTCCACATCGGAGTCCAGCACGGCCGCCAGGCGCGGGCCGGTGATGGCGGCGGTGGTCTCGACCTCGCGCCGGAACCGGCGGCGGAACTCGGGATCGCGGGAGAGGTCGGCGTGGATCACCTTGACCGCCGCCGTCACCCCGGCCGCGGTGCGGCCCAGGTAGACCCGGCCCATGCCGCCCGAACCCAGTACCCCGACCAGTTCGTAAGGCCCGATCCGCCGCGGATCCGTCCCCCGCAGTTGCTCCACGCCTGCCCCCACGCGCCATAGCATCGAGTTGAGATACAACCCCTAATATCCGACAGCGAACCCTGCCACATGGTGGACGTGCCGCGCGAACTGATCACGAAGCGGCGGCCGGCGCGGATACGGCGCGGACGATCGTGCCCGAGGTCTCGGCACCGGTGCGAAAGCAGCACGTCCGGCGGCCCGCCGCGCTCGCGGCGGGCCGCCGGACTCATCGGTCAGCGCGTCAGCTGGCCTTCACCGAGGTGTCGTCGACCACGAACGAGGTGGGGTACTCGTAGTCGTTCGCCGCGGTGAGCTTCAGCGTCACGGTCTGGCCGGCGTAGGACGCCAACGAGAGGTTGTGCTGGGAGTAACCAGTGTTGGCGTTCTTGTTGGAGTAGGTGTACAGGGTGCCCAGCACGGTGCCCGCGCTGTTCAGGACCTGCACTTTGAGGGTGTCGTAGGCGGTCGTGGTGCTGGTCTCCGCCGTGTCGATGTGCATGTAGAAGCTGAAGGTGTATGTCGTGCAGCCGCTCGGCAGGGCCACGGTCTGCGCCAGGGTGGCGGTGCTGGAGGCGGTGCCGCCCAGCCACGCGTCCCAGCTTCCGGTGCGCGCGGGTTCGCTCGCGCTGTTGTTGATGACACCGCTGGAGACGTTCCAGGGCGCTGCGTTGGTGCCGTTCTCGAATCCGGGGTCGCCGAGCAGGTTGGCGGTGCCGCAGCTTGAGGTGCCGCCGATCGTCCAGCTGAACGAGGCCGTCCCGGAGGGGCCGGTGGAGTCGGTGGCGGTGACCGTGACGCTGCTGGTGCCGGTCGCGGTCGGCGTGCCGGAGATCAGGCCGGTGCTCGTGTTGATCGACAGCCCGGCCGGCAGACCGCCGGCGGTGTAGGAGAGCGTGCCCCCGGCGGTGTCGGTGGCCTGGATCTGAAGCGATGCGGCGCTGCCGAGCGTCCCCGACTGGTTGCCCGGGTTGGTGACGGTCACGCCGGAGCTCGCGCCCTTGGTGAAGTCGGCGGTGAAGGCGTTCTCGATCCCGGTCAGCACGCCGGAGTCGGTGAGGATGAGGCCGAGTTCGCGGTTGTGGTTCAGCGAGTTGTCGGAGAAGTTCTCCGAGCCGGCGAACACCTTCGCGGCCGAGGTGCCGTAGTCCGCGACGATCGCCTTGGCGTGGATGTAGTAGCCGGTCTGCGAGGTGTACTGCGTCACCTGCGCCCCGGCCGCCTGCACCTGGCTGATCTGCGAGTTGTACGAGCCGCCGGTGTTCTCCAGCACGCAGCGCACGGCCACGCCGCGCTGCGCGGCGGCGACGATCGCGTTGATCAGCGCGGTGTCGCCGAACTCCTCCTGCTGCACGTCCAGCGTCTTGGTGGCGCCGTTGATCAGGGCGAGCAGGTGGGTCTGGGAGTCGGTGGGGGACCACACCAGGTGGTCGCCGTCGCCCGGGGTGATGGAGGTGCCGCTGAAGTCGGCGTTGAAGACCTGCTCCACGGCGGCCACGTCGACGGCGTCGGTGTCGAACACCGAATAGTCGCGCGAGGTCGAGTAGTACGTGGTGTCCAGGTTTCCGGTGCTGATCCAGGACGTCGCGGCGTCGACCGTGATCGTCTTCTGATGTGTGTAGGTGAAGGCCGACGAGCTGTAGATGACGCTCACACCGCCGGCCTGGAGCGCGCTGTAGGCGGCGCCGTTCACGCCGGTCTGCTTCCCGTCCAGGATCACCCGGACGGCCAGGCCGGCCTTCTTCTTGTTCACCAGCGCCGTCGTCACCGTGGTGTCGCGCAGCTCGTACATGGTGACGTCGATCGACTTCGTCGCGCTGTTGATGAAGTTGTAGATCGCGGTCTCGCCCTGATCGGGCAGGACCAGCAGGTTGTACGTGCCCGCGGCGTGCGCCGCCGGGGCCAGCAGCGCGGCGGACGCGGCGGTCGCGGCGGCGACCACGCCGAGGCCGAGGCGCCGGAAAGTGGATCTCAGCATTCCGTCTCTCCTGATGGTGGGGGTTAGGAGGAATCGGGGGAGCCCACAACGGAAGGTACAGATCAGGTCTTAGCGAGCAAAGGGGTTGTAGCAGAACTTTTAGGTGAACAGCGCGGGTGCAGCCTTTCAGGATGCCCCAGGGTCGGTGATCGTCTCAAGGCCCGGTTCGGCGCGGCACCTCAAAAACACCCTCTGCGCGGTGCGTGACAATCCGACTACATTGCGAGTACAGCAGGACACTGACGGCGCGTAGCCACCGACGCCGCCGACGAGGGGAAGACGATGCACTGGGCGATCCTCGGACCGTTCCTGGTCAGTGACGAGTCCGGACAGGAGGTCCCGATACCGGGCTCCCGACTACGCACCCTGCTCGCCGCGCTGTTGCTGCGGGCCAACCAACCGGTCGCTGTCGACGAACTCTGCGATGTGCTGTGGGACGGCGAGCCGCCCGCCGACGCCGCGCGGACCGTACGGGTCTACGTGCTGCGGCTGCGGCGGGCGCTCGGCCCGGCGGCGGACCGCGTCGTCACCAAGCCGCCGGGCTATCTGTGCCGGGTGAACGCCGGGGAGCTCGACACCCGGATGTTCGAGACCGCGTGCGGGCGGACGGCGGTCGCGCTGGCCGGCGGGTCGTGGGCGGTCGCGGCGAGCTCGGCGGAGCGGGCCATGCGGTTGTGGCGCGGGCAGCCGCTGCTCGACGTGCCCTCGCAGCGGCTGCACGACGCCTGCGTGCCGCACCTGGAGCAGCTGCGGTTGCAGGTGCTGGACGACCGCTGCGAGGCCGATCTCGCGCTCGGCCGGCACGGGGACGTGATTCCGCGGCTGCGCGATCTGGTCAAGCGGCACCCTTTGTACGAGCACTTCTACGCGCAGCTGATGATCGCGCTGGAGAGCAGCGGACGGCGGGCCGAGTCGCTGGCGGTCTACCAGGACGCCCGGCGGATGCTGGTCGCCGAGCTCGGCGTCGAACCCGGGGCCGAGCTGCGCGCGCTGCACCGGCGGATCCTCGACGGCGGCGCCGGCCGGGTCCCCGCCGGCAACGGCGGCCGGCGGGCGGCCGCGCCGGTGGTCCCGCTGGACTCGCTGCACGCCATCGACGAGGCGGTGGAACGGGCCTCGCTGACCCTGGCCGCGTTCGTCACCGGCCGCTTCGAGCGGCTGTGGCCGTGGTTCAGCGCGCCGCTGGCCGAGGTCGCCACCGTCGAGCACCTGACCGGCGCCCGCGAGGACCTGGAACGGCGGATGGGCACCTTCCAGCGGATGTCCGGGATGCCCCGGGTGCGGCGGACCGGCCGGCGGACCGTCGTGGAGATCCCGCTGATCTACGAGACCGCGAAGATGAAGGGGCGGGTGACGCTGGACGCCGAGGGCAAGGTGCTCGGCCTGTACGTGCTCCGGGTCGGAGAGCGCTGATATCAGGGCTCGACGGCGGTGGGTGCGGGGCCGGCTACTGCGCGGACTCCGGCGGGCCCTCCTGCGGTCCGAGCTCAGGGGTGAAGGCGGCTGTGTAGCGCTCGAAGGGGGCGCGCCAGGCGTCCTGCGCCGGGGTCCGGCCGGCCAGCCGGTCCAGGCAGACGTCCCAGCCCGCGGCGTTGCGGGCGGCGATGCCGGGGCGCAGTTCGTCGACGAGGATCAGGCGGGTGCCGCCGTCGTGCGGGACGAGCTCGAAGCGCAGGGTCTCCTCGGCCCAGGTGAAGGCGAGCAGCTCCGGCTCCCGGACTTCCAGCACCTCGCCGGTCAGCGTCACGTTGTCGGCTTCCGGGCCGAACGGGAACGTGATCGCAGCGCCCGGGCGCCAGAGCCCGCCCTCGACGATCACGTCGCAGGGGAACCAGGCCTTCAGCTGGTCGCGGTCGGTCAGCGCCTGCCACACCACCTCCGGCGGGTCGGGCAGCACCCGCTCCAGGCGCACCGCGGCGCCCTGCGGGCCGGGGGTGGTCAAGGTCGCGTCGCTCATGTCTTCCTCCGCTGTTCCAGATGGGCTTCCAGGCGGTCCAGGCTGCGGGTCCACAACCGGCGGTACTGCGCCAGCCAGTCGTCCACTTCGGCCAGGGGTTCCGCGCGTATGCGGTAGAAGCGCTGCTGCGCGATCGGCCGCACCTCGACGAGGCCGGCCTGCCGCAGCGCCCGCAGGTGCTTGGAGACCGCGGGCTGGCTCGCGTCCAGCCTTTCGGCGAGTTCGCCCACCGACTTCTCGCCGTCGCGCAACAGCTCCATGATGGCCAGGCGGCGGGGCTCGGCCAGGGCCTGGAACGCTTCGGCGACTGTCATGCGTTCGAGTTTGCCTCTTCGGTTATATAGCTGTCAAGGCATATAGCGCGACCTGGGTGGTTCCGAGGGCTTGGGCGGGCACCGGTGGCGCGGGCGGCCGGACGCCGGTCCGGCCGCCCGCGCAGCGTGGTCTTGTCTGTGCTGTCTGTGCTGTCTGTGCGGCGGTCGGCGCGCTCAGCTCCCGGGGGCGGCGGACTCCACGATGATGCTCCGCACCAACTCGGTGGTCGCCGGGTCGGCGGAGGCCACGAACGGCAGCGCGTTGCCGCCGGCCAGCCGCATCGGGGAGCCGTCCAGGGTCGCCACGTGCCCGCCGGCCTCGGCCACCAGCAGCAGCCCGGCGGCGTGGTCCCAGCAGTGCTCCCACGTGAGCACCATCGCCGAGCGCTTCCCGATCGCCAGGTCCAGGTATTCGATGCCGCAGGCGTCGAAGTAGCGGACGTCCAGGCCCGCCGCGGTCAGCGCGTCGAAGGACCGGCCGTACCCGGCCGGCCACCACGCCGGGTGGGAGGTGGTCAGCGGCAGTCCCGGCGGCCCGGCCGGCGGCGCCACCCGGGCCGGCTCCCCGTCCACCCACGCGCCCCGGCCGGCCAGCGCCGTGCCGATCCGGCCCAGCACCGGCGCGTAGGACCAGGACGCCTGCAGCACCCCGTCGACCGACAGCGAGACCAGGGTGGAGAACCGGCCCGAACCGGCGACGAAGTTGCGGGTGCCGTCGATCGGGTCGATGACCCACACCGGCGCGCTGCCGGTCAGCGCGTGCAGCACCGACGGGTCCTCGGAGACCGCCTCCTCGCCCACCACGACCGAGCCCGGCAGGAACGCCGTGAGCCATTCCCGCAGCAGGTCCTCGGCCTCCCGGTCGGCGACCGTGACCGGATCCATCGGGCCCTTCATGGCGACCTCGGAGTCCCGCAGGCTCCGGAACCGCGGCAGGACCGCTTTCTCGTTGACGGAACGGATGACGTTTTCGACTTCTGCCAGCTCCGCGAGGGAAATCACCTTGTCACTCTCGCAGACCCGGCCCGGGACCGGTCATCTCCGGTCCACACATCGGACCGGGACCGCGCCGCCGCCGGGCTCCCGGCGGCTCGGCTCTACTGCGCCTGCCAGCGGCCCCGATGCGTGATGTCCTCGACGGTGCGCCGCGTGATCGTCTTGCGCGACGTCCGCTGCCGGGCGTCCCGGTCGGCGTCCGGATGCCCGATGGCGACCGCGCCGATCGGCGTGAAGTCGTCGGGGATGCCGAACCCGGTGCGCACGTTGCCGAGCGACGACGGCGGGATCCCGAAGTACAGGGCCCCCAGTTCCTCCTCGACCACGGCGAGCAGCAGCAGCATCGTCAGCATGCCGGTGTCGATGTGCCAGAACGGCACCGGCCACCGCGCCTCGTCCCGGTCGGTCCAGCCCTTGTCCGGCCGGGCGTACCGGTCGAGGTAGACCTCCTTGTTGGAGCACGGGATCACGATCAGCGGCGCGTTGCGCAGCGGCGTGCCGGCGTACTCGTCCTCGGGGTCCATCGCCGCCCAGAAGGCGGCGCGGTCCTCGGCCGACTCCAGCACGAGCATCGCATAACCCTGCGAGAACCCGGCCGACGGCGCCCGGTTGGCCGCCCGCAGCAGCCGCTCGGTGACCTCGGCCGCGATCGGCTCGGTGGTGAACGCCCGCACCATCTTGCGCTTGCGGATCACATCCTGGAATTCCATGAACGCCCTCTCACTCCACCGGTGCCGGCTCCGAGCCGAAGCACCCGGCGCCCAGCAGGACCTTGAGATCCGAGCTCAGCGCCGGCGAGTTCGCCACCCGCAGGTTGTCGCCGAGCTGGTAGCGGACCACCTTCTCATCCGGGCTGCGCAGGTGCATGCGCACCGGCGTGGTGCCCGGGTGGCTGGACAGGATCCGCTTCAGCCGCTGCACGGTCGCCGGGATCACCCGGGCCTCGGCCACGTGCAGCACCACCGGGGCGCTGGAGCCGGCCGAGGAGATGTCGAGCATCGCCACCTCCATCGCGATCAGCTTCGGCACGTCGTCGCGCCGGTCCAGCCGGCCCTTGACCACCACCACCGCGTCCTCGGCGAGCTGCGTGGCGTACAGCTGGTAGGTCTGCGGGAAGAACATCGTCTCGATCCCGCCCTCCAGGTCCTCGATCGCGGCCGCGGCCCAGGTGTTGCCCTGTTTGGTCACCTTGCGGGCCAGGCCCGAGATGATGCCGGCGATGGTCACGATCGAGCCGTCGGCGCGCTCGCTGTCCGCGGTGAGCGCGGCGATCGAGCAGTCGGCCTTGGAGGCGAGCACGTGTTCCACGCCGGACAGCGGATGGTCCGAGACGTACAGGCCCAGCATCTCCCGCTCGAAGCCGAGCAGCACCTTCTTGTCCCACTCGATGTCGGAGAAGGCCAGCTCGACGCCGCCGGTGACGGCGTCCTGGCCGCCGTCCAGCAGCGAGCCGAACAGCGAGTCCTGGCCCAGCGCCTCCTGCTTCTTGACCTCCACCACCGAGTCGATCGCGCGCTCGTGCTGCTCGGCCAGGCCGCGGCGGGAGTGGCCCAGGGAGTCGAAGGCGCCGGCCTTGATCAGCGACTCGATGGTCCGCTTGTTGCAGACCGGCAGGTCCACCTTGGCCAGAAAGTCGTTGAACGAGGTGAACCGGCCCTTGCTCTTGCGGGTGGCGATGATCGAGGAGACCACGTTCTCGCCGACGTTGCGGATCGCGCCCAGGCCGAAGCGGATGTCCGAGCCCACCGGGGTGAACTGGTGCAGCGAGTCGTTGACGTCCGGCGGCAGCACCTTGATGCCCATCCGGCGGCACTCGGCCAGGTAGATCGCCGAGCGGTCCTTGTCGGTGGCCGTGGAGGTGAGCAGCGCGGCCATGTACTCGGCCGGATAGTGGGCCTTGAGATACGCGGTCTGATACGCGATGAAACCGTAGGCCACCGAGTGCGACTTGTTGAACGCGTAGTCGGCGAACGGGACCAGGACGTCCCACACCGCCTTGGTGGCCTGGGCCGAGAAGCCGTTGTCGGCCATGCCCTTCTCGAAGCCCACGTACTCCTTGTCCAGGACTTCCTTCTTCTTCTTGCCCATCGCCCGGCGCAGCAGGTCCGCCTGGGCCAGGGAGTAGCCGGCGAGCACCCGCGCGGCCGCCATCACCTGCTCCTGGTAGATGATCAGGCCGTAGCTGACGCCGAGCACCTCCTTCAGCGGCTCCTCCAGCTCCGGGTGGATCGGCGTGATCGGCTGCCGGTTGTTCTTGCGCTCGGCGTAGTTGATGTGCGAGTTCGCGCCCATCGGACCGGGCCGGTACAGCGCGATGATGGCCGAGACGTCCTCGAAGTTGTCCGGCCGCATCTGGCGCAGCAGGGAGCGCAGCGGGCCGCCGTCGAGCTGGAACACGCCCAGCGTGTCGCCCCGGCCCAGCAGTTCGTACGTCAGCGGGTCGTCGAGCGGGAAGTCCAGCGTGTTCAGCCGCTTCCCGGTGGTGGTCTCGATGTTGGTCAGGGCGTCGGTGATGATCGTCAGGTTCCTCAGGCCGAGGAAGTCCATCTTGATCAGGCCGATTTCCTCGCAGGTCGGATAGTCGAACTGCGTGATGATGACGCCGTCGGCCGGGCGCATCATGACCGGCACGTGGTCGGTGATGGTCTCCGGGGAGATGATGACGCCGGCCGCGTGCACCCCGGGCTGGCGGATCAGGCCCTCCACGCCCCGCCCGGTGTCGATGACCTTCTTGACGTCCGGGTCCTGCTCGTACATCGAGCGGATCTCGCCGGCCTCGCCGAAACGCGGGTGCGAGCTGTCGAACACCCCGGTCAGCGGCATCGACTTGCCCATCACGTCCGGCGGCAGCGCCTTGGTGATGCGGTCGCCCATCGCGAACGGGTAGCCCAGGATGCGGCTGGCGTCCTTCACCGCCGCCTTCGCCTTGATCCGGCCGAAGGTGGCGATCATCGCGACCTTGTCCTCGCCGTACTTCTCGGTGACGTAGCGGATCACGTCCGAGCGGCGGCGGTCGTCGAAGTCGATGTCGATGTCCGGCGGGCTCACCCGGTCCGGGTTCAGGAACCGCTCGAAGAGCAGGTCGAACGGGATCGGGTCGACGTCGGTGATGCCCAGGGAGTAGGCGACCAGCGAACCGGCCGCCGAACCGCGGCCCGGGCCGACGGCGATCCCGTTGTCCTTGGCCCAGTTGATGAAGTCCGCGACCACGATGAAGTAGGACGGGAAGCCCATCTGCAAGATGACGTCGAGCTCGAACTCGAGCCGCTCCTTGTAGGCCTTCTCGTTCGGCAGGCCGGCCGGGAACCGCTTGGCCAGACCGTCGAAGGCCAGTTTGCGGAACCACTCGTCCTCGGTCAGGCCGGCCGGCGGCTCCAGCCGCGGCATCAGGTTCCGGTAGGCGAACATCCCCTCGGGGTTGACCCGCTCCGCGATCAGCAGCGTGTTGCGGCAGCCCTGCTGCCAGATCTCGTCGCTGCCGATCGCCCGCATCTCGTCGGCGGATTTGAGGTAGTAACCGTCGCCGCCGAACCGGAACCGGTCCGGATCGGCGATGTTCGACGCGGTCTGGATGCACAGCAGCGCGTCGTGCGCGGCCGCCTCTTCACGGTAGGTGTAGTGCGAGTCGTTGGTGACGATCGGCGGGATGCCGAGCTTGCGGCCGATCTCCAGCAGCCCCTCACGGACCCGCGTCTCGATCTCGAGACCGTGGTCCATGAGCTCCAGATAGAAGTTGTCCTTGCCGAAGATGTCCTGGTACTGCGCCGCGGCTTCCAGGGCTTCCTTCTCCTGGCCCAGGCGCAGACGGGTCTGGACGAAGCCCGAGGGGCAGCCGGTGGTGGCCATCAGCCCCTCGGAGTGCTGCGCCATCAGCTCGGCGTCCATCCGCGGATACTTGCGGGCGAACCCTTCGGTGTAGGCGCGCGAGGAGAGCTTGGTGAGGTTCTGCAGGCCGGTGACGTCCTTGGCCCAGATCGTCGCGTGGCCGTAGAGACCGCCGCCGGAGACGTCGTCGGACTTCTGGTGCGGCTGGCCCCAGCGGATCGGCTTCTGGTTGTACCGCGACTCCGGCGCCACATACGCCTCGATGCCGATGATCGGCTTGACGCCCGCGCCCAGCGCCTGCTTCGTGAAATCGGCCGCGCCGTGCATGTTCCCGTGGTCCGTCATGGCCACCGCCGGCATCCCCAGCGACGATGCGGCCTTGAACAAGTCCTTCAGTCGTGCCGCACCGTCGAGCATCGAGTACTCGGTGTGAACGTGCAGGTGGACGAAGGGGTCGGACACAGGGGATCCTCCTGCGGAGACGGGACGGCCGGGGCAGAGGCAGTCTAAAACAGGTGGGGAAAACGGCGCGCGGCCCGGCGGGGTAGGGTTTTCCGGACCCCAGGTAGGCGAGGAGGCCAAGTGAGACTCGGGCGTGTCGCGTCGTGGTTCCTGACCGCCTTCGGAGTGTGGTCGCTGATCATCTGGCCCCGCTTCATGAAGGCCATCTGGCAGGACCACCGCTCCTGGGACGACGGGCCGACGGCCTTCTTCCTGGTCCACCTCGCCCTGGTCGTCGTGTCGGTCACGGCCGGGGTCGGGATCGGCGTCATCGGGTGGCGCTCGCTGCGAGCGCTGAGCAAGATGAACGCGTGACTTCACGCTTGGTGAGCGTCGAGGAGCGGCGCGCGCGGCTGGCCGCCCGGCACCTGCTGGCCCCCCGGGCCCGGGCCGAGACCCCCGAGGCGGTGGCCGACGCGCTGGTCGCCCTGCACGCGACCGACGCCGCCACGGTCTACCTGTCGGCGCTGGCGCGGCTGGCGAAGCCGGAGACCGGCGAGGTGGAGCGGGCTCTCTACGACGACCGGACGCTGGTCCGGATGCACGGGATGCGGCAGACGCTGTTCGTGTTCCCCAAGGACCTGGCGGCGGTGGTGCAGGCGTCGACCACGCGTGAGCTGTGGTCCAAGGAGCGCGCGCAGTTGCTGAAAAGCGCCCGCGACGGCGGGCTGGACGACGCCTGGCTGGCCGCGGTCGAGGCCGCGACCGTCGCCGAGGTGCGGCGCCGCGGCTCGGTGACCGGGGCCGAGCTGGGCAAGGCGGTCCCCGGGCTGCGCGACAAGGTGCTCTACGGCAAGGGCACGAAGTGGGAGGCGTGGCAGCCGGCGTCCGCGCGGGTGCTGCGGGTCCTCGGCTTCGACGGCGCGGTGGTGCGCGGCCGGCCGGTGGGGACGTGGCTGTCGAGCCAGCACCGCTGGGAGCCGGGCACCGGCCACGCCGACGTCCCGGTGCCGGAGGCGCAGGCGGAGCTGGCCCGGCGGTGGCTGCGGGCGTTCGGGCCGGCCACCGAGGCGGACCTGAAGTGGTGGACCGGCTGGAAGGTCACCGACGTCCGCCGGGCCCTGAAGGCGGTGGACGCGACCGAGGTGTCCCTCGACGGCGGGCCGGGCTGGGTGCTGCCGGACGACGTGGAACCGGCGGGCGAGGCGGAGGCCGGTACGCAGGAGCCGTGGGCCGCGCTGCTGCCGGGGCTGGACCCGACCGCGATGGGCTGGCAGTCCCGCGACTGGTACCTGGCGGACGCGCTGCGCCCGCAGCTGTTCGACCGCGCGGGCAACGTCGGCCCGACCGTCTGGTGGAACGGCGAGGTGATCGGCGGCTGGGCGCAGCGCGCGGACGGCACGATCGCGACCCGGCTTTTGCGCGACGTCGGCCGGGACGCGGTGCGGGCGGTCGAGGCGGAGACTCGGCGGTGGCAGGACATCCTGGGGGATACCCGGGTGACGCCGCGGTTCCGGGTGCCGCTGGAGCGGGAGCTCGCGGAGGGGTGATGCGGGCGTTCGCGCTGGTGAGGGGCGGCGGCTGCGCTGGATCCAGTGTTCTGATCGGCGCG
>JABFXP010000635.1 GCA_013361685.1 Catenulispora sp.
CGCCCCAGCGCCGCCGCCCAGCCCCGCGGCACGATGGGCCGCCGCCCCGCCACCCGCCCCGGCCGGCCCGCCGACCGGTAGGGCAGCGGCAGCTCCCAGCAGACAGCGGACCGGCACCTGGCTTTCCCGCCGACTGCCGGTCCGCTGCGCTCAGTTCAGCCGTGCCGAGCGACTGTCCGCGCGGTGGCCGCCCCGCGGTGCAGTCGCTTTGCCGCCCCGCCATCTGCCGCGCCGCCGCAGAGTCCTGATACCTCAACTCCTCAACGCGGATCCCCTTCCGCGCACCTTCACTCCAGCGCGGCCACCGGCGCGTCCAGCACGTTCAAGTCGATGTTGATCCGCTTCCCGCCGTACGTCTCATTGTGGCCGCCGGTGTACTGCTTGATGCGGTGGTGGCCCGGCCAGTATTTGTCGCTCAAGGTCGGGTCGCCGAACAGTTGGGGCTTCTTGTCCCAGTGCGCATACCAAGCCACGTCGGCGCGGTAGGCCGCGCCGCTCTCGTAGACCAGCGCCATGTCCGCGATGGCGCCGCTGGAGCTGCTGTAGATGCCGGAGACGAAGCCGCGGGCGTGGAGCTGGTCGGTCCAGGCGCTGAGGAAGGCCTGCACGTCCTGGACGCAGTTCTGGTCCGCGCGGGGGTAGTACTCCATGTCGAAGTAGATCGGGCTGCCTTTGGCGATGCCGAAGTAGTCGGCGCGGTCGGCGGCGTCGTTGGCCGCCTCGACGCCCTGGGTCCAGCGGCGGCTTCGTTCGATCAGGGCCGGGTGGCCGCCGCCGGGGTCCTTCCAGCACGGCGCCTGGCGGCCGACGTAGATCGGGAAGAACTTCCAGCCCTGGCCGCCTACTTTGCGGACCCAGTCCGGGGTGAGGTTGCCGTCCGGGCAGGCGCGGTCGATGCCGCCGATGTAGATGCCGGTGGCGTGGTACGGGGAGGACTTGGCCCAGGTCTGCATCACGTCGGCGGACGGTGCCGCGCAGGTGTCGAAGCCCAGGCCGCTGTACGTGGCGGCGGGCTCGACCTTGGGGCGGATGGCGCGCGCGTGCGGGTTCGGGATCGGCTGCGGGGGCTCGTCGTCCGCGAGGGGCTCCCGGTCGCCGCGGGTCCGGGTCACGGTGCCGTCCGCGGCGATGTGGACGGTCTCCGTGCGGCCCACGGCCACCGCCGGGCAGTCCTGGTCCGGGCCCGGGTCGCCGAGGTATACGGCGTGATGGTCATACCGCATACAGGTATGCGGCTCGGCGGCCAGATCGTGCACGGGCCAGTCGGCGGGGACCCGGACCGAGGCGCCGGCATAACTGACGGTCCGCACCGCCGGCAGCGGGGCGACTCCGGCGAACGCGGTGTCGGCGCAGCTCAGGGCCAGGGCTGCCGCGCAGGCGGCGAGGACTGTCAGGCGCATGAACATCGGGCTACCCGCTCCCGGGCGCCGATCACGTAACAGAACCCCGGCGGCCCAATCGTCGCATGAGCCCACCAACGGCTGGCGGAATACCCCCATGGGGTATATGGTTGGGACCGGTGAGAGACTAGAGGACCGTCCCCAAGCGGAGGCAGCGATGACGGAAACGACCTTGGAGGCGCCGGTGCCGACCGGCCCTGTGACCGACGTCGAGTTGGCCATCGGCGGGATGACCTGCGCGTCCTGCGCCAACCGGATCGAGCGCAAGCTGAACAAGCTCGACGGCGTGACCGCGACCGTGAACTACGCCACCGAGAAGGCCAAGGTCACGTTCCCGGCCGCGTACGCCCCGGCGGACCTGGTCGCCGTGGTCGAGCAGGCCGGCTACACCGCCGCGCTCCCGGAGCCCGTGGCCGCGCCCGGCGCGGCCGGCCCGGCCGGCTCCGACGGCGAGGCGGACTCCGCACCGCCGCGCACCGCCGCCGAGCTCGAGGACGAGCGCCGCGCCACCGCCCTGCGCCAGCGCCTGACCACCGCGGTCGTGCTGTCGGTCCCGGTGATCCTGATGGCGATGATCCCGGCGCTCCAGTTCCGCAACTGGCAGTGGGCGTCGCTGACGCTGTCCGCGCCGGTGGTGACCTACGCGGCCTGGCCGTTCCACAAGGCCGCGTGGACGAACTTCAAGCACCGCGCCGCCACCATGGACACGCTGGTGTCGGTCGGCGTGTCCGCGGCTTTCCTGTGGTCGCTGTGGGCGCTGTTCTTCGGCGACGCCGGCATGGAGGGGATGAAGCACGGCTTCGACTTCACCATCGCGCGCAACGACGGCTCCGGCTCGATCTACCTCGAGGCCGCCTCCGGCGTGACCGCGTTCATCCTGGCCGGGCGCTTCTTCGAGCACAAGGCCAAGCGCCGCTCCGGCGCCGCGCTGCGGGCCCTGATGACGCTCGGCGCGAAGGACGTCGCGGTGCTGCGGGACGGCGCCGAGGTCCGGATCCCGATCGGCGGCCTGGCCGTCGGCGACCGGTTCGTGGTCCGTCCCGGTGAGAAGGTGGCCACCGACGGCGTCGTGGAGGAGGGCCGGTCCGCGGTCGACGCCTCGATGCTCACCGGCGAGTCGGTCCCGGTGGACGTCGCCGCCGGCGACGCGGTCACCGGCGCCACCGTCAACACCTCCGGCCGCCTGGTGGTCCGGGCCACCCGGGTCGGCGCCGACACCCAGCTGTCCCGGATGGCCAAGTTGGTCCAGGAGGCGCAGAACGGCAAGGCCGCCGCGCAGCGCCTGGCCGACAAGATCTCCTCGGTCTTCGTTCCCACGGTGATCCTGCTGTCCCTGGCGACCCTGGCCTTCTGGCTGCTCACCGGCGACGGCGTCTCGGCGGCCTTCGCCGCGGCGGTCAGCGTCCTGATCATCGCCTGCCCCTGCGCCCTGGGCCTGGCCACCCCGACCGCGCTGATGGTCGGCACCGGCCGCGGCGCGCAGCTCGGCGTCCTGATCAAGGGCCCGGAAGTGCTCGAGAACACCCGCAAGGTCGACACCATCGTGCTGGACAAGACCGGCACGGTGACCACCGGCAGCATGGCGCTGGTCGGCGTGACCGTCGCCGAGGGCGAGTCGCGCCAGGAGGCGCTGCGGCTGGCCGGGGCCCTGGAGCACGCCAGCGAGCACCCGATCGCCAAGGCGGTCGCCGCGGCGGCGCTGGCCGAGGCCGGACCGCTGCCCGAACCCGAGGGCTTCGAGAACGTCGAGGGCCTGGGCGTGCAGGGCGTGGTGGACGGCCACGCGGTGGTGGTCGGCCGGGAGAAGCTGCTCGCCGAGTGGGCCCAGCACCTGGACCCGGAGCTGGCCGCGGCCAAGGCCGGGGCCGAGGCGGCGGGCCGCACCGCGATCGCGGTCGGCTGGGACGGCCGGGCCCGGGCGGTGCTGGAGGTCGCCGACGCGGTGAAGCCCACCAGCGCCGAGGCGATCCGCGAGCTGCGCGCCCTGGGCCTGACCCCGGTCCTGCTCACCGGCGACAACGAGACCGTGGCCCGCGCGGTCGCCGCCGAGGTCGGCATCGAGCAGGTGCTGGCCGAGGTGCTGCCGGTCGGCAAGGTCGAGGCGGTCGCCAGGCTCCAGGCCGAGGGCCGGGTGGTGGCGATGGTCGGCGACGGCGTCAACGACGCGGCCGCGCTGGCCCAGGCCGACCTGGGCCTGGCCCTGGGCACCGGCACCGACGCCGCGATCGAGGCCGGGGACCTGACGCTGGTCGGCGGCGACCTGCGCACCGCGGCCACGGCGATCCGGCTGTCGCGCCGCACGCTGGGCACGATCAAGGGCAACCTGTTCTGGGCCTTCGGCTACAACGTGGCGGCGCTGCCGCTGGCGGCGGCCGGGCTGCTGAACCCGATGATCGCCGGCGCGGCGATGGCGTTCTCGTCGGTGTTCGTGGTCAGCAACAGCCTGCGGCTGCGCCGGTTCCGGTAAGGCGGAGCGGGCGCGGGCAGGCCGCCCCATGACGGGGAAAGCCCCGCCGACCCCGGGAAGGGGTCGGCGGGGCTTTCCGGCTTTCCGGATCCGCCGAGGGGCTCAGGCCTTCGGGTTGGTCACGGTGTCGGCGCCGGCCGGACCGGCGATGAGCCCGCCGACCCCCTCGACGGTGATCGGCGGGACGGCCTTGGTGCCGCCGAACACATAGGCGCCGCTGATCGATCCCGACCAGCCCAGCAGCCAGCTCTCGGCGTCCTTCGCCGGCTCGCCGCCGACCGGGTCGACCAGCAGCAGCGGGCCGCGCTGGTGGCCCATGAAAGCGCCGCCGGACAGAGCGTCCGGCCAGTTCAGGGCCGTGGCGAAGCCGACGCGGGTGGGCGGAGCGCCGCCGTCCTCGGTGCCGTTGAAGAAGGTTTTCGCGACCAGGTAAGAGGTTTGGTAGCGGTCGGAGCCGGCCACCGGGATGTGCTTGATCCCGGCGTTGGTCAGCGCGGTGTCCGCCTGTCCGCCGACCCCGTAGACCGGCGTCGTGTACCCGGGGGCGTCATGCGACTTCACCTCGGCCAGGTAAGCGGCCGTCGAAGGGGGCAGCTTCTTGTCGTCGGACAGGATCACCACGCCGGCCGCGGGCGTGTTGCCGTTGAAGGTGTTGGCCGCTGCGCCGGCCGACAAGGCGTCCGGGAAGTTGTCGCCGGTCGCGACCAGGACCCGCTCGGGATGCGCCCCGTTTTCGCCGGGCACCCCCCGGTCCGCCGTCTGCCTCGCGATGGCGACCGAGGTCTCGTAGCGGTCGGCGCCGGCCAGCCGCGTCACCGTGTAGCCCATGGCCTTGACCGCGTTGAACACCGCCGGGGACAGGGCCTGCTCGCCGCCGAGGACGTACACGGTCTTGTCGGCCCTCACCGGCCCCAGGACCCGGGCGATCTCGGCCTTGACCGCGGGGTCCAGATGGTCGGTCGGGGTGAGCAGCAGCGGGCCGTACTTCGCCGTCGCCAGGGCGCTGCCGCCCAGGGCGTCCGCGAACTGGTCCGAGCGGCTCAGGACGACCGCGTTGGCGCCGTCGTCGTTGGCCGCCGGGGACTTGAACATCGCCTGCGAGGCGGCGATCGCGGTGCCGATCCGGTCCGCGCCGGCCAGCCGGGTCACCGAGTCCTGGTTCTGGCCCTGGTAGGCCGGGACGCCGGGGTGGCTCCACTCCTGGTGCTGGCCGCTGCCGTCCTTGGCGATCGACTGCACGTCGGTGGGCGCCGCGCCGTTGCCGGGGCCGTTCTCGTAGGCGATCCGGGTGCCGTCCGGAGAGAAGGTCGGGTTCACGTGGTCGTGCGCGTCGTGCGTCAGCTGCACGGCGGTGCCGAGCGGGTGGTTGTAGTCGGTCGCGTCGTAGGGGACGGACCAGATCTGCTTGTTCCCGGCGGAGTCCGTGCGCAGGAAGGCGACCGTCTTGCCGTCGGGCGAGAGCGTCGGGTCGGTGCCGTCGTCGGCGGCCAGGTGGCTGCCGTCGGAACCTCGGCCGTAGTAGTCCTGCACCCAGATCTGCTGGTGGCCGGTGCCGGCGTCCTGGTGCTGGAAGGCGATCAGGGACCCGTTGGAGTCCGGCGCGACTTCGGTGCCCGCGGCGACCGCCGTCCCGCCGGCCCCGACCAGAGAGACCACCTCGGACTCCTGCGGCGTGCCGCCGTCGGCGGTGAAGGCCGGGGCCTGCATCAGCTTGCTGCTGGTGCCGGTCCGCTCGGCGAACACGATGGCCGTACCTCTCTCGGCCCAGGTCGGGTGCGACCGGACGACCCCGGCCTTGGCCGGCACCACCACGACGGCTCCCCCGCCGCCGGCGCGCTCGGTGATCACGGCCCCGTCCGCCCGCACGTACGCGATGCGGCTGCCGTCCGGCGCCCACGATCCGCGGTCGATGTTCCCGGCGTACTGCACCGCGTGGCCGTTGAGCACCACGTTCCGGGTGCCGTCGGTGACGGTCAGCGGAGAGTTGGACGCTCCGGCGGTACTGGCGGCGGCGCTTTGCAGGAACCCGGCCGCGGACGCCACCGACGTGGCGAGGATGGCCGAGGCGGCGAGCGACTTCCTGAGGTGTGAGCTGCGCATGGACGACTCCCGACCTGAGTGATTCAAAGTTCTGACATAGGGAGAGACGTGCCGCCGGGGCGATGGTTGAGCGCGGTTATCAGTTCGTTATCGACGAGAACCTGGTGATGACGTGCGCGTTCACCGGCTTCGAAGCCGCCGTGGAACGCGCGAAGCCCCGCCGGCTCCGAAGCGGAGTGGCGGGGCTTCGCGGCGGCTCGGGCCGAACGGCTCAGGCCTTCGGGTTCTGCGCCACGGTGGCGCCGGCCGGACCCGCGTAGAGACCGGGCAGCCCGACGGTGGCGATGTCCGGGACCGCCTTCTCGCCGCCGAAGATGTATCCGGCGTCGATGCTCGGCGACCAGCCCAGCAGCCAGTTCTCGGCGTCCTTCGACGGCTCGCCGCCGGCGTCCACCAGCAGCAGCGGGCCGTTCACGCTGCCCATGAAGGCGCCGCCGGACAGGGCGTCGGCCCAGTTCAGGCCGGTCGCGAAGCCCACGCTGCGCGGCGGGTTGCCGCCCAGGCCGGTGTTGAAGAAGGCCTTGGCGACCAGGTACGACGTCTGGTAACGGTCGAGTCCGGCGAGTCCGGTGTGCTTGATGCCGGCGTTCTTCAGCGCGGTGTCCGCCTGACCGCCGACGCCGTAGACGCCGGACTCGGCGTGCGCCGCGTGCTGCGCGAGGTAGGCCGCCGTCGCGGCCGGGATCTTCGTGTCGTCGGTCAGGACCACCACGCCCACGCTGGGGCCGCTGTAGCCGGTGTCGGCCTCGGCCGCGGCGCCCGCGGACAGCGCGTCCGGGAAGTTCCGGCCGGTGGCCACCAGGATCTTGGTGGCGTCGGTGCCGTAGCGGGCGGTCACCTCCTGGGCGATGGCCACCGAGGTGGTGTAGCGGTCCGGTCCCGCGATCCGCTTGACCGTGTAGCCCATGGCCTTGACCGCGTCGAACACCGCCGGGGACAGTGCCTGCTCGCCGCCGAGGACGTACACGGTCTTGGTGCTGCTCGCCGTGCCCAGGACGCGGGCGATCTCGGTCTTGACCGCCGGGTCCAGGTGGTCGGTCGGCGTGAGCAGCAGCGGGCCCTGGGCCACGGCGGCGAGCGTGCTGCCGCCCAGCGCGTCGTACGGGAGGTCCGAGCGGCTCAGCACCACCGACTCGGCACCGGGCTTGGCGGTCGTGCCGGGCGCCTTCGGCCACCGGGCCTGCGAGGCGGCGATCGCGGTGCCGAACCGGTCGGCGCCGGCCAGCCGGGTCACCGAGTCCTGGTTCTGGCCCTGGTAGGCCGGGACGCCGGGGTGGCTCCACTCCTGGTGCTGGCCGCTGCCGTCCTTGGCGATCGACTGCACGTCGGTGGGCGCGGCGCCGTTGCCGGGGCCGTTCTCGTAGGCGATCCGGGTGCCGTCCGGAGAGAAGGTCGGGCTCAGGTGGTCGTGCGCGTCGTGGGTCAACTGCACCGCGGTGCCGGCCGGGTGCTCGGCGTTCCGGTCCCACGGGAGCGCCCACAGCTGCTTGTCGCCGCTGGCGTCGGTGCGCACGAACACGACGGTCTTGCCGTCCGGGGAGAGCGTCGGGTCGGTGCCGTCGTCGGTGGCCAGGCGCGGCCCGGCGGTGCCGCGGCCGAAGCCGTCCTGCACCCAGATCTCGTCGTGGCCGGAGTTCTTGTGGACGAAGGCCACCGACTGACCGTTCGACTCCGGCGCCCGCTCCGAACCCTCGGTGTACACCGGGCCCATCATCAGGCCGATCGGCTCGTACTCGGTGATCGCGTCGTGCGGGTCGGTGTAGGCCGCGACCGCCATGATCTTCGAGGTGGTGCCGGACTGCTCGGCGAAGATGAGGGTCGAGCCACCGTCGGCCCAGGTCGGGTGCGACCGGGTGACCCCGGCCTTGGCCGGCACGGCCACGATCAGGTCCTCGCCGCCGGCGCGCTCGGTGACCACGGCCCCGTCCGCCCGCACATACGCGATGCGGCTGCCGTCCGGCGCCCACGAGCCCCGGTCGATGTTTCCGGCGTACTGCACGGCGCGGCCGTTCAGCACCACGTTCTGCGTGCCGTCGGTGACCGTCAGCGGCGAGTTCGCGGCGCCGGCCGTGCTGGCGCTCGCGCTCTGGGCGAGCCCGGCGGCCGATGCCAGGGACGTGGCGAGAATGGCCGAGGCGGCCAAGGACTTCCTGAGGTGTGACTTGCGCATCTACGACTCCTGGCACCCGTGGTTTGACGCTGCTGTCAAAGCCAAAGACGCGTCATCGTGCTTACGGTTGAGTTGCGTTACCGGTTCGTTACATGGCGCGCTGCCGTCGGCCCGCCGGGCGGGCGCGCGCACCGGAACCGCCGGTCCCGGGACATGCGTCCTCACCGGTAATGCCATGACGCGCAGCCTGCTCGGGTAGCCTGGCCCCGCAGCCCCGTCCACAACCGGAGAACCCATGCGTCTGTCCCTGGTCGTCCCGTGCTTCAACGAAGAAGCGGTATTGGCGAGGTTCCACGAGGTCGTGCGGACCGAGAGCGCGGGGATAGCGGACGAGATCGAGCTGGTGTTCGTCGACGACGGCTCCTCCGACGGCACGCTTGAGCTGCTGAAGAAGATCGCCGCGCGGGACCCCGAGGCCAAGTACGTCTCCTTCAGCCGCAACTTCGGCAAGGAGTCGGCGATACTGGCCGGGCTCAAGCGCGCCAGCGGCGACGCGGTGATCGTCATCGACGCCGACCTGCAGCACCCGCCGGAGCTGCTGGGCCGGATGGTCGCGCTGCACCGGCAGGGCTTCGACCAGGTCATCGCCCAGCGGGACCGCGAGGGCGACAAGAAGTTCCGGTCGCTCGTCTCGCAGACCTACTACAAGCTGGTCAACAAGATGGTCGACGTCGAGCTGGTCAACGGCGTCGGCGACTTCCGGCTGCTGTCCCGCCGCGCGGTGGACGCGCTGCTGTCCATGCCGGAGTACAACCGCTTCTCCAAGGGCCTGTTCGCCTGGATCGGCTTCGACGCGGTCACCTTCACCTACCGCAACGCCGTCCGGGAGGCCGGGGAGACCAAGTGGTCGCTGCGGCGGCTGCTGAACTACGCGGTCGACTCGCTGCTGTCGTTCAACAACAAGCCGCTGCGCCTGGCGATCTACCTGGGCTTCCTGTTCTTCAGCATCTCGTTCGTCTACATGGTGTGGATCATCGTGGCGGCCATCCTGCACGGCAACCACACCCCCGGCTACGTCACCACGATCGCGGCCATCGTCGGCATCGGCGGCCTGCAGATGTTCACGGTCGGCGTCATCGGGGAGTACGTCGGGCGCATTTACTACGAGGCCAAGCACCGGCCGCACTACCTGGTCAAGGAGACCGAGGCCGGGCCGCTGCGGCACCAGGCCGACTTCCAGGACGTCTCCGGCGACCGGCAGCCGGCCCACAACCAGGTGGCCGGCCGGGACCTGCGGGAGGACCTCGACCCCGGCCCCGACGGGGTCAACGGGGTCCCCGGAGCGCGTGAGCTGAACGGAATCCAGTGACCAGGTCCCTTCTCGCCGGGATACGCCGCAACCTGTACCTGATCTTGGCGTTCGTCGTCCCGGCGGCGGTGTTCGCCGCGGTGCTGGCCGGGCGCGGGATCTATCCGTTCGATCCGGGCGGCGCGTACACGACGCTCATGCTCGACATGAACAACCAGTACGCGCAGTACTACTCCTACTTCGACCAGGCGATCAGCGGCCACGGCTCGCTGCTGTTCACCTGGCGCGGCGACGGCGGGATGAACTTCTGGCCCATCGTCGCCTACTACCTGTCCAGCCCCATCGGCCTGCTGACGCTGCTGGCCTCGGACCGCCGGCTGCCGATGATGATCGCCGTCGTCACGGTGCTCAAGCTGGGCGCCGCGGGCCTGGGCATGGCCCTGTTGCTGCGCAAGTTCCGGGGCGATCGGGACAGCGCGGTCGACAAGGCCCTGATCGTGGTGCTCTCCAGCGCGTACGCCCTGAGCGCCTGGTCCGTGGTCTACGCGTTCAACATCATGTGGCTGGACGCGCTGTACCTGCTCCCCTGGGTGCTGCTGGGCATCGAGCGGCTGCTGAGCACCGGCCGGATCGCCTCGCTGGCGCTGGGCCTCGGCCTGAACCTGATCATCGACTTCTACACCGGCGCGATGATCCTGGTGTTCGCCTGCATGTACGGGCTCGCGCGGTACTTCGGGGTCCGGGAGCTGTTCGAGCGCAAGGACTTCCTGCGCACCGTCGGCCGGTTCGCCGTGGCCGGGGCGATCGGCGGCCTGCTGTCCGCCGCCTTCATCCTGCCCACCTATCTCGGCGGCCTGACCCAGAAGACGAAGCTGCACGCCGACTCCTCGATAGACCCCTCGTCGGTCCCGGTGCTGTCGGTGCTGGTCCGGTTCTTCGGCGGGACCGTGGACCTCGGGTCGAAGACGCCGAACATCGGCGCGGCCACCCTGATCCTGGTGCTGGTGCCGCTGTTCTTCCTGGCGCGGACCATCCGCCGGGCCGAACGGATCGCGTTCGGCGCGGTGCTGGCGTTCCTGCTGCTGGCCATGCACGTCAAGCCGCTGTACCTGCTGATGCACGGCGGCCAGATGCCGAACGGCTTCCCCTTCCGCTTCGCGTTCCTGATCGTCGCGCTGCTGGCGTTCCTGGCCTTCCGCGGCTGGGTCGGCGCCGACTCGGTGAAGCAGGTCAAGTGGCTCGGCGTCAGCGGGGCGTTCTGGTTCGTGATCCTGTACTGGGGCCGCCAGTCTTACCCGCGGGTCATCACGCCGGACGTGGTGCGGTTCGACACTTTGATCCTGGTGTTCGGCACGCTGTTCCTGGCCTTCGCGCTCTATCTGCGGGTGCGTCCGGCCGACGAGGCGCTGCCCAAGCAGTTGACGTGGATCCCGAAGCGGCTCGCCACCCCGCAAGCCGCCGCCGTGGCCGCGGTCGCGGTTCTGGCCCTGGACACCGGCGGCTCGGCCCAACTGCTCGGCAAGCAGTACCTGGGCTACCAGAAGGGCTCCGGCTACGGGACGGTGAAGACGTCCAACTGGTACGGCTCGCCCACGACGTCCTACGACACCGCGCTGGCCGGCCTGCAACCGGGACACGACGAGTTCTTCCGGGCCGAGGGCTACGACCAGAACCTGCGGACCACCAACGACGGCCTGCGCTACGGCAACTTCGCCTTCACCCACTTCTCCTCGCTGTCCTCCGGCAAGCTGCACCAGACGATGGAGAACCTGGGCTTCGCGCACCACGAGGCGAACGTCTGGTCCGCGCACGCCGGCGCCACGCTGCTCACCGACGGGCTCCTGGGCTACCAGTACCTGGTCGGCACCACGCGGGAGAGCGCCGACGGCACGATCAACCGGCTCGGCGCCACGTTGCAGAAGACCTACAACGACAGCGCCCCCGGCACACCCGACAAGAACATCACGACGGTCTACAAGATCGACAGCACCCTGCCGGTCGGCTTCCGCCTCACCGGCGACGACCTCGCCGACTTCAGCAAGGCGCTGCCTCAGAACTCGCCGTACGCCGCGCAGGAGCAGCTGTTCGGGATGCCGGGCGCGTTCCAGTCGATGTGCGGTGCGCCGACCGTCAGCGGCGACGGGCTGAAGGTGGTCACCGGTGCCGACGGCACGGTGAGCATCACCGTGCCGAAACAGGCCCGGGCCGACGGGAAGAAGTACAGCGGCAAGATCTCGTGGACCTGCCAGTCGACGGGAACGCGTGAGGTCTACCTCTATGCGCCCGGCGCGTTCAACCAGGGCCAGACCTGGACCCGGCTCGACGGCCAGGACCGGCCGGCGCCGCTGAACGTCAGCGACCCGTCGAAGGACAAGGCCAACATCCAGTACCCGGCGGGCTTCTCCACCGGCTTCCAGGACCTCGGCGGCGTGCACGCCGGTGCTTTCAGCATCTCGATGTCGAGTCAGACTCTGCTCAACGGCTACACCTACCACGTCGGTTCCGACGTGGTGCGCGGTCTGGACCCGACGGCTGTCGACGCCAAGCTCGCGCAGCTGCGCACCGGCGGCGTCACCGACGTCCACTGGAGCGACACCGGTCTGGCGGCCACGACTACCGGCGACAGCGCCGCGACGGTGTTCCTCTCGGTCCCGAGCATCCCGGGCTGGTCGGTCTCCGTGGACGGCAAGTCGGTGAAGACCACGGAGCTGCTCGGCGCGTTCACCGGGGTCCCGGTCCCGGCCGGTACCCACCGGATCTCGATGTCGTTCACGCCGCCGGGGCTTTACGCCGGGTTCGGGGGCAGTGCGGTCGGCGCGGTCGCGCTGGGCGCGGTGTGGTGGTTCGAGCGTCGGCGCGCTGCTCGGGGTGGGGGCGACGGTGCTCTCGCCGCGTCGGGTGAGGCGCAGCTTCCGGAGGATGTGCTGTCGTGAAGCAGCTGATCAAGACTCTGGCGAACCACACTTTCGTCCGCTACGCGTTCAGCGGCGGCTCGGCGCTGGTGACTGAGGAAGTCGTTCTCTTCCTGACGCACGGGCTCGCGCACTTCCCGCTGTGGCTCGCCACCGGTCTGGCGTATCTCATCGCGTTCGGCGTGAACTTCTCCATCAACCGGATGCTCACCTTCGCCGAGCACGGGGCGCGTGAAGGCGCGGTGCACAAGCAGACGATGCGCTTCGCGTTGCTGGTCGCGGTGAACCTCGGCGTCACGCAGGTTCTGATGTACACACTGACCGGCATCGGGGTGAACTACCTGATCGCCAAGCCGCTGTCGACGGTGGTCATCACGCTCTACAACTTCTGGCTCTACAAGCACTGGGTGTTCAAGCCGGAGACGCCGAAGGCTGAGCCCGGCGGGAGCGGCGGTGCCGGGGCCGGGGCTCAGGCTTCGGGGACGTCGGCGTCTGAGGTCAGGGCTTGATCACGCGGTAACCGATGTGGGTCACGCCGTTGCCGGGGCGGGCCCAGGTCTGCTCCAGCTCGTACGGCGTGTCCTTCAGGTTGTCGAAGAACCGGACGCCCTCGCCGAGCATCGCCGCGACCACGTCGACGGTCAGCTCGTCGAGCAGGCCGGCGTTCAGGGCCTGCTGGGTCAGGTCGGCGCTGCCGATCACGACGGTCTTGTCCCCGGCCAGCTCGCGCGCCTTCTTCAGGGCGCCTTCGATACCCCCGTCGGTGACGATGTGGACCGAGGAGTCCTCGCGCGGCCAGCCCCGCGGCATGGTGTGCGTGAGCACCACGACCGGCACGCCCAGCGGGTGGGTGCCGTGCCAGCCCTCGGCGTCGTCGAAGGTCGTGCGGCCGTAGACGATGGCGCCGATGGAGACCTTCGCGTCCTGGAGCATCTCGGCTTCCTCGGCGTCGGTCTTCAGCTCCCAGCGCTCGTCCGTGGTCTCGACGACGACGTCGCCGCGGCTGTACCAGCCGAACAGGATGTCCACGCCGTCGGTCGGGTGGCTGACGAAGCCGTCGAGGGACATGGACATGTTGGCGGTGACGATGGTCATGAGAGTGCTCCTTAGCTGGCCTGGTGGTCAGTGGGGTCGGTGTTCGGTGGGCTTGGTGTTCTCCTTCAGTCATGCGTCGAGCGGGCCCCGTCGTTTTCGACGGGGCCCGCTCGACTTCTTCGGATGTTTTCTCAGCTGTCTTTTCAGCGGATCGTGACCAGGTCCCACTGTCCCGGGTAGCTGAACGCGTCGCCCAGCGCCGAGGCCGACGCGGGCGAGATCGCCGCGGTCCCGCCGACGAGCGTCGCGGTGGTGATCGGGTTGTTCTTCGCGCCGAGGTAGTAGCCGGTGGCGCCGGCCAGCGCCTTCGGGTCGGTCAGCAGCAGCGGGACGCCGCGGTGCGCGGCCATCGCGCCGCCGGACAGGGCGTCCGGCCAGTTGGCGCCGGAGGCCACGACCACCGAGGTCGGCAGGTACGAGAACCGCTGGGCGACGGCCACCGCGGTGCCGTAGCGGTCGGAGCCGAACAGCGGCGTGAACGTCACCCAGTTCTGCCAGCCGGGGAACGAGGTGTGCACCGCGGCCACGGCCTTGCCGCCGACCCCGTACATCTTGGTCGCGGTCGGATCCATCCCGGACAGGTAGGCAAGGCTCGCCGCCGGCAGCTTCGCGCCGTCGCTGAGCACGACCACGGCGCCGTTGTGGGAGACGTCGCCGGGGGTGGGCGGCGGGGTGGTGCTGCCGGGCGCGGGCGGCGTCTGGGCGGTGATCCCGAGGGCGCCGGCGGCCGCGCCCGCGGCGAGCGCGTCGGGGAAGTCGGTGCCGGTGGCGACCAGGACGCTGGACGGCGCGCCGTGCGGCGAGACGGTCTTGGCGATGCCCACCGCGGTCTCGAACCGGTCGGCGCCGGCGATGCGGCGCGGCACGAAGCCGGCGGCGGCGACCGCGTGCTCGACCGCCGGGGACAGCGCCTTGGTGCCGCCGAGCAGGTAGACCGTGGAGCCGGGCCACAGGATCCGGCGCAGCTCGTTCAGCGAGGACTGGTTCATCGCGGCGGGCGCGGTCAGCAGCAGCGGACCGGTGGCCTGCGCGGCCAGCGCCGAGCCGCCCAGGGCGTCGGCGAAGGTGTCGTCGCGGCTGAGCACCGCGGCCTTGGCCTGGTCGTGGCCGGGGTTCGCGCAGCCGTGGCAGTCGAAGGTGCGGACGCTGGCCAGCACCGCGGTCAGGTCCCGGTCGTAGCCGGCCAGCCGCTCCACGGTGGCCCGGCTGGCCTGGCCGACGTCGAACCAGTCGGTGTCGATGTTCAGCGTGACGCCGCCGTAGCTCTCCTGGTGGCCGCCCTGGGTCTGGTGCACCCGCTGGTGGTTCGCCCACTGCGACGGCTTCACGTTCGGGTCGTCGGTGGTGTTGGTGGCGTTCCAGTTGGCGATGTCGAGGACGTCCGGGGAGCCGGGGCCGTAGGCGGCGGACTGGTCCTTGATGCCGGTGCCGGAGCTGGAGTACCAGCCGGAGCGGAAGCCGGCGCGGTGCAGTTCCTGGGTCCAGCCCTGCGAGTAGGCCAGCACGAGTGGCGTGTAGCGCGAGTCGTAGTTCTCCATGTCGTCGTAGACCACGGAGCTGGGCGGGAAGCCGAGGGTGCGGGCCAGGTTCGCGGCGTCGTCGGCTTCGGACGAGCCGAGTTGGAAGGCGGTGTCGGCGGTGAGGGTGTCGAAGTCGCTCTGGTAGTCGCCGTTGTTGTCTTTGTACTGGGCCTGGCTGCCCACGTACAGCGGGAGGAAGCGCCAGCCGTTGTAGGCCTGCCGGCCCACCCAGTCCTTGGTCAGGTTCGCGGCGTTGCCGGCCTTGCAGCCCGGGGCGTAGCGCGGGCCGCCGAGGTATATGCCGATGCCGCGGTAGGGGGATTGGAGCCAGGCGTCCATCGAGGCGTTGTCGGGGGCGGAGCAGGGGTCGAAGCCGGGGCCGGTGTAGACGGTGCTGGGCACGGCTTGCGGGGTCGGCGGGGAGGCGGTCGCGCTGAGGAGCCAGGTGGCTGCGGCGGCGAGGATCAGCGCGGTTGCTGCTACTGCTGCGGTGACTCGTTTGGGCCACCTGTGGAAAAGCGCTGACATGCTGGAGCCCGCCCCCTTGTGCTGTTACTCGTTCATGTTGTTGTGCTTGTGCTTGTGCTTGTGCTTGTGCTTG
>JABFXP010000518.1 GCA_013361685.1 Catenulispora sp.
GGTCCCGGTCAGCCGGCGCGCGCCGCTCCGGAATCGGCGGAGATCCGCAGCGCCGACTCGTCCACCGCTTCGAAGTCGGTGCCGGTCAGGGTGCTGAGGCGCTGGAGTTGGTCGTTGCTCCAGTGGTCGTCCGGGGTGCCGCTGATGTACCAGGCTGAGCCGTTGTCGGCGACGATCGCTCCGTAGGTCTTCAGGGCTTGGGCGACGGCGCGTGCTTGCGGGGGGAGTTTCGAGATGTCGACCGAGGCCTTCAGGCGGAGTCGCAGGCCCATCGGGGGGAGGGCCGGGTCGGTGTTGTTCGAGGCTTGGTGGCGGGCCGGCCACAGGTATGTGCTCTGGGTGCGGGGGACGGTGATCCGCAGTGCGTGGTCGATGCCGGTTGCGGCTTCGTCGAAGCGGGCGAGGCCGGGGAGGATCGGCAGGCCGGCTGCGTCGGCGGAGGTCCAGCCGGCGGGGCGCAGGGTGTCGGAGCGGAGGGGGAAGATCGCTCCCGAGCCGGCTGTCCAGGTGCCGGCTTGGGAGTGGGCGCTGTAGAGCTCGTAGTCGGTGCAGGTGCTGGGGTCGAGGGCGATGACGTGGCGGTCGCCGGATGCTTGGGGGCCGCCTTCGACGGAGGCGTTCGGTGGGATCGGGTAGGGGCCTTTGTCGCTTTCGGCGGCGTAGTCGAAGGTGATGTGGGCGGGTTTGGTGCCGGGCGGGATCAGGGTGATGGGGATGCCGATCGGGCCGCCGTCCCAGAGGCCGGCGCCGAAGTCCGCGTGGACGTGCTGTGTGGCGCCGATGCTTGCGACGTAGGCGGCGGAGCGGGTGGCGACCGGGAGGTGGTCGACGCGGGCTCGCCAGACGCTGTCGGCCGGTGCGACGGGGCAGCCGCCGAGGCCGGTCGCGCCGGGGTCGCTGGGAGATTGTGTGGTGGGTGCTGGTGTTTTGGCGGCTGCCGACGGTGGCGTCGCCGGTGTCGCGGTGGTGGTGTTGGTCGCGGGCGGCGTCGTCGAAGTCTGCGACGCCGGTGCGCTCCGCGTCGAAACCGCCGCGGTGTCCTTGGCTGACTGTGACGAGCAGGCCGCAGACAGCAGGAGCAGCACCGTTCCCGCAGCGATCGTGCGGACTGTTCGCCGAAGCTCAAGACGCGTGTCGGACATGGCGCCGAGCGTAGCCAGCTCAGGCGTCCGCTGAAGGGGTTTCGAGAAAACTGGTCCGACCACTTGACCTCTTGACCATCTTTCGCGACGCTCGAAGCGTGAGCACCTTCGCCCCCGTGGACCGCCGATCCTTCTCGGCGGCGGTCTTCGAGCAGATCCTGGCCCAGATCCTCGACGGAACCCTCGTCCCCGGCGCGCCTCTGCCCTCTGAGCGGACGCTGACATCAGAGCTCGGCGTCACCCGGCAGGTGGTCCGCGAGGCTCTGCAACGCCTCGATCAGCTCGGCCTGGTGGAGATCCGGCATGGCGGCGGTACGCGGGTGCAGGACTACCGGACGAGTGCCGGGCTGGATCTGCTGCCGCGCCTGTTCCGCCGCGCGGACGGCAGCATCGACCGCGATGTGGTGTGCTCCGTGATGGAGATGCGCCAGGCGATCGGTGCGGATGCCGCCGCGCTGTGTGCGACGCGGCTGGACGACACCTCGGCGCTGCGCGCGGCTGTGGCAGACCTGGGCGCCGGGACTGCCGCCGACCTCGACTCCCGCTTCTGGGACCTGATCGTCGACGGCTCGCAGAACATCTGCTACCGGCTGTCCCTCAATGCCCTGCGACAGGCCTACCACCCGGCCGCCGCTCTGGTCGGCCACATCCTGACCGGTGAGGTCGCGGCGCGGGCGCGGTATGGCTCGGTGCTCGACGCGATCGACGCCCGCGATCCCGAGGCGGCCCGGTCCGCGGCGGCGGAGTTGCTGGCCATCGGCACCGCCGCGGTTCGGGCCTTCCTGGAGCGGGGCGCCGATGGACTGACGAAACCCATGGAGGACCGATGACCGCGTTCACCCGCACCGAGTTCACCCGCAGCGGCATGTCCCTGGCTGATGCGGCCGGCCTGTTCGCCAGACATCGCAATGCCCGCATCCTCACTGCCAGCACGGCTGCCGCCACCGTGGCGCGTGTCGCCCTCGGCCGCTGGAGTCGCCGCGACGCCGCCGCCGCGGCCGTCATCGTGGGCATCGAGCCGTTCGTCGAGTGGCTGATCCACGTCCACGTGCTCCACCGCCGCCCCCGCGAGGTGAACGGCCAGACCGTCGACAGCCTCCTGGCCCGCTCCCATCGCGCCCACCACCGCGATCCGCGTGACCCCGAGCTGGTCTTCATCCCGCGCGCCACGCTCCTTCCGGCTGTCGCGGCGCTGGGCGTCGTCAACGCCGCCGGGGCCCGCGCGCTGCGGCCGGCGCTCACCGGCTTCGCCACCGCCGTCGCCTCACTCACGGCGTATGAGTGGACCCACTTCCTCATCCACTCGCCCTACCGCCCCAAGACCGCGCTCTACCGGACGATCCGCCGCACTCACCAGCTGCATCACTTCCGCAACGAGAACTACTGGTTCGGCATCGTCACGCCGATCTCCGACAAGGTTCTGAACACCTACCCGGGCAAGGAGGAGGTTCCGGCGTCCAGCACGGCCAAGACCCTCGGCGTGCCGGTGTGAGGCCCGGGGCCGATTAGTAAGAGCCCTTCTGAAGCAGCCCGGACAACTCCGACCGCTGACATACACCCAACTTCTCGAGCACCTGCTCCAGATAGTGGTCCACGGTGTGCGGCGCGATCCCCAGTGCCTCGGAGATCTGGCTGTTCGTCGCGCCCTCGGCCGCCAGGCGCACGACGCGCCGTTCCTGCCTGGCCAGCCGCGCGCCGGACAGCTCCGCCGGCAGGGCCAGCAGGTCCAACTCGGTCTCGGTCTCCTCCAGCCAGGGGTCGGCGCCCATTGCGGTGAACGCCGTCGCCGCCGCGGTCAGCAGCCGGCCGGCCGCGTAGCAGTCGCCGCCCTCGCGGAGGAACCGGCCGTAGGCGAGTTGGGTTCGGGCTTGTTCGAAGGCGTCGACGGAGGCGGCGTGGGCGGCCATCGCCCGGTCGAACCAGTGCGTCGCCTCCCGGGGTGGCAGCACCTGCGCCTGGCAGCGGTAGACGACCGCCAGGGACGCCGGCAGGGCGCCGCCTTCGACGCGGGGCAGTTCGTCGGCGACCTCGGTGCGGGCGCGGTCGTCGGCGCCGAGGCGGATCAGGGCTTCGATGTAGTCGCCGAAGGTCGGCATGAACAGGCTGTGCTCGATCATGCCGCCGGCGTGGAGGCGGGCGCGGACCTCGGACAAGGTGGACGCAGCTTCCTGACAGCGGCCCTGGGCCAGGTCGGCGGAGCCCATCGCGGTGTTCGCGATGTCCCGGTAGAAGCTCGCTCCGGTGGCCTCGGTCAGCTGCTCGGTGGTGGTCGCCAGGTCGCGGGCGCGGGTGAAGTTGCCGCGGACCGCCGCCAGGCGCGCGGCCAGGGCCACGGCGAGCGGGGCGACTTGGCGCTGGCCGAGTTCGCCGCCGAGGCGGCGGGACTCCTCGGCGGCCTCGTGGGCGGCGGCGAACTCGCCCTTGCGGATGGCCAGCAGGATCCGCGGGATCAGCAGCAACGGCAGGTGTTCCTCGGCGCCGGCCTGGCGCAGCAGGCGGGCGGTGCGGTTGACGTACTCGCCGGCGTGGCCGGTCATCCCCAGCCAGATCAGCACCATGCCGGTGACGCCGACCGTCTCAAAGCTCTGACGCCAGGGGTCGGCCTCGCGGAACGCCGGGAAGTAGTCGGCCATCACGCGCGCCGCTTCCGGCGCGCGGCCCATGCTGATCAGTCCGAACACGTTGCTGGTGCGGGCCGCCGCGGCGCCGGTGCCCACGCCCGAGGGGGTCGCGGCCACGCCCTTCGCGCTGAGGCGGAGCGTGTCGCGCAGGCGGGTCGCGGTGATCGCGGTGGCCGCCGCGGCGCCGAGGTAGGACGCGGCCAGGTCGGCCTCGTGCGCGCCGAGCGCGTCGGCGTCGGCCTCGAAGATCTCCAGCACCTCCTGGGCGCCGGCCCGGGCCAGGGTGATCTGGTGCAGGACCCGGTTGGCCGCGTTCGCGACCTCCGGTGAGCCGGAGTACTCCAGCGCCTCGCGGGCCAGGATCTGCGCGGTCTCCACGTCGCCGGACACCTGCGCGCACTCGGCGGCGCCGATCGACATCGCGGCGCGGGTCGCGGGCTCGGCGCTGAGCTCCCGGGTGCGCAGGTAGGCGCGCCGGGCCGCGGCCAGGGC
>JABFXP010000154.1 GCA_013361685.1 Catenulispora sp.
TGTCCTCTCTCGGGCGGGTTGGGATGCCTGGGTGGTCAGCCCATGGCCTGGTACTGGCGGGCAGATTTGGCGAACCCCCGCAGATGGCCGGCCGCGCGGTTGATCAGGGCGTCACGGTCAGCGCCCTCGGTCTTGGCCGCCTCGTCGAGGAGGTTGATGGCGGTCCGGAAGCCGTCTCCGAAGTCGTCCACGTCATACCGGGCCAGGTAGAGGTAGCCGACGGCCAACTTGAGCGACTCGATGAACTGGGCAAGCGTGGTGGCGGGCTTGTCCTCGGCGACATCGGCGACGTCACGGACGAACGGGGCGAGGCTGGACGGGAGGGTCACGACGGTGGGTCTCCTTCGGTGGAATGTCAGGGTGGTTGGCCTGATCTCCACGCCGTCCGTCCGGCGGGACGGCCAGCGAGGGCTACAGGTCAGCGGTCGCCCGTGGGGTTGGGTGTGATGTCGGTGAGTCGTCCGTACACCTCGCGCTGCACGTCTTCGGGGAGGGTCTTCATGAGCGCGCTCATGCGGTCGAAGGCGCCGGGCTTTCCGGAGTCCTCGATCAGTTGGGCGACGATCTCGTTGACGTCCATCGCTCTCCTCATCGCGTTCGGGTTGGTGCGCCGGGCCGGTCTGCGGGAGGGATGCGGGCCGGCCCGGCGGTCAGGGGGTTAGGCGGCGGCGATACCGGCCGCGATGGTGATCCACGCCTTGTGCCAGGACTGGTCGAGGAGCGGCCCCGCGGTCGGGTCGTTGCGGGTCCACCCGGATTTGCCGAGGCGGTGGGCGAGGCGGGGCAGGAGCGTGGTGGGTTGTTCGTCGCGCCAGTGGCCGGCGGACCGGTCCGCGGCGTAGTGCGTGATCGCGGACACGGCGAGCCCGGTGACCGCGGGACCGGGCCGCAGGCCGAGGCGCAGGTACCGGTCGACCGCCCACAGCGCGGCGGCTTGGGTGGCCGTGTAGCTGGCCACGTGCCGGGCACACGCCAGCCGCCCCTCGCGGCCCGGCTTGCCCTTCGCCTGGGCGTCGGCGTCGACCTGAACCCAGTAGTCGGCGAGTTCGTGGGATGCGGTCAGTGCCGCGTAGGCGGCGGCGAAGCGGGCGGCGGGGCTGGTCATGGGTTCCTCCTCTCTGAACGGGTCGGCTGGGGTTGGTTACTTGTCCTGTGTGTCGCCGGTGGCGGTGTAGGTGTGGGTGGTGCCGTCCGGGGTGGTCTCGGTGACCGTCTCGCCGGGGGCCACGTTGAAGGAGCTGGTCGGAGTAAGCCCCTGCTCGGCCGGGTCAGCGGGCTCGCCATTCAGGAACCCGACGGTGACGCGGGGCATCAGTGCTCGTCGTTGAGCTGCGCGAGGGCGTCGAGGTTGGCGTTCACCGACTCCTGGGCCACCTCGGCGGCCTCGGGCTGGCCGGCGGCCTCCAGCGCCCGCTGGGTCGCCAGGGACTGCGTAGCGCCCTGCCGGTAGGCATTGGCCTGCTGATCGCTCATGTGCTGTTCTCCTATCTGTGGAGTCCGGCCGGCCCGGCGGTCAGTCGGTCTCTTCGCGGACCGGGGTGGGCGTCGGGTACTGGGGCGGGTTCGGGGACGGCGCCGGGTTCTGCGACCCGTCGTGGGTGGCGCTCACGACCGGCCCCGCTGCTGCTCGGCGGCTTTGCGGGCTGCTTCGGCTGCTGCGGCGGCCTGCCGCGCGGACTCCATGTGCTGCCGGGTCTGCTCAGCCAGCGCCCGGGCGGCGAGACCCTGGTCCGCGGGCGGGGTGATCGGAGTGCTCATGACCGCCACCGCCGCTTCTTCGGTGCGGGCGGCCGTGCGATGGCTTCGTGACGTTCGGCGTCAGCCGTATGCCTGGCCGCTTGGCCTCGGTGCCAGTCGCGGTTCCGGACGCCCTCCGCGGCCTTGTCGGGGTCGGAGTAGTCCCGGCCTTCGCGGCCGTACACGTCGATGTCCATCTGCCACCGGTTGGCCTCGTCGTCGTGCTTCCCGGCGGCCTGACGGGACCGCTGTGCGGCGGACCCGGCCTGGCGGCGCGCATACGCCTGTTCGGGCGTCTCCATGTCCCGGAATCGGCGGCTCACGACACACCACCCGGCTTCGGCATGGCCCGGCAGCGCTCGGCGTGGGACTGCGCCCAGGCGCGGGCTTCGGCCTCGGCGGACCGGGCGCCGTTCTCGCACCAGTCGCCCTTGTCCCACTCGGTGGCGTCGTACCGGTTGCAGCCGCCGCACTTGGCCTGGGTAGCGGACTCGGCCGGGTACTCGGTGACATCGACGGGCGCCCCGCCGACGTTCACGTACCGGGCGATCACGCCCTCCGGCCATGCGGTCCCGGTCTGGGTGCTCACGACGGCTCACCCCGCTCGACGTCCCGCTGGGGCAGCGGCCCGTAGCCGACGAGCTCGACCGTGCCGCCACCCCACTCGACGGTGGCCGTGAGGACGGTGTTCCCGGGCTGCGTCCGGTACCCCACGGCGCTGGCCGGGACACCGAGAGCAATCCGCCACGCCTCGAAGTCGCCGAGGTCGTCGTGCAGGCTGACCGTGACCTCGTCGAGGTCGAGGCGGCTGACGTTGAACACGGCGCCGGGCAGGTGCGGGAATGCCGCCCCAATCTGGGCGAGCACTGCGAGTGCGGGCTGCTGGTCGGCGACCGTGCGGTTCTCGTAGCTCACCGCGCACCCCCGCGGTGCTGCTGCGGCAGGCTGGCGAGGCTGTATGCCTCGATCCCGAAGTCGCCGCAGACCTCCGCGGCGAAGCGGAGACGGTCCGTCTCGATGCGGCGCCGGTCCGCGTAGGTCGCGGCCCCAGCCGCCTGCCGGGCGTTGGCCAGGGCCATCAGGTTCGCCTCGTGCTGGCGGGCCACCTGGTAGCGCTCCTCGAACGGCAGGTCGTCCGCCAGCCGGCCCGCGGTCTCCGCCACCGCCGCCTCCGCGGCGGCCACATCCACTGCGGTCACTGTGCACCGTCCCGCGCTCCGATGTGGCTGAGTCCGGCGTGCGCGCGGCTGAGGGACCCGTAGAGGGTCTGTGCGTCGGCGGCGGCCTGCTCCAGGCCCTCGTAGGCGCTGGCCAGGTCGTCGGCAAGGGTGTCGCGGTCACTCCGCAGGCCCCCGGCCTGCTCCAGCTTCTCGACCGCACCACGGATCATCGTCAGGGCCTGCGGCAGCATCGACGCGAGCCGCGACAGTTCCCCGACGGTGCTGTACGCGTCACCCGGGTAGGGGAAACCCGCGTACAGGGCGTGGTTCAGGCTGCGGACGAACTCGGCCGCACCACCCGCCAACTCGGCCGGGCCCATCGCCGCACTCATGCCGCCACCCCTGTGGCCTTGCGCTGGTTGTGCAGGTCCCAGGCGAGGTCTTCCTCCAGGCGCCGGATGTCGGCCGGCGACAAGGGGGCCGAGTCACCGCGGCGGTACTCGGCCGCCCGGTGCGCGGCCTTGTCGGCCGGCGACAGCGGGTGGCGGGGGGCGATGGGCGGGGTGGTCTTGGTACCGTTCATTTTCGATCTCCCGGTATGGCTAGCAGGCTTCGGGTGGTCAGGCCCCGGCCGGGCGGTTGCGTCGTACCGGTCGGGGTTCTTGCTGTTCAGGCGGCGTCGGGGGCCGCGAGGTCGGGGGCGGTCAGCGCCTCTTCGGGGATGCGGATCGATCCGCCGCTTCCCTTGATGGACTGGCCGGGGGCGACCGGCTTGCCGTACCGGACCGCGGGAAGGCGGCCGTCGGCGATCCAGCGATACACGGTCGCGGGGTGGACTCTCAGGCGGTCGGCGACCTCCTTCACACGCAGCACGTTGGGCTCCAATCGCAGGCTTCGCGTCTACCAAGGAACTTAACAGCTTGATACGGATAGTGGCAAGCGCTAGGAAGCATGCGAGTCCCTTTCGCGCCACCGAGAAACACTCATCAAGGCAATAAGCTGGGGATATGAAGGCACCCGACCACGACAGCGCCCCCGAAACCGGCGAATGGACCAGCAGTTCGACGCCGTACCTACGTCCACAACAGCCGGGGGAACCTGACGCCTGGACGCAGGAATCCGCCGGCCGCGGCACGCAGCGCCTGACGGAAGCAGGGCAGGTCACGCCACCCGCGGCCATCCGGGATGCGCTCGGCTTGAAGGATGGCGAGGCGGCCATCATTCGGCGTCGGGTGATCTCCCTCGACGGTTCACCGGTCGAGTTGGCCGATTCCTACTACCCCGAGCGAGTGGCGGCGGGCACTGCGCTTGCCGGAAAAGCCAAGATCAAGGGCGGTGCGCCGACGCTGCTAGCAAGTCTGGGATACACGGCGACGCGGGTGGTCGAGGACATAGAGGCGCGAGGCGCTACGGCCAGCGAGTCGGATGCCCTGGGGATACGGACCGGGGAGCCCGTGCTCACACTGCTCCGCACAAGCTTCTCGGCGAATGGGGTGCCGTTCGAAGCGGCGCTGATGGTCATGCGCGGACCTCACCGGATGCGCTACGAGATGAGAGTCGACTGATGGCAAGACACGAGGACAAGCGCCCGAAGGCCCAGCGGATCGCGAACGAGATCAGGGCCTTGATCATGAGCGGTCAATGGGAGCCCGGCAGCCAGATCCCGAAGACCGATGACCTGATCAAGGCCCACAAGGCGTCGAACGTAACGGTTCAACGCGGCCTCGACATCCTCAAGGCCGAGGGGTTGCTTGAGGGGCGATCAGGCACCGGCGTGTTCGTCCGCGACCGCGCGCCGCAGACGATCACCCCCGTCTCCTACATGGCGCCGTCCGACCCCGGCGAGCCATACCGGTGGTCTACGGAAGCCACACGCCGGGGCCAGCGAGGAAGCAACCAGGTACTCAGCGTTGGCGAGGTAGCCACGCCGAAGCGCGTCGCCCGGGCCCTTGGGGTGAAGGCTGGAGTCGTGGCCGTCCTACGGACGCGGCTCGGGCTGCTCAACGACGAGCCGGCCGAGCTGAGTTACTCGTACTACCCGACAGAGCTGGCACGCGGCACGCGACTGGCGGACCGCCGGAAGATCCCGGGCGGTTCCCCGACGCTCCTTGCCGAGATGGGGTATCCGCCGCGCGAGCAGGCCGACGAGGTGGCTGCTCGCCCAGCGACGACCGAGGAGTACGAGTTGCTGGAGATCCCCGGCGACGTTCCCGTGCTTGAGGTCTTCCGCATCGTCTACAGCGACGACCGGCGCCCGATCGAAGTGACCGTCCTGGTCAAGCCTGGGCATCTGTACAAGATGGGCTATCACCTGCCCGTTTCCTGACTTACGCCACCCCGAAGCCCCTGCCGCCGGAGCAGGGGCTTCTCTGCGTCCAACGCGGGAGCTTGATACAAGTGCGAATAAGCTCTACGGTCAGAGGGTGACGCGGACCGCACGGAACGTGTCCCAAGTTCGCGCTGCCGAAAGGTCAACATGACGGAGACGAACTTCCCCGAGCGCACCGCGCTCTACCGCCTCTACGACGCCGAAGGCCAGCTCCTGTACGTCGGGATCAGTCGCGACCCCAACGAAAGATTCAAGGAGCACGCCCACGAGCGGTCGTGGTGGCATCACGTCGCACGGACGGAGATCGCTTGGCTCAACGACTGGCAGCAGGCGCGAGAGGTCGAAGACGCAGCGATACGGAATGAGCGTCCGCTGTACAACGGGACGCTTCACCTCGGCCCCGAGTGGCGGCAGCTCCGACGGCACTATGACAGCACGGCCGACATCAAGATGATGGTTGAAAGGCTGCGGAGCGCGCTCAAGGCCGGCAGCTACCGTCCACGCCAACACCTCTGGCCACTGCGGGTCGCCGGGGAGTATGGGGTTTCCCGCCCGATCGCCAACTCGGCCATGCGAGTGCTTGCCGGAGAAGGGCTACTGCAACCCAGCCGTGCGGGCTTCTGGGTCACCTGAAAGTCGACGGCTAGCCACTTTCGGCCATCCTTCATAACCGTCTCGTGGTGTCCTGCGGCGCCGAGCGGTTCCGAGAGATTCCGAGATTTGCCGAGCCTTGCGGGGCGCTGACCTGCTGCGACGGGTGACAATCTCCAGTTTTGCGAATTTGTCACCCGGCGTGAAATGGCTCTGCTCTCGGTGACTGGCTGGGTTTCCCCCCACGTTCCGCCCTATGTTCGGCGCACAGCACAACGGCCGGGTGCTACCAACACCCGGCCGCCGTAAGAACCAGCGGCGCCAACCGCTGATCAACAAGCCCCAACTCTCACGAAAGGACTCCCCATGGAGTCTACCCGCGCCGATAGCGCATGCATGCGGCATGCGTTAGCGCCTACCCCACCTGCCCCAACGAGCCCTCGCCCCCGCGCCGTCTGCCCCGCCTGCCAGCACCCGAAGCCTGTCCGCGTGTCCGGCGTGATGGCGAAGCACCGGAACTTCGCCGGGGCCTGGTGCGATGGCGCCGGGTTGACGCCGATCCCGGTCCCGGTACGTGAGCCCGACTTCAGCCGCGCCGGCTACCTGGACGGCAAGCTCCTGGACCGCTGGGACTTCCTGTCGCTGCCGCTGGTCAACCTGCTGCACATCACCCGGGCCGAGGTGCGGGAGGTGGCGGAGGCGGGGTTCGCGGGGGCGATCCGGGCGATGGCGGCGGGCTCCCCGTGGCGGTGGGTGGTGCGGATGCCGATCGGCGCCGACCCCCTCGACCATGACCTCGTCGTCCGCGGGCTCCTCGCCGCCGTGCACGGGGTCGACGTCAGCGACTGGCCGGTGGGGCTGGTGCTGCGGACGGCGTGAGCCCGGGGCTTGTCGGGCGGCCGAAATAGAATCAGTGAGCGAAACGGCAGCGGCCGGACGGGGCGTCAACCGTCCGGCCGCTAGCGGTATTTGAGCGGGGCTCTCACCCCCCGCTGCAGTAACGCGCCCTCCCCAGGGCGCGGCACAACCGTCCTCGGTAGGGAAGAAGGTTGCCCTCTTGAAGGTACAGATCATCCATCCGTCCCGCCAGCGGGCGGTGAGGTCGTGAGGATTCGGCGTTCGAAGCCGGTGGACAGTTTCACGATCATTCCGAACGGGACGCTGAGGGACGAGCGGCTCTCGTACTGCGCTCGCGGAGTCCTCGCCGAGCTGCTGAGCCGGCCGGAGAACTGGGAGACGAACGCGGACTCGATCTCGGAGCGGGCCCGCAAGCACCGCGATGTCGTCGGGGAGGGGCGCCGGGCCATACGGGCCGCCTTCGCTGAGCTGGAGGCCGCTGGGTACATGGTGCGGAAGCGTGAGCGCGTCCCGAAGGGCCAGAAGGGCGGCGGCGACTTCGTGACCGTCCTGGAGGTGTACGACGTGCCCCAGGAGCGATCACATGGAGGTACCGCGGATGCTACGTCCATTCGAGTGACGTCCATCGGTGGCACGTCCATGAGCGGTACGTCTTCACGAAGGACGGATGTACGAAGTACGGAAGACGAAGATGCCGGCTACGAACACTCCGCCTCGCTCGCTGCCGCTCGCGAGGGGGAGGACGCGCACGCGCGCGAGCTTCGCCGGGCCGAACTGCTGCGGCTGTACGAGGCCGCGAACCAGCTCGACAACGAGCGGCTGCGGCGGCATCTCCTGGCGTTCGAGCGGAAGCGGCCGGTGATCTACCGGGAATGCCGGCAGGCCGCGCTCGGCCAGATCGGCGGGGAGCAGGGCGGCAGGCAGTTGATGGCGGGACCGGATGGCGTCCGGGCGATTGACCTGCTGAGCTTCAAGTACGCCCTGCAGCACTACGCGGGCAGGCTGCCGGATTGGCTAGTGAAGCTCCCGCGGTGATCGTTTGGCGGGCCGCCGACCATCGGCGTTCCGGCGGCCCACCGCCCCGTGCCCCGTCACTGCCCGCGGTAGACGAGGCGTCCGTCGCCGTGGAGGTCGTCCTGCTCGTTGAGGGGCAGGAGGTTGCGTCGTTTGACGCAGCCGGCGCAGGCGTAGAGGACGTGGCCGGGGCCGGAGCCGGATTCGAGGAGCCCGACGGCCACGCCGCCGAGCATGCTCACGTCGCAGCTCGCGCAGGCGCGAAGCACGGCCGTGGCGGGGGTCAGGTGGGTAGCATCGGTCATGTCGCAGCGCCCCTCGGCTTGCTGTGGCCATCCCCCCGGGCCGACCCAGAACCGGCCGCGGGGGTTCTCCTTGCCGCAATGTATCGGCTTGTAGCGCTATGTAGCGAGACGTAGCTCGAAATGCCGCTCCGTAGGGCGACGCCTAGCGTCGTGACCATGGAGTTCGACCCGGATGCGGAGATCGACCATGGGGCGCCGCTGACGCCGTACCGGCAACTCGCCGGGATCCTGCGGGCCCGTATCGCCCGCGGCGACTGGGCGCCCGGCCGGCGCATCGCGTCCGAGACGGACCTGGTGCAGCAGTACGGGCTCGCGCGGACCACGGTGCGGCGGGCCATCGCTGTGCTGCGGGAGGACGGGGACGTGGTCGTCGTGCCACAGCGCGGCACGTTCGTCGCCGACTGACCCGCTCTGTCCGATTTCCCCCTCGCCGCGCCCTGCCCCGGTCGGGCAGGCTGGCGTCCTTCTGAGGGAGGGGATGGATGGCTCACGTGTGCCCGCGGTGCGGGGAGTCGCATCAGGTGCGGGATCTGCCGGGGTATTGGCGGTCGCTGGCGCCGGGCGCAGCGGACTACGAGCCGCTCCGTCAGCCGGCCGCTGCGGAGGTGCAGTACCTGTGGGCGCTGGGCGTGGCCGCCCTGGGTGTGGTGCTGCTGGTGACGGGCGCCGTGGTGCCTGGTCTGCTGGCTCTGGCCGGCGGGGTCGGCTGGGGTGTGGTGATGTCGCGGCAGGTGGCCGTGGCGGACGCGGCTCGGGAGGCGTGGGAGCGGGCGATGTGGTGCGGGCACTGCTCGCTCAGGTTCGACCCGAAGACGGCGTGAGACGCGCCGGATTGGCGTTGGCGCTGGATGCGGCGAGAGCCCTCGATGCCCTGGGCCACCCGGGAGTTCGCGCCGTTCGCCTGACGGGGTGCCGCGCCGGGCTCTACGGTGGCCCTCGGTTCGGCTGACGGGAGCGGCCGCGGGGAGTGGGGGCACGATGAAGGGCATCGCGAGGGTTCGGCGTGCGTTGTGCGCGGCCGCAGCAGTGGCGGGGATCGCAGTTGGGGTGGCAGCCTGCGGCAGTTCGGGCGGTAACGCCGCCTCGGGCACGGCGGCCAGCACAGCGAGCACGACTACCACGTCCGTGCCGTCCCCGAGCTACCTTGAGACCCCGTACTCCTCGCCCAGCGGTGATACCCCCGAGGAGAAGGTCAACAAACTGGCCGCCGCCGACGGGTGGGTGCCGGACGACGAGTACGCCACGGCCGACCAGATGGTGCAGGACGTGTGCGACACCCTCACCGACCACAAGGACCCGAGTTTGGGTTCGACACCGGCGCAGTGGCTCGGCCAGTACGGCTACGACACGACGGAGCAGATCGTCATCGGTGACGGGGTGCCCCTGCTGTGCCCGCAGTGGGCGGCCACGGTGAAGGCGGCGTTCGGCGGACAGTACGCGCGGCAGATCGACGACGGCACCTGGCACGTCACCTCGAAGCCTGGCCAGGACAACGTCGCGCCGGGTACGTACCGCACCATCGGTGACCTGTCCAACTGCTACTGGGAGCGCACCCGCGCGGACGGCACGATCATCGACAACCAGTACGCGACCGCCGCCAGCCGGATCACCATGACCATCAAGGCGTCGGATGACACGTTCACCACTCGGGGCTGCGGGACCTGGGAGCAGGTCCGCTGAGGTGTCGTTGCCCGGCCCGTCAGTCGAGGTAGTTGATCTGGAGCACGGTGACGGTCTTGGTCGCGTCGCCGATGAGGATGACGGCGAACGCTGTGTCGGTGATGACCATGCGGACGACGTGGTCGTCTTCGCCGTAGGGGATGCTGTGCCCGATGGGGTCGTGGCAGACGTCGGCGAGCGCGAGGGTGAGTTGCTCGCTGGCCGGGGCCGGCATGGCGTCGTGGACGGCGTCGGCGGCCGGGTCGTATCGGAGGCGGTAGGGCATAGCCCGATCAGAGTAGCGGGGCGACTGCGCTGCGTGAGCCGATTGGGGGATTACGCGGCGCCGCGGGCCCGGATCCGCTCGGCCTCGCGGTGGACGTGGTCCGTGCGGTCGACCCACTCGCCGGGGATCTGCTCGCCCCGCTGCTCAGAGGCGGCCAGCTCCCGGCCACGTGCGACGGCAGCAACAGTGTCCGCGGCGATGCGCTCCCACTTCGCGAAGACCTGCAGCAGGAGGTGCGCCGGCGCCCGGTTGATCTCACCGAGGAAGCGTTGCGCCAGCGCGGGGTTGCCGAGGGCATCGCGGATGCTCTCGATGGTCCACGTCTGCTCGCTCATCTGGGTGCCTCCTGCATCGGCGTACATTTGCAGCACGCTGTTCCGAGGCTACCGGCGCGGGCGGGGCGGCTTCTACGACCCGGCACTGTGGCATATGCCAAATCCGTTGGCCTGAGCCTACCCGGCGTCGAACAGCCCGTCCTGCTCCACGTCGAACCGCCCGGGCTGCCGTACCGCGGGCCCGGCGCCGAGCTTGTGCCGGCAGCCGTCGCCCAACCCGTACAGCCTCGCCTCGCGCGACGTGAGCGGCCGACGGCACATGCCGCACAGGACCACGGCACGCCCCGCTGCCAGCTCGGCGTCGGTGGCCAAGCCGGGCAGCGGGGGCGGGTCGAGGGTCATGCGTCCCAGCCTGGCACCACGGTCGTGGGAATGCCCTCTTCCGCCCACAGTTGGACGATGGCCGGGTTGTCGTCCCAGGCGTGCACGATCCGGTACCGGCCACGGAGTCGCCGCAGGATCTCCCGCTTCACCAGATAGTCCTTGCGGTAGTCGCCGTCGGCCCGCATGCGCAGGACCGTGGACGGCACGTCGTGGATGGCCAGCCACATGCTGGTCAGGCGCCGCCAGCGTTCCGCGCGACCGGTGACGATCAGGACCGCGAGGCCGTCCGCCGCAGCGATGCGGGCGGCGGCAACGACATGGGCGTGGGGCGGGCAGTCGATCGACGCGGCATGGAACGCGGGGAATCCCTTCTCGGCGATGAGGTGCCGGATACCGCGGACATCACACAGGGTGCCGTCCACGTCGAAGATCACCGCGTCACGCTGCATCGACACCCCCGGTGTAGAAGTGGCGCCGCACTCGCCGCAGCCACGCCTCCGCCGGCGCCTCGTCCGGCTGCTCCGGGAGCGGGCTGCGCGCCGTGTCGAACAGGGCCTCGTATTCCTTCAGCAGCGGCAGGGCAGCCATCCCGTCGCGGGCGACCTGCTCGCCGAAGTCGAAGTAGGCTTGCGGGTCCTCGACGCGGATCTCCAGGCGCCCGGTGGCGTACAGCTCGTAGCCCTGCCGGCACAGGCGCATCAGGTGCCGGGCGTGCTTCGCGGTCCGCTTCCTGGTGTCCGCGCTGAACGAGCCGTCGCCCCGCTCGTACAGGCGCTTGAACTGCTGGGTTGCGTACCCCAGGTAGGCATCCCGGACGCGCCTGGCCGAGAGCAGCGAGGCCCGTATCCCGATCAGCTCATCACCGAGCGGGGTCCGCACCTCGTACAGGTCGTCGGGCAGCCAGACCAGCTCCATCACGGTTGGGTTACCGCCGAGGGCGAGCCTGCACCACTTCGCGGCCTCGTGCAGTGTCCGGTCGGGGTGGGTGGTGACGTGGGAGTCCTTCGGGGCGTGCAGGCCGTGCAGTCGCTCGGTGGGCGCCGCGAAGATCCCCAACCGGTCGATGTCGCTGCCTTCGCGGGCGAGACCGTAGGCGGTGGATCCGACGATGCCGGACAGCAGGACGTTCACGCGGGCCTCCTCGACTGGGCGGTGCGGGCATCATCCCCGGCGGCGCGGCCCGAAGGCGACCGGGATTCGACGGCGCCGAGGGCGGGAAGCGCGGGGATGATCTGTGCGGGCCAGCCGCCGGGCTCGGCGGTGAAGTGCGGCGCCGGGCTGGTTTCCCACCAGGAGCGTATGGCGGTCGTCCGGACGGCCTCCTGGGTGCGCCGGTCGACGTACTCGACCGGCCGCTCACCGGTCCGCCGGACGGTGACGCGGCCGCGTTTGCAGCCGTCGGGGTAGTCGTTCCAGTTGATCCCCGCCTCCGACCACAGCAGTTCTTGCATGCCGCCAGCCGAGACGCCGTGGAGCCGCTTGTGGGAGAACACCGACTGCGCGGCCATCGAGATGGAGTTCCGGACGGCGTCGCGCTGCCGCCACAGGAAGTAGTTCGCCACCTCCACCGGGTCGGCGAGGGTGAACACGCGGGCATCGAACAGGGCCCGCTTCCCCGGTCGGCGCTCGTTGAGGACCGCGGTGGCGAGCGACGCGGACACGGACAGCATCTTGGCGACGACCCCGCCGAACCACGGCTGTGTCTGCAAGCTGGCGAAGTCGGTGATGAGCAGGCTGATCTCGTCGGACTGCGTGTACGCGACCACCGTCCCGGAGATCTCCGCACACAGGGCCTCGGCGACCGCGTCCATGTCGCCCATAAACCCCTGATCGAAGGGGCGCTCGCACCCGCGCAGGTAGGAGTGGAACGCCTTCCCGTCGAGGCGGAGCAGGGTGTAGCAGCGGCGAGGCAGGACTGTCCGGTGGACGGCCTCGTGCGCCTTCATGCGGTCACCGAGGGCGGAGGTGTCGGTCACGGTGCTCCTATCGGTTTCGGTTCGGGCGTGTGGCCCACCGTTCCCACGCGCCGAGTCCTGCGGCGGCGGCCTGGTCGATGGTGTCCCAACTGCGGTTGTTCCCGCCGGGCCCGACGTCGGCCAGCCAGTACCGCCATCCCGCCCGCCGGCCGCCGCTGTAGGCGGGTTCGATGACGACCAGCACCTGGCCGCCGGACACGACATGCCAGCGGTTGTCCTCCGGCCACGTCGGGGCCTTGACGCGCTCGGCGGCCTCGATGACCGCGCGGGCCGCCGCGGCAGACAGGCGGCGGGTCACTGGTCACCGCCCTCGACGGCGGGTGCCCCTGGACGGCCCGTGTGGCACTGGCACTGGCAGGGCGCGCCGCAGAACTTGCATTGCGCCGGCCGCTTGGACCCGGCCTTCCCGGTGTCGGCCTGGCAGTACTGGTGGCCAGTACGTCCGTCTGGGAGGACGTGGTCGCCGTGGAGGCAGCCGGTGGACAGGTAGTGGTGGGTGCCGAGGCGGTGGGCGAGCCGGGTGAGCAGGACAGCGAGGGCGCCGACGGCGCGGCCGATCGTGGGCGTGGCGCCGGGCGTGTCAGGCATGGGGCTGCTCCCCGACCGTGGACGCGGCGGGGACGACGGTGAGCGTCGGGGTCGCCTGGTCGGTCTCGGCCCAGCCGCTGGGGTCGAGCACCGTGTACAGGAGTTCGGCGGCTTGGCTGCGGGTGATGGGCGTCAGGTCGCCGGTCCACTGCTCGGCGAGGGCGTGGGCTCGCGCGAGGGGCCGTTTGTACAGGCGGTCGGTTTCGGGGTCGCGCATGGTGTGCTCCTTGGGGTTGGGTCCGCCCGGGGTGGCCGGGCGGACACGCGGGGACGGGCGATGGCGGGTGCCGGGGACGGGAGTCGAACCCGCAGGTGGGACCGGGTTTAAGCCAGTTGCGTCTACCAGTTGCGCCACCCCGGCAAGACGGGTCAGGCGGCGGGTGGTCGCCACGCGTCGCGCGGCCGCTTGCGTGTCTGGACCCGGCCCGGCTGATCCTCGACGTGGTCAGGAGCAACACAGCCCGGGTGGCCGCATTCGGGCCGGACGCCTCCGATCGGCTCGCGGCCGGTCCGCAGTGTGAACGCGATCCGGGGCGGCCGGTACTGCTGACCGAGCACCATGAAGTGGCTCGGGCCGTCCCACTCGAGGTGGGCCCAGCCGACCTTGCGGGTGCCGTTCTGGAACCGAGCGATGGCCTCGGCCGGCAGCGGTCCGGCGTGCTGCACGGCGGGTTGCCATCCCCATCCGTGGAGCGCGGCCGAGCGTCGGGCGCGTCGGCTGAGGTGGGTTCGTACTCCGCACGTCGCGGGGTCGGCGTCGATGAGTTCCTCGTGGGCGCGGGCGATGGCGCGGGCAAGGTAGCGGTTGGTGCGGCTGCCCCGGCCGATGTAGATGTTGACGATGGTGGTGTGGGGTGTGTCGATGTGTTGGGCGATGTGAGTGACGGGCCATCCGCGGGCGACGAGTTCGCGGAGTTGCTGGCGGGCCGGTGTGGCATCAACGAGGTCGGTCTGTGGGGTCACTGCCGGACTCCGTTCGGGTAGGCGCGCATGCCCCACTTGCAGCCGGTGCACAGCCACGCCGGGGCGCTGGAGCAGCCGTCGTTGTAGGCGGGGTCGTAGTCGAAGGTGGTGCTGCCGCATTCGGGGCAGGTGCTGGGGCGGTCGTCGGGCAGGACGTCGCGGGGCTGGCCGGCCATCAGAACCGCCACCACCCGTCGTACCCGGCGGGCGCCTCGGGGTACGAGGCGAGCATGGGCCGGAGGATCGCGAGGTGCTGCTCGATCGTCTCGGGCTTCTGCGCGCCCCAGTACCGCTCCCCGTCCCACCGGCCGTCGGCCGTGCCGCCGTAGCGCCCGTCGAGGTCGGCGGTGAGGATCGCACGCGGGTCGGCGAGGTCGAGAGGGGCCGGCAGGTAGTGGGACCAGAGCATCAGCGTGCCGAGGCAGGCCCGGGTACGGCCGTCTTTGCGGCGGTACCAGACGGCGTTGGCGGTGCCGGAGAACGCGAACTTGTCGCCGCGGGGGTGCTGGTCGCCGGTGATGGTGGTGAGGTCGATGGCGTAGGGGCGGTGGGAGATCAGGAGGCGGTCGGTGCGGATCACAGGATGTCCTCCGGGGTGTCGGGCAGGAGGGCGGCGATGTCGGTCATGCCGTCGAGGCGCGCGGACTGGCGGAGCAGGTCGATTGCGGCCTGAGCGATCTGCCAGGCGCCGCCCGCGGTGCCGCCGGTGCGGATGTCGGCGGCGAACTGCTGGGTGAGGGTGGTGAGGCGGTCGGCGTCGGTGGCGATGCGGGTGCGGGCGTCGGCGGTCTGCTTGGTGGCCATGCGGCGGGCCAGGTTGTGGGTGTTCACCGGGCCCCACCCCCAGCGGCGGCGTTCCGGCGGCGCAGGGCCTCGGACGCGGTGATGCCGTTGACGCTCACGGACGGCGCGGCCTGCTTCGCCAGCTTGAGCGCGGTCTCCTCGTCGAACCGGTGCTCGTTCAGCCACGCCTCGCGGCCCTTGTGGTACGAGTCCCACTCGGCGTCGGTCTCCGGCTCGCGGTCGCCGCCCTCCCACGAGTAGCCCCAGGACCACTGGCCGTCGGTGCCGAGGCAGCAGTGCGGGTTGCGGAAGACGCCCCAGCGTCCGTCGCCACGGTATTCGACGGTGAGGGCGAAGACGTGGCTGTCGAAGCCGTCCTCGGGCACGCAGTTGACGGTGTACTTCACGGCCTGGACGTGCGGCTCGGCCGGGGTGGTGTTGGGCATCACCGCACCTCCCCGGCGGGGGTGCCGTCGGCGTGGCGGACGAGGCGGTAGCCCGACCGGCGCGTTGGCGAGGCGTGGAGCTGCCGCACGGACACGGTGCGCGGGCGCAGTTCCCGGCCGTCGGAGGTGACG
>JABFXP010000876.1 GCA_013361685.1 Catenulispora sp.
GGACCGCCGCCGGGCCCGCGGCCGCCGCGACGGCCTGCGCCAGGCGCGCGGCCAGGGTGGCGCGGTCCAGGCCCGAGCCGTCGGTGGTGACGACTGCGGTTTCGGCACGGCGCTCGGCCAGGGCCTGGACCACGTTGCGGGTGGCCGTCTCGTGGCCGGTGGGGGCGACGATCAGCCAGGTGCCCTGCGGCGTCGCGGTGGTGTTGTCGGGGAGCGGCGCCCAGGTGATGCGGTAGCGCCAGTCGTTGAGGACGGAGTCGGTGCGCTCACGGCGGCGCCAGGAGGCCAGCGCGGGCAGGACGTCGGCGAGGCGCTCGTCGTCCAGGGCCAGGGTCTCGGCCAGGCCGTGCACGTCGCCGCCGTCGACCGCGGCCCAGAAGCCGGCCTCGGCCTCGTCGGCCGGCGCGCCGCCGTTCGCCGCCTGGACGAGGGTCTGGCCGACCTCGGGCCAGTAGCGCTCGTGTTGGAAGGCGTAGGTCGGCAGCGCGCTCGGCGCGGCCGGTTCGAGGACCGCGGTCCAGTCGATGCGGACGCCGCGGACGTGCGCCTCGGCCAGCGAGGTGAGCAGCCGCGCCGGGCCGCCCTCGTCGCGGCGCAAGGTGCCGGTGACGACCGGGGCCGCGACGTCGAGGTCGTCGAGGGTGTCGGTGATCGCGCCGGTCAGCACCGGATGCGGCGACACCTCGATGAACGTGCGGTGCCCGGAGCCGGCGAGGGTGCGGATGGCGCGGTCGAACTCGACCGGGGAGCGCAGGCTCGCGTACCAGTAGTCCGCGCCGGCCTCGGGCCCGGTGAGCATCTCGCCGCTCATCGCCGAGATCATGGGGATCCGGGTGCCGGATGGCGTGATGCCGGCCAGGACGCGCTTGATCTCGGTTTCCAGGGCGTCGATCTGCGCGCAGTGTGAGGCGTAGTCGACGGGAATGATGCGGGCCCTGATTTCCTCGGCTTCGGCGGCGGCCTTGATGTCCTGCAAGGCCTGCGGCTCGCCGGAGACCACGGTGGCCGAGGCGCCGTTGATCGCGGCGACGGAGACGCGGTCGCCGAACTCGGCGATGCGCTCGCGAACGGCGGCCACGGGAAGCGCGAGGGAGAGCATGCCGCCCTGACCGGCGAGCGGCCGCAGTGCTTGCGAGCGGAGGGCGACGACGCGGGCGCCGTCTTGCAGGGACAGGATTCCGGCGACCACCGCGGCGGCGATCTCGCCTTGCGAATGGCCGACGACCGCATCGGGGGTGACACCGGCTGCCTGCCACACGGCGGCGAGCGACACCATCATCGCCCACAGCACCGGCTGCACCTGATCGGCCGTTTCCAGCTGCTGATCGAGGAGGTCGTAAAGCGACCAGTCCACGAACGGCGCCAACGCCTCGGCACACTCGGCGAACCGCGCGGCGAACACCGGCGAGGTCGCCAGCAGTTCACGGCCCATGCCGACCCACTGGCTGCCCTGGCCCGGGAAGACGAACACACTGCGGCCGATGGTCCCGGCGGTGGTGGAACCGGTCACGACACCGGCGGCGGGCTGCCCGGTCGCGAGCGCCGCGAGTCCGGCGGCCAGGCCGGTGCGATCGGCGCCGATGACGACCGAGCGGTGCTCGAACACCGCCCGCGTCGTCGCCAGGGACCAGGCGACCTCAGACACCTGACACTCCGGCCGCGCGAGCACGAACTCGCGGAGCCGACCGGCCTGTCCCGCCAACGCCTCGGCACCGCGCGCCGAGACCAACCACGCGGAGACACCCGGGGCTCCTGCCGTGGACTGTGTCAGGACGCCGGAGCCAGCCGAGACGCCCGAGGCCTCTTGCGCGCCGATGCCGACCGCTGCCGGTATCTCGGCGTTCTGACCGCCGCGCGCAAGCACTCGCGGCGACGCGGGCTCGGCGGCAGGTCCGGCCTCGGTAGCGGGCTCGGCGCCCGGCGCCTCTTCGACGATCACGTGCGCGTTGGTCCCGCTCATCCCGAAGGCCGACACGCCCGCGCGCCGCGTCCGCTCCCCCGGCGTCCACTCGACTTCGCGGGCCAGCAAACGCACCGCGCCGACGGTCCAGTCCACGTGCGTGGACGGGGTCTCGGCGTGCAGGGTGCGCGGCAGGACTCCGTTTCGCAGAGCCATGACCATCTTGATCACGCCCGCGACGCCGGCGGCCTGCTGGGCGTGGCCGATGTTCGACTTCACCGTGCCGAGCCACAGCGGCCGGTCCGCCGCGCGGTCCTTGCCGTAGGTCGCCAGCAGCGCCTGGGCCTCGATCGGGTCGCCGAGCGTGGTGCCGGTGCCGTGGGCCTCGACCACGTCCACGTCCGAGGTCGTCAGTCCGGCGTTGGCGAGCGCGGCGCGGATGACGCGTTGCTGCGCGGGGCCGTTCGGGGCGGTGAGGCCGTTGGAGGCGCCGTCCTGGTTCGTGGCGGTGCCGCGGATGACCGCGAGCACGGAGTGGCCGTTGCGCCGGGCGTCGGAGAGCCGTTCGAGCAGGATCATGCCCGCGCCCTCGGCCCAGCCGGTGCCGTCGGCGTCGTCGCTGAAGGCCTTGCAGCGGCCGTCGGTGGCCATGCCCTGCTGTTTGGAGAAGTCGCCGAAGGCTCCGGGGGTGGCCATCACGGTCACGCCGCCGGCGAGGGCCATCGTGCACTCGCCGGTGCGGATCGCCTGGCAGGCCAGGTGGAGGGCCACCAGGGACGACGAGCACGCGGTGTCGATGGTGACGGCCGGGCCTTCCAGACCGAGCGTGTAGGCCACACGGCCGGACACGACGCTGCCGGCGTTGCCGGTCGTCAGGTGTCCCTGGGTGCGCTCAGCGCCGGAGGTGGCCAGCAGCAGGCCGATGTCGTAGCCGGAGGATGAGGCCCCCGCGAAGACTCCGGTGGGGGTTCCGCGCAGCGTCGACGGGTCGATTCCGGCGCGCTCCAGCGCCTCCCACGAGACCTCGAGCAGCAGCCGCTGCTGCGGGTCCATCGCCAGCGCCTCGCGCGGGCTGACGCCGAAGAAAGGCGCGTCGAAGTCGCCGGCGTCGTAGACGAAGCCGCCGACGCGCGCGTAGTCCATGTCGGCCGAGCCGAGGCCCTTCTCGTGGGCGTCCCAGCCGCGGTCCTGGGGGAACGGGGCGATCGCGTCGGTCCCGGCCATGACCAGGTCCCACAGCGCCTCCGGGCCCGAGACGCCGCCGGGCAGGCGGCAGCCCATGCCGACGATCGCGATCGGCTCGTCGGAGGCGGCCGCCGCGACCACCGGCGCCGCGACGTCGGAGCCGGTCCCGAGCAGTTCGCCACGCAGATGCTCGGCGAGGATGACAGAGGTCGGATAGTCGAACGCCGACGTCGCCGGCAGCGTCAGGCCGGTCACGGCGTTCAGCCGGTTCCGCAGCTCCATCGCGGTGACGGAGTCGAAGCCGAGGCTGGCGAAGGCCTGGTCGGGCGCGACGGCCTCGGCGCCGCTGTGGCCCAGGACGATCGCCGCCTCGCCGCGCACCAGCTCGATCAGCAGCCGCTCCTGGTCGGCGGGGGAGGCCGCGGTGAGCCGCTGCACCAGTTCGCTCTGCGATCCGGCGACCGCCGGGCCGCGCGTCTCGGCCGCGGCGGCGGTCAGCGCCCGCCGCGCCTCGGGGAGCAGGTCCAGCAGCGGGCTCGGGCGGCGCAGGGTGAACAGCGGCGCGAACCGTTCCCAGTTCACGTCGGCGACGGTCACCTGCACCTCGCGGCCGTCGATCGCCTGGGCCAGGGCCCTGATGCCGAGGTCCGGGTCCATCAGGCGCAGGCCGTAGCGCTGAAGCTGCTCGCCGGCGTCCCCGGCGCCCATCCCGGCGCCGGCCCACAGGCCCCAGGCGACGGAGGTGCCGACCAGGCCGCGCGCGTGGCGGCTCTCGGCCAGGGCGTCCAGGGCGGCGTTGGCCGCGGCGTAGCTGGGCTGCAGGCCGCTGCCCCACGTCGCGGACACGGAAGAGAACAGAGCGAACGCGTCCAGGTCGAGATCGGCGGTCAGTTCGTCGAGCCATACGGCACCGAGCGTCTTGACCTCGGACACCGCCGCCTGCTCGGCGACGGTCAGGTCGGCGGTCGCCGTGCCCTGGCCGATTCCGGCGGCGTGGATGACCGAGCTCAGTGCGGGACCGGTGGCGGCGATCCGGTTCAGCGCGGCGGCGGCCTGCGGACGCTGCGCGATGTCGCATGCGAGGACGTCGACGCCGGTGCCGGCGGCGGCGAGGTCGGCGGCGAGCGTCGCGACACCGGCCGCGGCGGCGCCGGAGCGGCTGG
>JABFXP010000951.1 GCA_013361685.1 Catenulispora sp.
GAGGAGATGGCGGGCGTCGCGAAACGAGCCGTCGGACGGCAGGGCGTCTCCTCCGCCTCGGCGGCCTACGAACGCGCCGCGCAGCTCACCGCCGACCCGGCACGGCGCGCGCGGCTGCTGGCCGCCGCCGCCATCAACGCCGCCGAGGCCGGGCAGTTCCAGCGCACCGCCGCCCTGGCCGACCGGATCAACGCCCTGGCCCTGGACCCGGCGACGCTCGCCGACTTCGCCCGCGTCCGGTCGATCGTCGAGCTCGACTACGGGTCCCCGCGCCAGGCCACGCGCATCCTGCTGGAATGCGTGGACCGGATCGGCTCCGGTCCCGATCTGCTCCCGCTGCTGAGCTACGCCGTCCACATCGTGCCCTCGACCGGCGACCGGGCGCTCATGGCCGAGGTCTGGTCCCGGCTGCCCGACGAGCCGCGGTACGCGACGATGCGGGCGCTGACCGGCCCGCTCGACGGGGCCGCGGCCGCGTCAGCCCATCGCTACCCGGCTCCCGACGCCGGGTTCGCCGAACGGATCCTGGCCGGCGCGCTCGCGCAGTTCGTCGCCGATCACCGCGCCGCCTTCGCCATCGCCGCCGCCTGCGTCGCCGACTGCCGGACCCAGGACGTGGTCGGCTGGCTGCACAGTTCGCTGTACCTGCTGGGCGAGGCGCAGCTGGCCATGGGGCTTTACGAAGACGCCGCCGCGTCCGCCGCCGAAGGGCTCACGGTCGCCGAGCACGACGGCCGGGACCACCGCGCGACCTACCTGCGCGCGACGCTGGCCACGGTGGCCGCCCTCACCGGCGCGGGGGAGCGGTGCCGAAGCCTCGCGGCGACGGTTCTGGACCACGCCGACCGGCACGGTGTCGAGGTGGCCGCCGCGCACGCGCACCGGGCTCTCGGCGTGCTCGAACTGGGCCTCGGCCAGGCCGACAGCGCGCTGGAACATCTGGAGGCGGCGCGGCGCCGGGTCGATCACCCGTTGCCGGCGGCGTTCTTCCTGCCGGACTTCATCGAAGCCGCGGTCCGGGCCAGGCGGCACGACCGGCTCGACGAACCCGTGGCACAGCTGACGCGGTGGGCGGCGGCTGCGGGTACCGCGGCGTCTGCCGCTCTGGCCCGCCGGTGCCAGGCGCTGACGGCATCGGACGATGAAGCCGAGGAACACTTCCGCGCCGCCATCGACCTGCACGCCGGTGATGCCGACGCCCAGCCGTTCGAGCAGGCCCGCACGCAGCTCCTGTATGGCGAATGGCTCCGCCGCGCGCGCCGGCGGTCCGACGCCCGCCGCCAGCTGCGCGACGCGCTGGAGACGTTCGACCGGCTCGGCGCCGCGCCCTGGTCGCATCGCGCCGGCACCGAGCTGAAGGCCACCGGCGGATCCGCCGCCGAACCGGGCGAGCCCGACACCGGACTGCTCAGCAGGCTGAGTCCGCAAGAACGCGAAGTCGTGCGCCTGGCCGCCACCGGCGCCACGAACCGCGAGATAGCCGCCCAGCTTTTCCTGAGCCCCCGCACCGTCGGCCACCACCTTTACCGCGCCTACCCGAAACTCGGCATCACCTCCCGCACCGAGCTTTCGCAGGTCGTCGATTGAGTGGTCCCGATCGGGGATGGAAGCAGGCCCTAACGCCACGAGCACCGCAAGCGCAGGCTGCTGATCCAGTCGTTCGGGCCGGTCGTCACTCGCCTCGTGGCACCAGCAAGGACAGCGCCGCCGTACCGGTCAGACCGGCGATCAGTCCCAGCAGCGCGATGTACCCGGTCATCCCGATCACCGCCGATCCGACGGCGATCCCCGTGGCTTGCGGCGTCTTCGTCAACAGGTTCGCGGCCCCTGCGGCCCGGCCCTGCATCGGCCCCGGCGTCAACCGCTGCAACTGTGTCTGCTGCGCCACCACGACCCAAGTCAGAGCCATGCCATAGCCGGTGAACGCCACCAGCACCACCGGCAGCGAAGGCACCGCCATCAACGCGATCCCGGCCGTGGCGCCCGCCAGACCGGCGGCGGCGGTCCGCCACTCACCGAGGGCATGGACCGCTCGCGCCGCGAACAAGCCGCCCAGCAGCGACCCCGCGCCTTGGAAGCCGAACAGCCAGCCCATGAACTCCGGCGCACGATGCAGCCCCTGACTGTTGACCGAGAACTCGGCCGGCTCCAGGAACCCCAGTCCGAGGATCGCGACCGACACGGCCAGCACCACCCGGCGGATCGCCGGGGTGCCGAGGATGTGGCGCATTCCGGCACTGAGCACGGCCCACGCGCCGCCGCGCCGGGTGTCGTCCCGGTGGGCGTCCGCCCGGCCGAGCCGGGCCCGGACCAGCCACAGCGCCCCGGCGGCCACCACGAAGGAGAGCGCGTCCGCGACGATCACCGGGCCCGCGCCCACCGCCGCGAGCGCCCCGGCGCCCAGCAGCGGCGCGATCAGGTTCATGCTCTGCTTCGCCGTCGCCAGCGTCGCGTTCGCCGCGGCCAGCAACTCCGTTCCGAACATCGGCTTCACCAGCGCCGACGTCCCCGCGTTGAGCAGGGCGTAGGACACGCCGTACCCGAACATCACCGGATAGGCGATCCATGCCTGTCCCTTGTCATGGACGAACAGCAGCACCAGCACATCGGCCGCACTGGCCAGATTGGTCACCACCAGCAGCCGGGCCAGCGGCAGCCGGTCCACCAGCACCGAGGTGAACGGCCCGGTCAGACCGCCGAGGATGAACGCGAACCAGGTGAGGGCCGCCGCCGAACTGCTGCCGGTCAGGCTCTTGACCCAGATGCCGATGGCCAGCCACAGCGACGAGTCGCCGATCATCGACGTGATCTGGCCGCCGAGGTAGAGGCGCGCGTCCCGGTCCGCGAACACGCGGCGGGCGGGTGTGCGGGGGGTGGGGCCCGCTGCGGTGCCGGCGTCGGCGCTCGTGCTGGGGCCGGCCGTCGTCTGCTCCTTGGCCTTGCGCATCTCCACGCTCATGACGACTCCGTCCCCTCGGGCATCAGATACGCGAACAACTGCACCGGCACAGCGTCCGCCGGCCGCGTCGCGGGGTCCGTCTCCCGGTCGGCGTACGCCGTGAGCAACCCCAGCAGCGTGTCCCGCAGCTGGCGGCTCTCCTCCAGCGTCAAGTGCGTGATGACGTTCATGTGCCCGCTGAGCTCCTGCCATTCGGCGGGCAGTGCCGGCTGCACCTTCGCGCGGTACTCGCGGATCGCGTCCAACCGGCGCTCGACGATCACGTCGGTCAGGGCCTGCGCGGCCGCCGACTCGGCGCTGTCGTCGCGGACCTCGGTGGTCCCGACGCCGCCCGGAACGCGGCGCCACGGCCGCTGCCGTCCCGACCCCGGTCCGCCGGGAGCGGGCTCGACGAAACCGTACTTGGCCAGCGTGCGCAGGTGGAACGAGCAGTTCGCCGCCGACTCGCCGACCAGCTCGGCGGCGCGGGCGGCGGTCAGGGTGCCGTGCACGGCGAGCTGGTCCAGCAGCGCCAGGCGCACCGGGTGCGCCAGCGCGCGCATGGCCTTGGGATCGGCCAGGCGGCGGGCCGCCGCGGGGTCCGCCCCGGCTTCGCGATCCACGTCCGGCCGGTGCTCCGCGGCACTATCGAAAGACATGTTTCGATACTAGGCCGGGTTCCCCGCTTTGGCCACAGGTGCAGGCTCCTAAGCGCTATCCGCCGACCTTCCCGGCGCGATAACGGCGGAAAGCCGCACGTCCGTACGGTCCCTAGACCGAGCCCGCCGACGCGGGGCAACGGACGGAAGGGACGACCGCGATGACGAACCCGTTCGAGGACGAGGAAGCCGCCTACCTGGTGCTGGTCAACGACGAGGGCCAGCACTCGCTGTGGCCGGAGTTCGTGGAGGTGCCGGCCGGATGGCGGGAGGTCTTCCGGGGTGCGCGGAAGGCTGACGCGCTGGCGTACGTCGAGGAGCACTGGACCGACCTGCGGCCGGCGAGCCTGGCCGCGGCCATGGCGCGGCATGAGGCCGGTGGGGCTGCCGGTGCCGGTGTGGGCGCCGGGGCCACTGCCGGCGCCGGCGCCTGAGGGGCTGCCCGGCGATGACTGGTGGCATTCCCGATCAGGACGGCGCGGCGACGCTGCACGGCCTGGTGGCCGCGCAGGCGGCGCGCACGCCGCACGCGCCCGCCGTGCTCTCCGACGACGCCGGCCTGACATACGCCGAGCTCGAGGCCCGAGCCGAAACGCTCGCGGCCCGGCTCGCCGCGCGCGGGGTCGGCCGGAACGATCTGGTGGCGGTGG
>JABFXP010000363.1 GCA_013361685.1 Catenulispora sp.
CGAGCCGCTCGGCGAGGCCGCGGACCTCGGCAGGCCCGAGCAGGCGCGCCGGGACGCGGCCGGGGGCCGGGTCCGGATCCGGGGCGGCGTCGCCGCGGCCCTCGGTCGGGGCGTCGCCCGGGAGGCGATCGGGCTGCGCGGCGGAACCGGAGGTCGGCGGCGGTGCGGGAGGCGGCATGTCGGACATCGCGAGCCATCGTATGCCGCGACGCGGCGCTGGGCGGAACGCGTCACACGGTTGGAAGCACGGTGTCACCTCGCCGACACCAAGGCGGCCGGGCGGGCCGGCCCCGGCTCTGCCCTACGCCGAGCAGCGCGGCCCCGGCTCTGCCCACACCGAAGCGGCGCGGCCCCGGCTCTCGCCGAAACCGCGCCGCGGGTGCATCAAGGTCCGCTCAGGTGAACAGGTTGTGCCCGCACACCGGCCACTGCCCGGCGCCGGAGCGCACGTACAGGAGCTTGGCCCGATAGGTCTGCTCAGCCGGGGTGGCGTTCGAGGGCAGGCCGGAGCCGCCCATCGCCGCCCAGGTCGAGGGCGAGAACTGGTAGAGCCCGAAGTACAGGCCGCCGCCGCCCACCGACTTGGGGTTGCCGCCGGACTCGCACTTGGCCAGGCCGTCCCAGTTCAGGCTGTCGGCCCCGGCCACGCTGTTCGGGACCGGCTTGGTGCCGACCTTCACCACGGCGTTCACCGGCTGCTTGGTGACGGTCTTGCTGACCACCTTCGGCGCCTGCTTCACGCCGTTGATGCTCAGGTTCGCGTAGACGACCTGCTGCACGCCGGGCACGCCCTGCGTGACGGTCTTGCGCGAGCCCACGTAGGCCGTCGGGTCCGGCTGCTCGGTGGTGGTGAAGGCGATCGCCTCCTGCTTGGTCTCCTGCGTCCCGACGATGCGCTCCACCGTGATGTTCTGACCGTCGGCCGGGAAGGCCGCCGGGTCCGGGCTCGCGGAGTCCTGGCCGGACAGCGTCACGCCGGCCTCGCTCAGCGCCTGCGCCACGGTGGGGGCGGTGGTGTCCATCGGGATGGACTTGCCGTCGACCAGTATGTTCACGTGGCGCTGGGTGCGGATCTCGAAGGCCAGGCCGGCCCGGCCGATCGGCTGGTCGCGGTTCACCGACACGTACGGGTTCTGGCCGCCGTGCAGGTTCATCCCGCCCATGGCCTCGGCCACGGTGTTGGCGGTCGTCCAGACCTTGTGGTCGGCGCCGTCGACGGTGACGTCGATCTGGCGGCCGTAGTTGACCGCGATGGTCTCGCCGTCGGCCAGGCTCTCGCCGGGCGCCGGGGCCACGGAGTCGTGCTCGCCGGTGGTGATGCCCTGGGCCTTGAGGACGTCGGCCACCTTGCCGTCGAAGGTGTGCACGGTGCGTTCCTGGCCGTCCACCGTGATGTGGACCGTCTTCTCGAAGCCGACGTAGGCGCCGACGCCTCCGACGAGACCCAGCAGGACCGTGCCCTGAACGGCGCGGACCTTGGCCTTGGAACCCTCGCTGTGCCGACTAGCGGAACGTCTACTGCTCACGCTGATCCAGACCTCGTGGTGTCCGGTTACGACGCTGGGTCCTCATCGGTCCCGAGCGGGTGCGTCGATCCGGCTGCCGAGCAGACAGTAGCGGGCAATCCGCGGGCACCGCTAGCGCGTGTCCGGTGGATGTCCTGTGGTGTCCCTTTGAGTCCAGGTCGAATGTCCGTCGGCTGATAGGGCTGAATATGATCAAATTATGCCTGGACCTGGAAGGCATCCTTCAGGTTGGTGTCGAGCGCGTCGCAGAGCTCGGCCAAGCCGGCCTCGCTGTCCATCCCGCGCAGGACCGCCATCGCTCGGACCGTATAAGGGACGAGGTACGGGGCGTTGGGCCGTCCTCGGTACGGCAGCGGGGTGAGGAACGGGGCGTCGGTCTCCACCAGGATCCGGTTCAGCGGGGCCACCCGGAGCGCTTCCTGCAATGCCTGGTTCGACTTGTAGGTGACGTTGCCGGCGAAGGACATGTAGTAGCCCCGTTCGGCACACACTTCCGCCATCGCGGCGTCACCCGAATAGCAGTGGAAGACCACTGTTTCGGGCGAACCCTCCTCAAGGAGGATGCGCAGGACGTCCTCGTGCGCGTCGCGGTCGTGGATCACCAGGGCTTTGCCGTGGCGCTTGGCGATGGCGATGTGCGCGCGGAAGGAGTCCTGCTGGGCCGCGACGCCGTCCGGGCCGGTGCGGAAGTAGTCCAGGCCGGTTTCGCCGATGCCGCGCACCTGGTCTTCGGCCGCGAGCTTGTCGATTTCGGCCAGGGCCGCCTCCAGCGCCGGACGGCCGCCGGGCCCGCGGCGCTGGCCGGACCAGCCGTCGGGGTCCCCGAGGACCAGGCGCGGGGCCTCGTTCGGGTGCAGGGCGACGGCGGCGTGGACGCGCTCGTGCTCGGCGGCCAGGGCGGCGGCGGTGTGCGAGGAGGGGACGTCGATGCCGACCTGCACCAGGGTGCGGACGTTCACCCGGTCGGCGGCCTCGATGATCGCCGCGGCCGCCGGCTCCTGCAGGTCCATATGGGTGTGGCTGTCGCCGACCGGCACCGGAAGGGGTTCCGGCGCCGGGGGCGGGGTCTCGTCACGTTCCCTGGACTTGCGCTTGCGCTTCTTGTCGCCGCCCTCGCCGGGCTTGCGCTCGCCCTGATGCTCGCCCTGAGGATCGGCCTGCTGCCCGCCCTGGTGCTCGCCCTCGTTCTCCGGCACGCGCCTACGCCGCCTCGCCGCCGAGCCGGGCCAGCTCCTCGTCGACGATCGAGGGGTCCAGCTTCTTGAAGATCGGCGTCGGGGCGGACAGCTTGCGGCCGACCTCGATCGGCGTGGACTCCCAGCGGGCCAGCGCGCTGTCGTAGTCGCCGGTCAGGACCGGGTAGCCCGGGCCGCCGTCCAGGTCCTCGACCTCGCGCAGTTCCGGCATCGCCGACCAGGTGCCCTCGCCGCCGAGCAGGTGGAAGACCTTCTCGGAGGAGAACGGCAGGAACGGCGTGAGCAGGGTCTTGGCGTCGTCGACGACCTGCAGCACGACGTGCAGGACGGTGGCCATGCGGGCCGGGTCGGTCTTGGCCAGCTTCCACGGCTCGTGGTCGGAGACGTACTTGTTGGCCTCGGCCACCACGCGCATCGCCTCGGCCAGGGCGGCCTTGAAGCGGCAGCGGTCCAGCAGGTCCCCGACCGTCTCGAAGGCGCCGCGGGCGACGGCGAGCAGGGCCTCGTCCTCGGCGGTGAGGTCGCCGGCGGCCGGGATCTCGCCGAGGTTCTTGGCGGCCATCGAGATGGCGCGGTTCACCAGGTTGCCCCAGCCCGCGACCAGCTCGTCGTTGTTGCGGCGCAGGAACTCCGCCCAGGTGAAGTCGGTGTCCTGGGTCTCCGGGCCGGCCGCGGTGATGTAGTAGCGCAGGGCGTCGGCGTCGTACCGGGACAGGAAGTCGCGGACGTAGATGACGACGGCGCGGGAGGAGGAGAACTTGCGGCCCTCCATGGTCAGGAACTCCGAGCTGACCACCTCGTGCGGCAGGCAGAGCGCGCCGAGCGAGCCGGGAGTGCCCTCCTTGTCGCCCTTGCCGTCGTAGCCCAGCAGCATCGCCGGCCAGATCTCGGAGTGGAAGACGATGTTGTCCTTGCCCATGAAGTAATAGGCGTCGGGCGCCTCGCCGTTCGGGCCGGCCTGCCAGAACGCGCGCCAGGCGTCCGGGTCGCCGGTGCGGCGGGCCCACTCCACGCTCGCGCTCAGGTAGCCGACGACCGCGTCGAACCAGACGTAGAGCTTCTTGTCCGGGCGGTCGACCCAGCCCTCCAGCGGCACCGGCACGCCCCAGTCCAGGTCGCGGGAGATGGCGCGGGGCTGGAGGTCGTCGAGCAGGTTCAGCGAGAACTTCAGGACGTTGGGACGCCAGGTCTTCTGCTCCTGCAGCCAGCTGCCCAGCACGGCGGCGAAGGCCGGCAGGTCCAGGAAGAACTGCTCGGTCTCGATGAACTTCGGCGTCTCGCCGTTGATCCGCGACCGCGGGTTGATCAGGCGGTCCGGGTCCAGCTGGTTGCCGCAGTTGTCGCACTGGTCGCCGCGCGCGCCGTCGTAGCCGCAGATCGGGCAGGTGCCCTCGATGTAGCGGTCGGGCAGCGTGCGGCCGGTGGACGGGGAGATGGCGCCCTGCGTGGTCTTGGCGAAGATGTAGCCGTTGTCGTGCAGGCCCTTGAACATCTCCTGGACCACGGCGTAGTGGTTCCGCGTGGTGGTGCGGGTGAACAGGTCGTAGGCCAGGCCCAGCGACTTCAGGTCCTCGGCGATCACCCGGTTGTACCGGTCGGCCAGCTCCCGGGCGGTGACGCCCTCCTTGTCGGCCTGCACCAGGATCGGCGTGCCGTGCTCGTCGGTCCCGCTGACCATCAGCACCCGGTTGCCCGCCATCCGCTGGTAGCGGCTGAAGACGTCGGACGGCACCCCGAAGCCGGAGACGTGCCCGATGTGACGGGGGCCGTTGGCGTAGGGCCACGCCACGGCCGTGAGGATGGTGCGCTGGTTGGAGGGCATGGTGAATAGGGTATCCGGGCGGGAGGGCCGACCCGGCACGGTTCGGACACGGTCCAGATGGTGGACGATCTATGACGCCCAGCCGCGCAGAACGGAGGCGATGTCGCTGAGGTCGTCCAGGTCCGAGGCGGCGACCTTCATGACGAACTCGAACGCGTCGTCCACATCCGGGTCGGCGTCGACGCCGTTGATCGCGAGGAAGACGAGGCACGCGGTCCAGGCCAGCCGCTTGTTGCCGTCGACCAGGGCGTGGTTGCGCAGGATCGAATGCAGTATCGCCGCGGCCTTGGTGAACAGATCGGGATAGGCGTCCTGCCCGAACACCGTCGCCATGGGGCGATGGGCGGCGGAATCGATGAGACCGGCGTCGCGAAGCAGCGCTTGTCCCGCGGTGGCGGCATCCGCGATCGCGATCAGGTCGCGAGTCGTCAGGTACTCGGTCACGCGCTTCCCAGCCGCTCCAGAAGGTCCTTGTCCCGCGCGATGATCCGGCTGGCGACAGCCATGACGCGCTCGTGCCGCCGGTCCTCGAGCCGCTCGCGGATGGCTTCGATGATGAAGCCGTTTATCGACAGGTCCGCGTCCTCCGCGGCCGCCCGCACTTCGGCGTCCAACTCATCCGGGATACGCAGGGTCATAGTGGTCATACCGACATGGTATCAACCCGCGGTGTCACCAGATGGTGTCACGCCCGCTTCCTTCGCCGCCACCACCGCGTCGAACACCTCCCGCTTCGGCAGCCCCACCTCGGCGGCGACCTCCGCGATCGCCTCCTTGCGCCGCAGCCCGCCGGCCTCCTCCCGCGCGAACACCAGCTCGGCGAGCTCCGCGGGGGTCAGGTCCTTACCCGCTCCGGGAGTGGCGCCGCCGACCACGACGGTGATCTCGCCGCGCACCTCGCCGTCGGCGGCCCAGGCCGCCAGCTCGCCGAGGCCGCCGCGCTTGATCTCCTCATACGTCTTCGTCAGTTCGCGGCACACCGCCGCCGGCCGGTCCGCGCCCAGCGCCGCGGCCATGTCGGCCAGGGACGCGGCCAGGCGGTGCGGGGCCTCGAAGAACACCATCGTGCGGGGCTCGGCGGCCAGTTCGGTCAGGCGGGAGGAGCGGCCGCCGCCCTTGCGGGGCAGGAAGCCCTCGAAGCAGAACCGGTCCACCGGCAGCCCGGAGACCGCCAGCGCGGTCAGCACCGCCGAGGGTCCGGGGACCGCCGTCACCCGGACTCCGGCCGCCACCGCGGCGGCGACCAGGCGGTAGCCCGGGTCGGAGACCGAGGGCATGCCGGCGTCGGTGACCACCACGACCCGCGCGCCGGACAGCAGTTCGCGGACCAGTTCGGGGGTGCGGGCGCTCTCGTTCGCCTCGAAGTACGACACGATCCGCCCGGCCGGCGTGATCTCCAGCGCGCTCAGCAGCCGCTTGAGCCGGCGGGTGTCCTCCGTCGCGACGACGTCGGCGGACGCCAGGGCGGCGGCCAGCCGGGGCGAGGCGTCCCCGTCCTGGCCGATCGGGGTGCCGGCCAGCACGAGCAGGCCGGTCGGGGCGGGGGCGGCGGTTCCGGTCACGGGTCCATCCTGGCCCAAAAACACCGATCCCCTGTCCGAACAGTGGGGGTGCTCCATACGATGTCCGGGTGACGAGCCTCGCCCCGACCCGAACCACGCTGCCGGATGACGACAGCGAGGAGGATTACGGCGGCCATCGGCGCCGTGGCGGCTCGCATCGAGAACGGGGCCGCACATGGTGGCGGCCCGATCCGCGACCACGGGGGGACGACCGGGGGAGCCTGTCGCTGCGGGAGCGGCTGGTGCCGTCGTTCGCGCCGGAGCCGTGGTGGGTCAGCTGGGGGTTCCCGCTGCTGATCACGCTGGTCGGCGGGTTCATGCGGTTCTGGCATCTGGGCCGGCCCAAGTGGGTCATCTTCGATGAGACCTACTACGCCAAGGACGCCTGGGCCACCATCCACTTCGGGCACGAGATCGGGTGGCACGACGACGGCCCGAACATCGGGATGGCGAACGACGACCACAAGATCATCGCCAATCCGCACATCTGGCGGACCCTGATCCAGGACCACCACGGCAACGCCGTGCACCCGCCGGTCGGCAAGTGGATGATCGGCGCCGGGGAGTGGCTGTTCGGGTTCACCCCGTTCGGGTGGCGGTTCGTTCCGGCGCTGTGCGGCACGCTGGCGATCCTGATGACCGCGCGGATCGCGCGGCGGCTGTTCCGCTCCACGCTCATCGGCTGTCTGGCCGGGCTGCTGCTGGCCGCGGACGGCATGGAGTTCGTGATGAGCCGCACCGCGCTGCTGGACATCTTCGTGATGTTCTGGACGCTGGCCGCGTTCGGCTGTCTGCTGGTCGACCGGGACAAGATGCGGTCCCGGCTGGCCGACTGGCGGGAGACGTTCCCGCCGGGCCCGCTGCCGGACGACGTGCCGGCGCCGAAGCTGGGCTGGCGGCCCTGGCGCATCGCCGCCGCGGTCTGCCTGGGCCTGGTGATGGGCACCAAGTGGAGCGGGATCGCGATGATCTTCGTGTTCCTGCCGATGTCGCTGCTGTGGGACCACGCGGCGCTGCGCGCGCTGGGCATCCGCCGGCACTGGGCCGCGTTCTTCCGCCGCGACACCTGGCAGGGCATCAGCATGGGCCTGCTGTCGCTGGTCACCTACGTCGCGACCTGGACCGGCTGGTTCGTCACCAAGGACGGCAACTACCGGCAGTGGGCCGCGCAGTACAACGCGGTCCACGTCCAGGGGCTCTCGGCGCTGCGCAGCTGGTGGCAGTACCACTGGGAGACGATGATCTTCCACACCAACCTGGACTCGCCGCACGCCTACATGTCGAACCCGTGGAGCTGGCTGGTGATGGGCCGCCCCACCGACTACTACTACTGCTCCAAGGGCAACGAGGGCTGCCCGCCGCTGGCCGAGAACCAGCACCAGCAGGTCCTGGCGCTGGGCACCCCGCCGCTGTGGTGGTTCGCGACCCTGGCGCTCATCTGGTGCGCGTGGCGCTGGCTGCTGCGCCGGGACTGGCGGGCCGGGGCGATCCTGGGCGGGATGCTGGCGGCCTGGGCGTTCTGGCTCCTGTACCAGCAGCGCACGATCTTCACGTTCTACGCGGTGGCGTTCGTGCCGTTCATGGTGATGGCGGCGGCCTACCTGCTGGGGGTGATCGTCGGCCGGGCCGACGCGCTCCAGTACCGCAGGGTCTGGGGCGCGGTCGTGGCCGGGGCCATCACCGTCTACATCCTGGTGATGTTCATCTACTTCTATCCGATCTACTCCGCGCAGACGATCACGTGGAACCAGTGGATAGACCGCATGTGGTGGCCCAGCTGGATCTGAGCCCGCGCCGCCTTCCCTCCCGCCCCGCGTGGGGCTACCGTCCAGTAACATGGAACTCTCCTACGCGCGCCGGGGCTCGGGCGAGCCGCTCCTGCTGATCCACGGCATCGGCCACCGCTGGCAGGCCTGGGAGCCGGTGTTCGACCGGCTGGCCGCGCACCACGACGTGATCGCCATCGACCTGCCCGGCTTCGGCAAGTCGGCGCTGGCCGAGCCCGGGCCGGACGGGCGCCACACGATCGAGCGGGCGGTGGAGCGGATCGCGGAAGCCTTCTCCGGCTTCGGGATCGAGCGGCCGCACGTGGCCGGCAACTCCCTCGGCGGCGCTTTGGCACTGGAGCTGGCCCGGCACGGGCACGCCGCGTCGGCGACCGCGTTCTCCCCGGCCGGCTTCTGGACCACCCGCCGGGAGACGGCGTGGGCGGTGGGGAGCCTGAGCGCGATCCGCGCCACCACGTTCGCCCCGGCGCCGGTGCTGCGGTTCGTGACCGGGCGGCCGGCGGCGCGGGCGCTGGCGTTCGGCCTGATCTTCGGCAAGCCGCGCGAGCTGGACCCGGCGCTGGCCCTCGGCGACACGCTCGCCCTGCGCACCGGCAAGGGCTTCCTCCCGGTCGCCAGAGGGGCCCGGCACTACCGCTACTCCGGCGCGACCGGCGTGCCGACGACGGTCGCCTGGGGCACCAAGGACCGGATCCTGCTGCGGCGGCAGTTCGAGCAGGCCAAGCGGCTGCTGCCGGACGCGCGGTTCGAGGACCTGCCGGGCTGCGGCCACGTGCCGATGAACGACGACCCGGAGACGGTCAGCCGCCTGATCCTGGAGACCACCGGGGCGGTGGGCGAGTAAGGCTGTCCATAGCGAGCTGTCTCAAATCAGGCGGTCCGGATAAAAGCCGGGAGGTAGTCGTCAGGATGGATATGTAGACTCCGGATCGGAGGAAGCCATCAGGGGGAGGACCGCAGCTCATGACGGAGAACTGGCAGGCCGAACCTTCGCCATGGCTTTCGCCGGGGCGCGAGCAGCCCGAGCCGGGCCCGCAGGCGGGCGAACCGGCCGCGCCGCAGGGGCCGGGGCCCATGCGGCTGCACGTGAACGGGGACGTCGTCTCGATCGGGCAGCCGCCGATGGCGGACCCGCCGCGGCTGACGCCGGTGGCCGGGCCGGCCGGGATCGGCGTGCCGACCGGGCCGGCCGGGATCAGCGTGCCGCAGATCGCGGCGCCGATCGACGAGGGACAGTTCGCGCCGCAGCAATTCTCCGTGCCGCCGCAGTTCGCACCGCCGCCGCCGGCGCCGGTCGAGGTCCCGCCGCCGCCCCCGCCGCCGTTCCTGGACGCGTCGTATGGAGTGAATTCCTACGCGCAGTCGCCGTACTCCGAAGTGCCTTACACCGCTTCGACGTATGCGCCTCCTTACGCGGACAAGCCGGTCGACAACCAGCCCTTCGTCGAGGCGCCCGTGCCGCCGGCCTATTCGCCGCCGAACCTCGTGGAACCGGTGCGTCCTGAGCCGGTGTACACGCCCGGGCCGACATACACGCCGGAGCCGGTGTACACCCCCGAGCCGGACTTCAAGCCTGAGCCGGTTCGCGGAGAACCGATCGTCGCGGAGCAGCTCTCGGCGCCGGAACCCAAGGCGTACATAGAACCCCGCTACATAGAGCCGACGAGCATCGACTCACCCACCACGACGTTGCCCGTCACCTACGCCGAGTCTCAGTACTCTCAGCTCACGCCGGTCCCGCACCCCTCGTACCAGCAGCGTCCCGCGCCGCCGGCCGAGCCGCCGGTCAGCGCGCCGACCTCCTCCCCCAGCGGCGTTCCGACCGCTCCGCCGATCGTCGGCGGTTCGGACGGTCACTCCACGATGCTGGTCGCGGTCGGCACCGTCCAGCCGCGCGCGCCGCAGCCGCCCGCCACGGTCGAGGACGCCGAACGGGTTCTGGGCGCCGCCGTGGACTCCCTGGACGCCGACCCGGACCTGTACTCCATCGGCACCGTCACCGACGGCGCCGTGTGCCTGATACCCGACGAGGGCCGGTGGGCGGTGTTCCTGGCCGACGCCGGACAGCGCCGCTTCGCCGGCACCTTCGACGACCCGATGATGGCCGCGGTGCACTTCGCCGGCGTGCTGCTGCTCGCCTCGGCCGAGCGCGGCGCGATCCCGAAGCCGTCGGCGCCGGCCGCGCTGCCCGGCCAGAGCGCCGCGCCCGCCGAGCAGAACAGCCCGAACGGTCAGTACGCCGCGAACGCCAGCCAGAACAACCACTACGCAGGCCCGGCGGACCAGTCCCCCGGAGCCGGGAGCGACCCGCTGGCCCACTTCCTGGCCGGCCCGCCGATCACGCCGCTGGCCGGCGACCCGCCGACCACGCTGTACACCGAGCACCGGCTGACCGTCCTGACCCCGGGCACCGAGGTCGACCGGTTCGGCGACCAGCTCGGCAACACGGTCTACGCCGCGCGCACCCGCTATCCGCACCGTTCGCTGCCGCCGGACTACATCGAGCGCGAGTACCGCGTGTACCGCGTGCGCAATCCGTTGCGGGCGCTGACCGGCACCGCGATCCCCTGGTTCGGACAGCCCGGCGGCGGCACCGCCTACCTGCTGCCGCGGCCGATCGCGGACCTGCTGCGGGAAGGTGTGCTCGTGGAGCTGCCGGCGGCGACCGTCGCCCCGTCCTGAACGCCGGGGCCGGAAGGCCGGCCCCTGGCACCGGGTGCGGAATGTCCCGTCCTGAGCCCAGAGTCCGGAATGCGAACCCCCGAACGCCGGAGTTCGCCACCGCGTCCACGCCCTGGCCACCGGGAAGACACTTTCAATAAGTACCCTGTACGCGCATCGGGTCAAGGGCGACCGCGGGGAGGGCGACGTGAGGGATCCGTTGAGCGAAGCCACGATTCCGGCGCGCGAGGCGTCGGGAGCCGTCCTGATCGGCGTCGGGACCTACCGCAGTCTGCCGGAGCTGCCGAGCGCCCTGAACGGGATCGCCGACCTCGCCGCGGCCCTCGGCGGCCCGGACGGCGTGTTCGCCCCGGAAGCGGTCCACCCGGTCGCCGATCCGGAGTCGGCCACCGAGGTCCTGGACCGGGTGGCGGAGGCCGCCGACCGGTACTCGGACACGGTGGTGTGCTACTTCGCCGGACACGGGATCCGCGACACCGACGGCCGGCTGTGCCTGGCGCTGCCGTGGAGCCTGGACAAGAAGTCCGAGGCCGAGCGCACCGCGCTGCCGGTCGAGCGGATCATGGCGGTGCTCAGGGGCTCCCGGGCCAAGCGCCGGATCGCGATCCTGGACTGCCGCTACGCCGGCCGGGCCATGCGCGCGCCGTCGGCCTTCAACGTGCACCTGCTGACCGCCTGCGGCCAGAACGAGAAGCTGCCGCCGCCGGCCGGGCAGCGCACCACGCCGTTCACCGGCGCCCTGCTGGACCTGCTCCGCAACGGCGTGCCCGGCGCCGGGCGCTGGCTCACCCTGGGCGACCTGTACCGCTGGATCGGCGGCTCGGCCGACGACCCGACGCCGCACCAGCGGGCCGTCGACGACAGCGCCGCGATCGCCGTGGCGCCCAACCGTGCCGACCGCCACGACCTCGGGCGCCGCGCCGCGCTGGCGACCCGGGTGGGCGGCAAGGATCCGGCCCGGGCCGCGCGGCTGTTCGCCGACCTGGTGATCGACGCCGCCGCCCGCGCCGAGGCGAAGGAGGCGCTGGCCTACCGGATGTCGGCGGCGTCCTGGCTCGGGGCGGCCGGTGATCCGGCCGGGGCGCTGGCCCGCTGGGAGGCGATCCGGCACGATCCGCACGCGGACCCGATGGAGGTCGACGCCAACATCGCCTACTGGCGCCGAGCGCGCGCCGCTCACCGCCGCCGGGGTGTGGAACCCCACCGGGGTACCGCTGTAAGCGTGTAACTCTTTCTCGACAGCGCGTCGGGAACGCGCGAGACTGGTTTCGCGTTCCCACTAAGAGAAGTACCAACGCGCTGGCAGGTGACGCCGTGTCCGTTTCCTCTTCGTTCTCCGACCGCCGAACGGACGCCCGGTTCCGGAGCGATCGCAATCTGAGCACCCGCATGCTGGCGGTCATGGCCCTGCTCACCGTGGTGTACGCCGGCGCGATCGTGCTGCTGGTGCTGATGCTGGGCCGGTCCTGGCCGATCGGGGTGGCGGTGGTGGTCGCGTTCGCGACCTTCCAGGTCCTCACCTCCGGCAAGGTCGCGGTGCGGACGATGGGCGCGCGGGTGGTGACCCCGCAGCAGGAGCCGGAACTGCACGCGGTGGTGGACCGGCTGTGCGCGCTGGCGGGCATGGACAAGCCGACGGTCGCCGTCGCCGAGTCGCCGGTGCCGAACGCCTGCGCCGTCGGCCGGTCCAAGCGGACCACGACGCTGTGCGTGACCCGCGGGCTGCTGGACACGCTGGAGCCGAACGAGCTCGAGGGCGTCATCGCGCACGAGCTGTCGCACGTGGCGCACGGCGACGCCGCGGTGATGACGGTCGCGGCGTTCGTCGGCGTGCTGGCCGGGCTGGTGGCCCGGGTCGGGCTGCGCCTGGTGTACTTCGGCGGCCGGGCCCGCGGGCTGTGGCACATCATCGTGGTGGCCCTGGGCTTCATCGCGCTGAGCGCCGCCACCTGGTTCGTGTCGCTGGTGCTGACCCGCTCGCTGTCCCGCTACCGCGAGTTCGCCGCCGACCGCTCGGCCGCGCAGTTGACCGGCAACCCTTCCGCGCTCGCCTCCGCATTGACTAAGGTCTCTGCGAAGGTCTCCGGCGGCGGCGGGATTCCTCAAGTCGACCTGCGCAAGGCCGGCGCCCTGAACGCGTTCTACTTCGCGCCGGTCTCAGCTGCCAAGACGACCGCGCACCACCTGCTGTCGACGCATCCCACCACCCAGGCGCGCCTTGACAGGCTCCTGAGGATGTCGTCGCAGCTGTAGATCGGCGCAGGTAATCATCGAAGGCTGACATAGTCGATCATTGCATCATCAGTGATCAGATAAGTATGTTCGATCCTTTTCATGAATGCCTGCTATGCTTCGCGGGTTTTCCGAGCCGCACCAATCCCTGAGCCATGCTCGCATCGGAAGGACCCACAAGCATGACCGAGACCCAGAGCCAGTCCCAGTGGGAGCGCGTCGGCGGGGCGCCGGCCGTCAAAGCCGTCCTGGACCGCTTCTACGAGGGCGTTCTCGGCGAGCCGCAGCTGGCCGGCTTCTTCGAGAACGTCGAGGTCGAGAACATCAAGCCGCACCTGGCCGAGGTGCTCAGCGTCGTCCTCGGCGGCCCGGGCCTGAGCCCGGACGTCGACCTGGCGACCTACCTGACCGACGCCCACGCGCGGCTGGGCGTCTCGGAGTCCGACTACGCCCTGACCGGCAAGGTGCTGCTGGACACCCTGGCCGAGTTCGACGTCCCGGACGACATAGTGGAGACCATCACCGGCGCCCTGGCGTTCGTGCAGCCCTTCGTGGTGGCCGCGTAGTCGTGGTGGATCCACACCTACTGCGCACTTCCTGGGCGCGGGTGGCCCAGTACGGGGAACAGGTGCCGCTGTACTTCTACAGCCACCTGTTCCTCAGCCACCCCGAGGTGCGGCAGATGTTCCCGCCGTCCATGGCGGCGCAACGCGACCGGCTCGTCGGCGCGCTGGGCGCCGTCGTGGCCAATGTCGACGACCTCGGCGCGGCTGTGCCGTTCCTGCAAGGTCTGGGCCGGGACCACCGCAAGTTCGCGGTCGAGCCCGGGCACTATCCGGCCGTCGGCGCCAGCCTGCTGGCCACCCTGGAGCACTTCCTGGGCGCGGACTGGACTCCGCCGGTGGCCGAGTCCTGGACCGAGGCCTACGGCATCGTCTCGCAGGTGATGATCGACGCCGCCGCCGAGGCCCGGCACACCTCCCCGCCGTGGTGGGACGCCGAGATCGTGGCGCACGAGATCGTCGGCGGCCGCCGGGACATCGCCCGGGTCACCATCGCCACCCGGCAGCCGTACCCGTACACCGCCGGGCAGTCCTTCACGCTGGAGACCGCGATGGCGCCGGCGCGGTGGCGGTTCTACACACCCGCGCACCCGCCCCGCAAGGACGGGCTGATCGAGCTGCACATCAAGCTGGTCGGCACCGTCTCCTGGCAGCTGGTGAACGTGATGGGGGTCGGCGACCGGCTGCGGCTGGGACCGCCGGTCGGCCACCAGCTCACCCTGGGCTCGGCCGCGCCGCGCTCGGACCTGCTGCTGATCGCCGGCAGCACCGGGGTGGCGCCGCTGCGGGCGATCGTGGAGGAACTGGCGGTCACCCCCGACCACGGCCGGCGCGTCACGCTCTACTACGGCGCGCGGATCGCCAGCGACCTGTACGACCTGCCGCGCCTGCGGGAGCTGGCCGAGCGCAACCCGTCCTGGTTCCAGGTCGTCCCGGTGGTGTCCGACGACTACGCCTGGGAGGGCGAGCGCGGCATGGTCGGGGACGTCGCGGCGGCCCGCGGGGCGTGGCCGGGACACGAGGTGTTCATCGTCGGATCGGCCGGGATGTGCGACCACACCGCGGCCAGGTTGAAGGAAGCGGGAGTGGTCCCGGGGGCCATCCACCTGGAGGAGAGTCAGCCGTGAGCGTGAGCGAGTACGACGGCGGCGGCGCCGCGGCCCGGCGGCCGGAGCGGCTCAGCGCCGAACAGGTCGACGGGTGGGAGTTCGCCCGCGCCGGCATCACCCACCGCGGCTACGACGAGGAGGGCGTGCTGCGGTTCAAGCGGCGGGTCCTGGCCGAACTGCAGGCCGCCGGACTGGTCGAAGCCGAGCTGCGGCAGCGCAACGACGAGCTGGCGGCGCAGCTGCGGGCCAGGTACACCGGCAAGGAGGTACCGGGCGGACCCCCCACGGCCGCCTCCGCCTCGGCGCCGGAGCAGCGGGTCACGGCGGCGGCGGTGAACGCCATCTCGATGGCGCAGCGCCAGGCCGAGGAGCAGATCCGGGCCGCCGAGGAGTACGTCCGCAACGTGACCGAGTACGCGCGCAACCAGTATCAGGTGACGGTCAACGAGGGCCACCGCCAGGGGCTCTTGGCCGCCGAGTCGGCGTTCCAGCGCCGCAGCGAGCAGCTGTCCGCGAGCCTGAAGCAGCTGGAGTCGCAGCTGGAGTTCCTCAAGGCCTTCGGCGTCGCCTTCGGGGTCCAGGTCGAGGGCGCGCTGGAGAAGGCGCGCGAAGAGGTGCACGGGATGATCGGGAGCATCCACGCGGCCTTCGACGCGCTGAGCCGGACGCCGGCACCCGGGATGGCGGGCGCCGTGCCGGGCCCGGCGCTGCCCGGGATGGGCTGAGGGCGTTTCGTGGTGGCGACACCACCCGGCACAGCGCGACCAGGCACAGCACGACCAGGCACCGCCCCGGGCCCCGGCCTAGGCTGGCAGGCATGACGACGAAGATTGCCTTCCTGGGGCTCGGGGCGATGGGCGCCCCGATGGCGGCGCGGCTGGTCCACGCCGGGTACGACGTGACGGTGTGGAACCGGACCGCGGCGCGGGCCGAGCCGCTGGTGGCGCTCGGCGCCGCGGCGGCGGGCAGCCCGGC
>JABFXP010000533.1 GCA_013361685.1 Catenulispora sp.
CCCACCTCACCTCCCACCTGACCCCCCGCCACCGAAACCCACCCCGGCGCCGAACTGACCCACTCATCCACCGGCCCCGTCAGCACAAAATCCCCCGCACTCCACGCCTTCGGCGGCGTCAACGCGACATTCTTCGCATCCCGCACCTGAATCGCATCCGCATACCGCCCCTTCACCAGACTCTTCGTCCTCGGGAAAAGCGCCACCCCATCCACCGTCTTCTGCGGAATCAGATCCCCACCGGTCTTCGCATACAGCACCGTCTTCGCCTGCGGAGCCCCCAACACCAACAACCGCCCACTGTCCGGCAACCACACCGACAGCTCCGCGATCTGCTCCGTATCGTCCTTGTCGTCCCCCGACCCGGGCCGCGGATGAGCGAACGTGATCGGCATCGCACGCACCGTCATACTCGTCGTCACCGTCCGCGCCGCATCCGCACTCTGCTTGTACTCACCCACCAACAACTCAGCCTGCGACGTAGGCGCCCCGTCCGCCCCGACGGTCCACCCCTGCATCACGAACAACCACGTCTTGTGCGCATCCTGCGCAACCAGCCGCTCCGGGCTCCCATTCACATTGACACCGCCACCACCCCCACTCCCAACTCCAACCCCACCAAGCACCCCCACAAGCTCCTGCTTGCCGCCTTTACCCTCCACAGCCCCGACAACCCCGGTGGTGTCATCTTCAACGCCAGCCCACAATGTGCTTACGGAAGCCTCATCACCACCCCCACCTCCGCCGCCACGCCCCACCACATAAGACATCGCCAAGCTCGTAGCATCATCCGGCAAAGCCTCCCCCCGCACCGGCCAATCCAAAGCATTAGCCGGCCGCACCGCCACATCCGCCTTCCGCGCCTCAAAAGCAGGCTCCGCCGCCGGATAAGCACTCGCCAGATCCACCACCGCCGAAGGCGGCGCAGCCACCGCCGTCCCCCCACGCACCCCCAACCGATGAGCCGCCGACGGCCCCACCACCACCGCCACCGCCAGCACCGCCGTCACCGACGTCGCCCGCACAGCCCGCCGCCGCCTCCGAATCGCCGCGGCCCGCTTGATCACCTGCGGATAGAGGTCTCCCCGCGCGGGGGGCACCACCTCATCGGCGATCCCCCGCAGCAGCCGGTGCAGCTCGGGCTGCTCCACGCCCGCTGCACCCTCTCCCTCATCCAGGTCCAGGGCCAGGTCTCCATCCCCATCCCCATCCCCATCCACGGAGAATATCGCCGCGTCGTCTTCGCGCTCACCGAAGTGATCGCCGTCCTCGGCCTCAACGTCGTGCAAGTCCTCGCGCCCTTCGCGCTTCTCACGCCCATGTCGGTCCCCCGGGTGGCCACCGTAGCGCGCATTCCTATGCGCGTCGTCAGGCCCGCTCTCCCGCCCGTCGCCCAACTCCCTGATCTCCATGGCACCGGGGAAGACGCGAACCGAAAGCCCCAGGTTGCCTGCCGGTCACCCGAAAGAGCTATGCCCTTGTGCGAGGATGACGCACCGTGGAGCGTTTCAAAGTCGCCGGAGGAGCCCGCCTGGCGGGCGAGGTCGCGGTGTGCGGAGCCAAGAACAGCGCCTTGAAGCTCATGGCGGTCGCCCTGCTGGCCGAGGGCCGCACCGAGCTGCGCTCGGTCCCGCGGATCCTGGACGTCGAGCTGATGGCCGAGCTGCTGCGCCGCCTCGGCTGCGCCGTGGAGCTGGACTGGAAACCCGGCCCCGAGCGGGAGCACGGCCCGCAGCAGGGTTCGGCCATCGTCATCGACACCCCCGCCGCGCCCGGCACCGAGGCCGACTACGACCTGGTCCGCCGGCTCCGCGCCTCGATCTGCGTGCTGGGCCCGCTGCTGGCCCGGCGCGGTGAGGCGAAGGTCTCCTACCCCGGCGGCGACGCCATCGGCTCGCGCGGGCTGGACATGCACATCGACGGCCTGGAGCGGCTCGGCGCGACCATCTCGCAGGAGCACGGGTTCCTGGTCGCCAGCGCGCCCGGCGGGCTGACCGGCGGCAGCATCCTGCTGGACTTCCCGAGCGTCGGCGCGACCGAGAACATCCTGATGGCCGCGGTGCTGGCGCGCGGGACCACGGTGATCGACAACGCGGCGCGGGAGCCGGAGATCGTCGACATCTGCGCGCTGCTCACGTCGATGGGCGCGAAGATCGACGGGGCCGGTACCTCCACGCTGGTCATCGAGGGAGTGGACGGTCTGCGGCCGGCTCCGGAGCCGCACCGGGTGGTGCCGGACCGGATCGTGGCCGGGATGTTCGCGGTCGCGGCCACCATGACCCGGGGCGACGTGCGGGTGGCCGGCGGCCGGGCCGAGCATCTGGAGATCGCGCTCGACAAGCTGACGCAGACCGGCGCCACCGTCCTGCCGGACGCGACCGGGTTCCGGGTGACGATGGACCGCCGCCCCAAGGCCGTCGACATCGTCACGCTGCCGTATCCGGGCTTCGCCACCGACCTGCAGCCGCTGTTCGCGGCGATGAGCTCGATCGCCGAGGGCACCTCGATGGTGACCGAGAACCTCTTCGACGCCCGCTTCGTGTTCCTGCAGGAGCTGGCGCGGCTCGGCGCGTCGGTGCGGACCGAGGGTCACCACGCGGTCGTGCGCGGCGTCGAGCGGCTCTCCGGGGCGCCGGTGCGGGCCACCGACATCCGGGCCGGCGCCGGGCTGGTGCTGGCCGGGCTGGTCGCCGACGGCTACACCACCGTCTCCGACGTGCGGCACATCGACCGCGGATATCAGGGCTTGGTCACGCAGCTGCGTTCACTCGGCGCCACGATCGAGCGGGAGCCGGACCCGGACCCCTACCCCTGACCAAGCGGGGGCCCCCTCCAAACCCAAACCCCTCCCCAAACCCAAACCCCTCCCCAAATCGGGGCCCCTCCCCAACCGGGGCCCCGCTCGAATCCCGGCCCCCTTCCCACACCCGGGCCCCACCTCGAACCGGAACCCGAAACCGAAACGGAAGCACGCCCCCGTCCCCACCCCACCGTGATTTCCATTACCTAGTCCTCGCGGTTGAACTCCTCCCGCAGTCGCCGGTACGCCCACCTCCCGACCACCCCCACCAGGACGATCACAGCCGCGCACCCGACCAGGACCCAGATCACGACAGGTGACATGGCCTCATTCTTCAGCACCGGGGTGTCGCGGCGACGGCCGGTCCGCCGCGTTATCTTTCTGACGTCGCCAATTCGGACGTCCTAGCAACTCACCGTTGAGAAGCATGAGGTAGCGCAGTGTCGAAGAAGCTCGCCGTCATCGGCGCCGGACTGATGGGCTCGGGGATCGCCCAGGTGGCCGCGGCCGCCGGATACGACGTGGCGGTGCGTGACGTCTCCGACGAGGCGCTCAAGCGCGGCACCGACGGGATCCGCGCCTCGCTGGAGAAGTTCGCGGCGAAGGGCCGCTACACCGCCGAGCAGGTCGAGGCCGCGCTGGGCCGGCTGTCCGCCACCACCGACCTGGCCGAGGCGGTGGACGGCGCCGACGTCGTGGTGGAGGCGGTGTTCGAGAGCGTCGAGGTCAAGCAGGAGATCTTCCGCGAGCTGGACCGGCTGGCCGCGCCCGGCGCGGTGCTGGCCACCAACACCTCGGCGATCCCGATCACCCAGATCGCGGCGGTGACCTCCCGCCCGCAGGACGTGGTCGGCACCCACTTCTTCTCGCCGGTGCCGATGATGCAGCTGTGCGAGCTGGTCCGCGGTTACAAGACCTCCGACGAGACCCTGGCCAAGGCCCGTGCCTTCGCCGAGGAGGTGGGCAAGACCTGCATCGTGGTGAACCGCGACGTGGCCGGCTTCGTCACCACCCGCCTGATCGCCGCCCTCGTCGTGGAGGCGGTGAAGCTCTACGAGTCCGGCGTTGCCACCGCCGAGGACATCGACCTGGCATGCAAGCTCGGCTTCGGCCACGCCATGGGCCCGCTGGCGACCACCGACCTGACCGGCGTCGACATCCTGCGCAACGCCACCCGCAACATCTACACCGAGACCCAGGACGAGAAGTTCAGCCCGCCGGAGCTGCTGAACCGCATGGTCACGGCCGGCGACCTCGGCCGGAAGTCCGGCAAGGGTTTCTACAGCTACTGAGTCGACTCACCGCTGAACGCGGCGGGGCCTCGAGATCGCCGAATCAATCGGCTCTTTTCGAGGCCCCGCCCTCCGCACGGCGCGTGATTCACAGCGCCGCAGCCTCGACCGTCGCCTCGGCTCCCGCTCCCGCTCCGGCTCCGGCTCC
>JABFXP010000505.1 GCA_013361685.1 Catenulispora sp.
GAGCACGCCGACCGGTGTGACCGTGGCCGCGACCACCAGCAGCAGCGTCTCGCTGACCTGGACGGCCTCGACCGACAACGTCGGCGTCACCGGCTACCGCGTGTACCGCGGCGGCACGCTCGTCGGCACCACGGCCACCACGTCGTTCACCGACACCGGCCTGAGCGCCTCGACGCAGTACTCGTACACCGTGGCCGCGTACGACGCGGCGGGCAACGCCTCCACGCCTTCCGCCGCCGTCACCGCGACGACCTCGGGCGGCAGCACCGGCGGCTCCGGCTGCACGGCCACGTACCAGATCGGCAGCGACTGGGGCGTCGGCTTCACGGCCAACGTGACGGTCACCAACACCGGGACCGCGGCGACCAAGGCGTGGAAGGTCACCTGGACCTGGTCGGGCAACCAGCAGGTCACCAGCATGTGGAACGCCACCAACCAGCAGAGCGGCCAGAGCGAGACCGCCACCAGCATGAGCTACAACGGCGCGATCGCGCCCGGAGCGAACACCAGCTTCGGGTTCCAGGCCACCTACAGCGGCAGCAACGCCAACCCGACACTCACCTGCACCGCCAGCTGACGGCGGAGCGGTGATCGTCGCGGTCGGCGGTGAACACCACGGCTGATCACAACTGAATCAGAACTGAATAAGAGAACAACGTCGGCCCGGCATGCAGCTCACTGAGCATGCCGGGCCGACTCGTTGCTGTGAGCGGGGAACGGAGAGCGGGGAACCGAGGTCGTGTCTTGGATCTCCCTGCATTAGGCGGCTCGCCGTCGCGACACTCAGAGTGAGGCTGAACGGTCGGTCAGTCGCAGAGCACTCCGTTCAGAGCGAACGTCGTGGGCGCGGCGTCGTTGGCGCTCCAGGTGCCCTGGAAGCCGAGCGACTGGCTGGCGCCGGGGGCGATGGTGGCGTTGTAGGCCAGATTCGAGGCGCTGACGCTGGTGCCGCTCTGCACGACGGTCGCGTTCCATCCGTTGGTGACCTTCTGGTCGCCGGGGAAGGTGAAGCCCAGCGTCCAGCCGTTGATCGCGGCCGTGCCGCTGTTCGTGATCGTGATGTTGGCCGTGAATCCGCCGGGCCAGTTGCTGGGGGCGTAGGCGACGTGGCAGCTTGCGGGAGTCGGCTGGATGATCCCGAGGTTGGCCGCGGCGGTGTACACCGGGTTCGTCATGCCGGTCTCGTAGACGTTCACGGTCAGGAGCAGGCCGGTGGCCGGACAGCTGGCGATCGGGTCGCCCAACTGGAGGGTCGTGGTGGCGGTGGCGCCCGGCGCGATCGAGTAGGGGAACGCGACCGGGTCCATCACCGGGCAGCCGGGCGGCAGGCCCGAGCCGGACCAGGTGAGGCGGGGCATCCAGGTGGTCGAGCCCGCCACGGTCTGGCCGGTGCAGTTCTGCAGGACCAGCGTCGCCGTCGAGAGCTGGCCGGGGGCCACCGCGGCCGGGCTGAAGTCGAGCCGGTCGACCGTGAATCCGATGGCGGAGGTGCACGCGGGCACGAACTGGAGCGTGGCCGTCGGGGTGGCGACCGTGCCGACGCCGGTGACGCTCACGCTCGTGCTCATGCGCAGCGAAGTCGGCTGGCAGCCGGCCAAGCCCGGATCGCCGAAGGTCTTGGTGAGGGTGTAGCTCCCCTCGGGATCGATCGTGAAGGGAGTGGGATAGCCCGGGTCGAGGACCGGGCACCCCTGCCCGGCGTACTGGCCGTACCAGATGGTCGAGCCCTGCACGGTCTGGCTGCCGCAGTTCTGCAGGATCAGGGTGAGGTCGGAGTGCCCGCCGAGCGGCACGCTGGAGGGGTTGAACGCGAACTGCCGGACGGAGACTCCGCCGGTGCACCCCGGCGCGGTCGCGGCGTTCGCGGTTCCCGGAGCCAACAGTCCCGCCAGCGACACCATCGCGGCGAGGACGGACATCAACAGCCTGCGCAGCATAGCCGGTTCTCCTTCTCCTGACGCTGTGGTGCCGGGCGAAGGGTCATCGTAGACACACGGCGGTGAGAAACAAGGGCTCTGCTTTACCCGATGTGAGTGCCCCTGGTCAGACTGTGACCGCGCTGGCGCGCGTATGGACCTTTCACGCCGCGGCCCGGATGGATCAGCACGGCTGGCAGGGATTCATGGGATGTCGGCACGCCGAAAATCACGCACGTGTGTTCGTTGAAACGGAAAGTTTCATCAACGTCCGGACTTTGTCGAAGGGTGCTACTTCTCGGTAGAGGGTAATCCCTGCACTTCAGAGGCCATGGTGCGGTGGAAGCGGGCGCAGGGCGGCTTCGGGGTGCTCTTGAGCGTTCGGCTGGGCCGTGACATCTTCCCCTACTGCATGACGTAACCCGGCCGAGAACATCCCATCTCTTGCCCTTGGGCTCAGTCGGTCGCAGATCAGCTGCCCACCATCCCCCACGGCAGGGAGGTCACACGATGCACCAAGATGAGCCATCAGTGCGGGAGCCTGCGGGCTTCGAAACCGTGACGGAACGTCCGGAACCAGGAATCCGTCCGCGGCCCAGACCCGTGCGAGCCGCGGCGACCGCGGTCGCCGCGGTGGTCGCCGTACTCGCGGTGATCCTGGCCATGACCACGGCCTCGGCCTCGACGCCGACCGCGGTCGGCGCTCCGGCCGCGGCCAGCGCCGGCTGCGGCAAGGCCGCGACGCTGAGCAGCGGCACCCACACGATCCAGAGCAGCGGCCAGACCCGGAGCTACATCCTGCGGGTCCCCGCCAACTACGACAGCAACCACCCCTACCGGCTGGTGTTCGGATTCCACTGGGTCGGCGGCACCGCGAACGACGTCGACTCCGGCGGGACCGACGGCTACAACTGGTCGTACTACGGCCTGCGCCGCCTGGCCGACGCCGACGGCAACGGCACGATCTTCGTCGCGCCGCAGGGCATCAACAACGGCTGGGGCAACACCAACGGCCAGGACGTCACCTTCACCGACGACATGCTGAACCAGCTCGAGTCAGGGCTCTGTGTCGACAGCAGCCTGGTCTTCTCCTCGGGCTTCAGCTACGGCGGCGCGATGACCTACGCCCTGGCCTGCGCCCGGCCGACGGTGTTCCGCGCGGTCGCGGTGTACTCCGGCGCGAACCTGAGCGGATGCAACCCGGGTACCGGCCCCGTGGCCTACATCGGGCTGCACGGTCTGCGGGACAACGTCCTGCCCATCGCGGACGGCCGAGCGTTGCGTGACACCTTCGTCCGCAACAACGGCTGCACACCGCAGAACCCGCCGGAGCCGGCGTACGGCAGCCTCACGCACATCGTCACCGCCTACTCCGGCTGCAAGCCCGGATACCCGGTCACCTGGGCCGCGTTCGACGGCGCCGGACACGACCCCGGCCCGATCGACGGCTGCACCTGCGACGGCTGGCACACCTGGACCTCGGGCGTGGTGTGGAGCTTCTTCACCCAGTTCGCGGGCAGCGGCGGCTCGTCGAGTTCCTCGTCCTCCTCCTCGGTCTCGTCGAGCTCGTCGTCGTCCAGCAGCCCGCCGCCCGCCGGCGCGATCGTCGGGACGGCATCGGGCCGCTGCCTGGACGTGACCGGCAGCAACCAGGCCGGCGGCACGCAGGTGCAGCTGTGGGACTGCAACGGCGCCGCCAACCAGCAGTGGACCAGCACCTCCGCGGGCGAACTACGGGTGTTCGGCGGCGACTGTCTCGACGCCACCAACCAGGGCACGACGGCGGGCACGAAGGTGGTCATCTGGCCCTGCAACGGTCAGTCGAACGAGAAATGGACGTTCAACTCCAACGGCACGATCACCGGCGTGCAGTCAGGGCTCTGCCTGGACGCCACCGCAAAGGGCACGGCCAACGGCACCCAGATCGAGCTGTGGACCTGCAACGGCGGCAGCAACCAGCAGTGGACCCGCAGATAGGCACCGAACCGGCCCGGTGACCCGCCGGGTCGGCACGGGCCGGACGGCATGCCGGTCGGGGCGACTCGTCCCGGCCGGCGTGCGCCGGCCCGTCCGGCGATGGTCCGGTCCCGACGCAAATCCCTAGTGGGAAAGGAGCAAGAGCATGCCCATATCGACAGGACGTATCAGTCGCCGCAAAGGCGTGTCACTCATCGCTTGCTTGAGCGTGATCGGCACGAGCGCGCTCGCGGTCGTGGGCGCATCCGGTCCGGCGTATGCGGCGGATAGTGCGTCGATCAATGGTGCGACGACGTATCAGACGATCGCGGGGTTCGGGGCTTCTGAGGCG
>JABFXP010000007.1 GCA_013361685.1 Catenulispora sp.
TTCTGAATCCACGTGCCGATGTCAGCAGCGAAACAGGTCCCGTACCCCGGCACCGTGAAATACGTCCCCCACGGAATCACCCGCGGATCCACCGCACACACCCCGAGCTGCGCGTTGTACCCCGAGGCCGTAGCGCCACCGTCGTTGTACGACGTCACCATCATGTTCACGGTGCTGCCGACCGGTATCTGCCACGGCACCACCGACCCGGCCGAGTCCAACTGATACGGCGCGGACATGTCGCCCAGCGTCGAGTCGGCACCGCTTTGCGCGCTCATCGACTCGAACGTGTAGTAAGCATTCTGACAAGGCGCGGTATCCGTCGCGGTGAGCGCCGTCTGCCCCCAGTCGGAGACCCAGGCGATCGCCTGGCCGTTGCGCCACACCCGGTAGGCCTGCGCCCCGGCCACCCGATTGAAGGTGATGTTCACCTGGCCCCCGCTCAGGGTCCCGGTCACACCCCCAGGCGCCGCCAGCCGCGCCGAGAAGTCCACCGGCTGGGCCGTCTGCGACGGCGGCACCCACGGCGTATCCGACCGCGGCGGCGGCGTGACGTTCGTCCAGAACGGACAGGTCGGCAGCGAGGAGGTGCCGTCGGCGCGCGCCTGCTGCGCCGCCACCACTCCCACCCCGCCGATCGCGGCGGCGGTCAGCGCCACCGCGCCGGCCATCGCCCGCATCCGGGGACTCAGCCAGCGGCTCGGCGGATGCTCGCGTATTCGCCGCCTGATAGAGAACAGGCTCATTGTGTGCTCCCAATGACGTCGGAAGGGGGACGGTTCCGGAGCCGCCGAGCACATAATTGGACTAGACCACAGCGCTGTCAAGCGAATCAGAACCCTTGCAGCACCTCAAGGGTCGGACAAGGGACCGCCCCAGCTCCCCGCCCCCGCTCACACCCGCACCCCCACCCCCACCCGCACCCCCCACCCCCCACCCCACCGCAACCCACCGCAGCGACGTCTCCCCGCTCCAGCCCACCGTGACCTCCCCACTCCCGGAGCGGCGACCACCCCCCACCACCCCCGCCCCATAGGATTCGACCATGCCCACCCCGGACTTCATCCTCACCCTGCGCAAAAAGATCGGCCACGACGAACTCTGGCTCCCCGGCGTGACCGGCCTGGTGGTGGACGACCGGCAGCGCATCCTCACCGTCCGCCGCGCCGACAACGGCCGCTGGACCCTGATCACCGGCATCCTCGACCCGGGTGAGCAGCCCGCGCACGGCATCCAGCGCGAAGTGGAGGAGGAGACCGGCGTCCAGGTCCGGGTGGAGCGGCTGCTGTCGATCGAAGCCGAGCCGCCGCAGGCGTTCCCCAACGGGGACAAGGCGGTGTTCCTGGACACCGCCTTCCTATGTACAGCTATCGGCGGCGAAGCGCGCGTCAACGACGACGAGTCACGCGACGTGCGCTGGTTCGCGCGCGCCGACCTGCCGCCCCTGCCCGCGCGTCACGTTCGGATGGTCGGATGGTATTTCGCCGGCGTGACGGCGCCTTGGTACGTGGGCATGCCGGACCACGAGCCCGGCATGCCCACGACCTGAGGCCGCTCAAATCAGCAGCCTGCCAAACCACCGCACAGGTGCGAACCGCTCAGAACCCGCCGGTACCATTCGGCGTTCCCAGCCCGGTGGGACCGTCCCACCCGACACGCGCATGGCACAGCTGACTCGGCGAGCAGCTGCCATTGGACCCCGACGTCACGTCAAAGAACGACGTCGAGTGCGAGTACGGATAGTTGTTGTTGACGCTACCCGCGTTCCCAGCCAGCGCGTACACCGAAGCGATGATCGGCGAAGAAACCGACGTACCGCCGTAAACCTGCCACCCGCTGCGACCGCCATACGGCGTCGAGTCATACACCGCGACTCCAGTAGCCGGGTCGGCGACCGCCGACACATCGGCCTCGGCCCGCTTGGCGCACCCGGTGTTGAAGTTCGCCTGCCCCGTCAGCACCGCATTCAGCGTCGAGCACCCGGAACCGGCGCCGGACCACACGGTCTCCGTCCAGCCGCGGGTGTTCGAAGCCTTCACCAGATGCGTGCCGCCGACCGCGGTGACGTAGTGCGAGGAGGCCGGGAACTGCACGCCGTAGCCGCTGTCACCGGAGCTGGCGGTGATGGCGATGCCCGGGTGGTTGTAGTACGGCGCCGACGAGTCGGACACGTCACCGCCGCCGTAGCTGTTGGAGATCGCGTTGGCGTGCAGCGCCGCCGCCTCGTTCACCGCCGCGCCCAGGTTGCCGTACGACGCCGAGGACGCCTCCACCAGCAGGATGTGGCACTTGGGGCAGACCGCCGAGACCATGTCCAGGTCCAAGGAGATCTCGGTCGCCCACCCGGCGTCCGTCGACGGGTAGCTGGTGCCGCCGGTCTGGTTCACCTTCTTGAAGCAGCCGTTGGCCGTGGTGCACGACGGCAGCCCGTACTGCGCCCGGTACACCCCGAGGTCCGCCTCGGCCGTCGGGTCGTTGTAGGCGTCGACGATCGCCACGGTCTGCCCGGACCCGGCGGTGCTCGACGGCAGCTTGTACGCCGACTGCAGATCGGCCGGACCATACCCCGCCGGGGTCGCGGCCGGCTGCACCAGCCCGGGCGCGGGATGCCCGAGCACGAACATGGGATGCGCGACCGCCTCGGCCGTCGCCGACGCGCCGGGCGCGCTCAGCGCCGGCAGCGCCGCGGCGAGCAGGAGCGCGCCGAGGAATGAGAACAGGATCCTGATACGACTTGTCACTGATGGCCTCCGGGACGCGGAGCTGTGGGGACGGCCCGGCCGGTAGCCGGACCGCGGTACGGGTGACAAGTCCGCCGACCACCCAGTCCCGCGCCCGCTACGGCGCGGACCGTTGAGGGCAGCCCGGCGGACGCCGCCGGCACACGCGACGGCATGGTGGGGTACACGAGCCCTGGCACGCGAAAGGCCAGTTCCACCGGCCGTCGCCGGTATCGCGGCCTAGTCCGCCCATGTGTAAGGGCTCGTATTTAAGCGGAACGTAGCAGGGTGTACGCGGACGGTCAATGGCCGTCTGGGTCCAATACGTCTGAATCCAATACGTCCGACCCGGCCGGAGCCGGCGTCGCCGCCCGCTGCCGCCGAATGGCGATATGCCGCTGCCGCGCCTTCTCGGCCTCCTCCGGATTCGCCAGCTGAATGCGCCGAGCCGCAGCCTGCCCATGAGCGATCAACGGAAGGAAATCACCCGCCGCCGTGGTGGCAATCCCGAGACCGTCAGCAAGCCGGCCTCCCAGCGAAGCGCGCAACATAGCCCCGAGCACGTCATGCCACGCCCTCGCGGACATCCCCACACCGGGAACCCGAGCCAGCCCCTCGGACGCGTACGCGAACAGCGCCGCAGTGAGTTCGCGGCTGTCGTCGTCGGGCGCCTCAGTCGTCATATCCAGCAAGTCCAGCAGGCCAACAGCATCAGAATGCTGATGAATCCCCGCCATGACACTCTCATCGAGACCGAGCAACCGCCCGATATGCCGCCAGTACCGATACAGCTGGCGCTCCTCGCCATCGCTGAGCCCGATCCCGACCACCTCCGACAGGCACCGGAACGGCACGATCGTGAAAGCCAGCCACGTACGCGCCAGATCGGCCTGATTGATCGGCAGCCCCCAGCGCCCACGGTCCCACCCCGCCGCGACGGCCTTCGCCCGGACCCGCGCATGCATGAGCCGGACCCGTGCGGTCGCGACATATCCCGGCGCGCCGGGCAGCAGCCCGCCCGGCAGCACCGCCAGCGAGCGCCAGGTGCCGGTGTCCGCCAGTCTCCTCGGAGCGGTCGTGGTGAGGCCGCCGGTGAACGTCAGCACCCTGGCGATGCCCGGGGACGCGTACACGTGCATCATCGACACCGCGAACGCCACGACGTCCCACGGCGGCGGGACCGCCTGCGTCGCGCGGTCGCCGTCGGCCAGGTCGGCGCGCGCCGTCTCGCCGCACTCCGGCCCGACCTCTTGCTCCAGTTGCCGCAGGAGCGCGGCGATCGCGGCCGGCGGCGGCTCGTCCAAGCTCCCGAGCCCGTCGGCGAGACCGCGCTCCAACGCCTGCCGCCCCGGTACGCCGAGCTGCTCCAGCTCCGCGATCACCGCGTCGGCGAGGGGATCGCCGGCCGACGTCAGGCGCACCATGCGATCGACGGCCGCGTCGCCGTGCCCGGCCCTGGCCTGGTCCAGATCGATCAGCCTGGTCGGAGGCGCGGACGGTATGGAGCTGTCGATCACAGGTGACTTCCCCTCGTGCGGAAACCGGTCGGCGGCGGAATCAGTGCCGATCGATTCTCCCGTCAAACCGTCAGCACTATCTTCCCGCGCGTCGCGTTCGACTCGATGAGCTCGTGCGCCTTCGCGCCGTCCGCCAACGGGATCGCGTGCTCCACGTGGGGACGCAACCGGCCGGCGTCGGCGAGCGCGGCGAGCGCTTCCAGGCCGACGTGGTCGGGCTCCACGGTGATACCGGCGAAGCGCCGTCCGGCGTCGAGGACCGCCGCGCGCAGCGCGGTGTCGGTGCGGTCCACGACCGTGACGAGCAGGCCGCCGGGGCGCAGCACGCCGATCGAGCGGCGCCCGACCGGGCCGCCGACGGTGTCCAGGACCACGTCCAGGTCGCGGGCGGTCTCGGTGAAGTCCTCGGTGCGGTGATCCACGACCTCGTCGGCGCCGAGCGCGCGGACGAAGTCGTGCTTGGCGGCCCCGGCCGTGGCGGTCACGTGGGCGCCGCGGGCTTTGGCGATCTGGACCGCGAGGTGGCCGACGCCGCCGCCGGCCGCGTGGATCAGGACCCGCTGACCGGGTTGCAGGTCCGCGGCGTCGACCAGGGACTGCCAGGCGGTGAGGCCGGCCAGCGGCAGGGCGGCGGCCTGCTCGTGGCCGAGCGCGCGGGGCTTGCGGGCCAGCTGCCGGGAGGGGACGGCCACGTACTCGGCGTGGGTGCCGCCGGCGCGCGGGAAGAAGGGCATGCCGAACACCTCATCGCCGACCTCGAAGCGAGTCACGCCGGGCACGACTTCCTCCACGACCCCGGACAGGTCCCAGCCGAGGACGAACGGCGGCTCGCCGAGCAGCGGGAAGTGGCCGGAGCGGACCGCGGCGTCGATCGGGTTGATCCCGGCGGCGTGGACGCGGACCAGGACCTCGGAGGGCAGGGGAGTCGGCCGGGGGACGTCGACGACCCGCAGGACGTCAGGGGCGCCGAAGGTCTGCTGGGACAGGGCACGCATGGCGGGCTCCTTTTTGTATCGCTCGCTACAGAAGGACGGGATGACCGTACCACGTTTCCTAGCGATCGCTATAGAATGGATTCCATGACCACCCGAGGACGACCCCGCGGCTTCGATCGAGACGCCGCCCTGGAAGCGGCGCTCACCGAGTTCTGGCGCCACGGCTACGAGGCCACGTCGATCGCCACCCTCACCAAGGCCATGGGCGTCAACCCGCCGAGCCTCTACGCCGCCTTCGGCGACAAGCGGAAGCTGTTCAGCGCCGCCGTCGAGCGCTACGCCGACACCCACGGCGGCTACGGCGCCCGGGCGCTGGCCCGGCCGACCGCCCGCGAGGCGGTGGAGACGCTCCTGCGCCTGGCCGCCGCCGAATACACCGCCGCCGACCACCCGCCGGGCTGCCTCGTCATCGACGGGGCGACCAACACCACCGACGCTTCGCACGACGTCGCCGAGGAGCTGCGCGGGTATCGCGAGAACACGAAGTCGGCGCTCGCCGAGAAGATCGCGGCCGACGTCGACGCCGGGCTGCTGCCCGCCGGCACCGACGCCAGGACGCTGGCGACGTTCTATTCCACCGTGATCCAGGGCATGTCCACGCAGGCCCGCGACGGGGCCGGTGAGGAGGAGTTGCAGCGGGTCGTGGACGTGGCGTTGCTCGCGTGGCCTTCAGGCAGCTCGTCGTGAGCTCATAGATACCCCGGGCCGTCGCCCCTGCCCTACCCTTGCCGGCCCTTCGCCTGACGAGAGCGAACCAGCCTCACGACACGAGCGTCTCAGCGAACTGACTGTTGTAGAGCTCGTGGTAGAACCCGCGCGCCTCCAGCAGTTCCTGATGGCTGCCCTGCTCGACGACGCGCCCGGCGTCCATCACCACGATCGTGTCGGCGGTGTGGATCGTCGACAGCCGGTGCGCGATCACGAAGCTCGTGCGGCCGGACCGCAGCCGGGCCATCGCCTCCTGGATCATCGCCTCGGTCCGGGTGTCGACGTTGCTCGTCGCCTCGTCGAGGATCAGGATCCCGGGATCGGCCAGGAACGCGCGGGCGATGGTGAGCAGCTGCTTCTGGCCGGAGGAGACGTTCGAGGCGTCGCCGTCGAGCACCGTGTCGTAGCCGTCGGGGAGCGTGCGCACGAAGTCGTCGACGTGGGCCGCGCGCGCCGCGGCGAGGATCTCCTCGTCCCCGGCGCCTTCGCGGCCGTAGCCGATGTTGTCGCGGATCGTGCCGTGGAACAGCCAGGGATCCTGAAGCACCATGCCGTAGCGGCGGCGGACCTGGTCGCGGCTCAGCTCGCGGTAGTCGGCGCCGTCCAGCAGGATCCGGCCGCCGTCGATCTCGTAGAACCGGACCAGCAGGTTCACCAGCGTGGTCTTGCCCGCGCCGGTGGGCCCGACGATCGCCACGGTCTGGCCCGGCGCCGCCTCCAGCGTGAAATCCTCGATCAGCGGCCGGTCCGGGTCGTAGCGGAAACAGACCTTCTCCAGCCGGACCCGGTGGCCGCCCTGCCGCGAGTCAGAGTTCGTGGTCTCCGCGCCGGCCGGGAGTTCCGGTTCCTCCGGGGCGTCCAGGAAAGCGAAGACCCGCCCGGCCGACACCAGGCCGGATTGCAGCACGTTCATCTGCCCGGCGCTCTGGATCACCGGCGCGGTGAACCGCTGCGAGTACTGGATGAAGGCCTGCACCGCGCCGAGGGAGATCGCCCCGGTGGCGACCTGGTAGCCGCCGAGGGCCGCGACCACGACCGAGTTCAGGTTCCCGACCAGCACCACCGCCGGGAAGATGGCTCCGGACAGCAGCTGGGCCGCGTAGCCGGCCCGCTGGAGCTTGCCGTTCTCGCGGCCGAACTCCTCGGCCACCTGCTCGCGCCGGCCGTAGGCCAGGATCAGCGCGTGGCCGGTGTACGTCTCCTCGACCATCGACGTCAGGTTCCCGGTCTGCTCCCACTGCGCCACGAAGCGGGTCTTGGCGCGTCCGGCGAGCACCGAGGTCACCGCCATCACCACCGGGATCGTCACCAGCGACGCCAGCGCCAGGATCGGCGAGATCCAGAACATGATGCCCAGTGTCATCAGCACCGTGAGGGCCGAGCTCGGCAGCTGGTTCAGCGTGTCCTGCAACGTGGTGTCGACGTTGTCGACGTCGTTGACGACCCGGCTGAGGATGTCCCCGTGCGGATTCGTGTCGAAATGGCGCAACGGCAGGCGGGTCAGCTTCTCCTCGGTCGCTTCCCGCAGCCGGTACATGGTGCGCTGGGCGATGCCGGTCAGGATCCGCGCCTGCGTCCAGCTGAACAGGGCACTGAGCAGGTAGGCGCCGATGGCCACCAGCAGCAGCTGCGCCAGCCGGTGCAGATCGACGCCGACGCCGGGGCGCACCGCCATCCCGGAGAGCATGTCGGCCAGGTGCGGATGGCCGGCGGCGCGCAGCCCGGCGACGGCCTGCGCCTTGGTCTCGCCGGCCGGCAACTGCTTGCCGACGACGCCCTCGAACACCACATCCGTGGCGCGGCCGAGCAGCCACGGGCCGATCACGAGCAGGCCCACGGAGAGCACGGTGAGCACGCCGACGGCGATCAGGCGGGCACGTTCGGGACGCAGGAGGACGAGCAGGCGGGGGAGTACGGAGCCTGATTTGCCCGACGGCGTGGCGGGCGCCGCCGGCTCAGTGCCTGAGGCGGGCGCCGTTGCCGCCGTTGCCGCAGTTGTCTCCGGTGCTTCTGCTGCTTCTGCCGCCTCGGTCCCACCGATGTCGTCGCTCACGCGGCCGCTCCCCATTCCAGCTGTGAGGCGATGATCTGCTGGTACGTCCGGCAGTCCGCCAGCAGCTCCGGATGCGTCCCGACCCCGACCACGGCGCCGGCGTCCAGCACGATGATCTGGTCCGCCGCCGCCACCGTCCCGGCCCGCTGCGTCGCGATGACCACGGTCGCGTCCCCGGTCTCGGCGCTCAGCGCGGCCCGCAGGCGCGCGTCGGTGGCCGCGTCCAGCGCCGAGAAGCAGTCGTCGAACAGGTACAGACTCGGCCGCCGCACCAGGGCCCGCGCGATCGACAGCCGCTGCCGCTGGCCGCCGGACAGGTTCACCCCGCCCCGCTCGACCCGCGCGTCCAGTTGCCCCGGCAGCGCGGCGACGAAATCAGCGGCCTGAGCCGTCTCCAGCGCCCGCCACAACTCCTCGTCGGTGGCCTCCGGCCGCCCGAACCGCAGGTTGCCGGCCACCGTCCCGGCGAACAGGAACGCGGCCTGCGGCACCAGCCCGATCCCGGCGCGCAGGCGCTCGGCCGCCTGGTCGCCCACCGCGACGCCGTTCACGAGCACGTCCCCGCCGGTGGCGTCGAGGAACCGCGGGACCAGGCTGAGCAGCGTGGTCTTGCCGCTGCCGGTGCCGCCGAGGATCGCGGTGGTGCGGCCGGGCGGGAAGGTGAGCGTCAGGTCGTCCAGCACCGGCCGTTCGCTGCCCGCGTAGCCGAAGGTGACGTTCCGGAAGGCGACGGCGCCGGTGACCTCCCGCGGCTCCACCGGCTCGGCCGGATCGGCGATCGCCGGGACCGTGTCCAGGACTTCCTGGATCCGCTGCGCGCTGGCCAGCGCCCGCGGCAGCAGGGTCAGCACCGTCACGCCGATCACGACGTACAGCAGGATCTGCAGGATGTAGAGCAGGAACGCCGTCAGGCTGCCGATCGGCATCGAGCCGTCGGCCACGAGGCGGCCGCCGAACCAGAGCACGCCGACGCTGGAGAGGTTGGCGATCACCAGCACCAGCGGCGTCACGATCGCGAAGACCCGGCCGGCCCGCAGCCGCGCGTCGGTGATCCCGGCGTTGGCCCGCTCGAACCGGGCCCGCTCCGAGCCGGTGCGCAGGAACGCCCGCGCCACCCGCACCCCGGCGATCTGCTCGCGCAGCACCTGGTTCAGCCCGTCGGTCCGGACCTGCACCGAGCGGAACATCGGCAGCAGCCGGACCATGACCCAGCCGGCCAGCACCAGCACCGCCGCCAGCGTGCCCACCAGCAGCGGGGACAGCCGCGGCCCCTGCCGCACGGCCAGGACCACCGCGCCCAGGGCGGTGACCGCCGAGATGACCAGCAGGCTCAGCGCGGCCTGGGTGAACACCTGCACCTGCTGCACGTCGTTGACGCTGCGGGTGGTCAGCGACGCCACGCCGAACCGGTTCAGCTCGACCACGGAGAACGACCGGACCCGGTCGTGCACGGCGGCCCGCAGGTCGGCGCCGACCGCCGTCGCCACCCACGAGCTCAGCCGCACCGAGACCAGCGAGGCGACGCAGAGCACGATGTTGATGCCGAGCATCAGCGCGCCGACGCGGCCGATGTGGCCCAGGTCGGCCTTGACCACGCCGTGGTCGACGATGTCGGCGTTCAGGATCGGCAGGTAGAGGTTTCCGGCGGCCTGCAGGACCTGCAAGGCGGCGGTGAAGCCCAGCGGGCGGGCGTGCGGCCGCAGGAACGTGCGGATCAGGTGAGCTTGCGCCATTACGTTTCCTCAACGTCTGGCGGAGAATTCTTTCCGCATGATCGCCGATGCGCTGTCAGTGCTCGCACGAAGGTAGCCAGAATGGCGGGTGCGTAGCAATGGAGAGATCTGATCCGCGGTTCGCAGAGCTGGAACACGCTGGTCAGAGTGGGTAGCGCTGTTCGAGTGCGGAATGTTGCCGTCGAACACTCGCGGGTTCTTCGCCGGTATTACCTGAGCGGTTCGCGAGTTATTCTCAAGCGGTTTGATGCGTCAGATCTGATTCCGGGTCAGGAAGGACGCGAACTCGGCGAGCGGCTCACCGTTGGCGAAGTACCCCGCCAGGCGTTGAAAATGATCGGCTATGTCCTTTACCTGCTTGGCGTCCGCGGGATGGGTCATGACCGCGTTCTTGACCGCCGATCCGACATCGGCGAGCTGCTGTATCAGGCTTTTGCCTTCGGTGGCTTCCGGTTGCCGCCAGACTCGGCCGACAAACGACTCGGCACTCGCAGCCGCGTCTTCGAAACGGCCCAGCCGGAGCTGGGCGATCGCGGCCAGACTCCGCGGGGCTTCGTCCGCCCGGCGCATGGCATCCTGGAGGTTCCCCGTCCTGATCAGCGCCATCGTGTCCACATCCACGACCACTTCGGCGTGTAAGGCCTCTTCTTCGCCGAAGTCCTCCGCCGCATGGCGACCATCGGCATCCCGTATCCCGGACACGAAGGCGTCATCATGCCTGACGCTGATCCGTCCGGTGCTCCCGCAGACGGCCAGCACCGCGTAGTCGCGATGACATCCAGGCCGTTCGGCGTCATACAACCGAGCCAGGACCAGGGGCCGACGGAACCAGGCGGTCCCGGCCCATTCGTGCCCTGCGACGGTCACGACGAGCTCGCCCACCGGCTCGGTCACATGATCAGCAAGAAGAGCAGCGACACCAGGACCAACACGCAGACGGCCGAACCGGCCGTCCAGAGCTTCTTCGCCGGGGACCACCGGTGCTGCTCCAGCTCCGGCCGGTCGCGGAAGGCCGGAGGTCGCGGATCCACCGCCGGCGGTTCTGCTTTTTTTGCCTCCGCCTCCCCGATCACCATGCTCAGGTCCGTGACCCGGTCGAAGCGGGCTTCGCTGACGAGGACCGTCGCGTCGGTGGTCCCGATCACCGAGGACGCCTGAGCGACGGCCGTGCCGATGCCTTTCAGGCTCGACAGGCCGTTGGCGGTCGTGGCGTAGCCTTCCTCCTCGCCGCCGGCCAGGCTCCGGGTCCGGGCCACGAACGCCGCGACCGTCTCCTGCTCGTGCGGGCCCGCCCACGGCGCCGGTGTCGGCGGCGGGCTCTCCGGCGACCGGCCTGGCGGCTCCTCGGGCACCGCGCCCCGCAGGATCCCGGGCAGCAACTCCCACGGCACATCGCTTTCCCGGCGGGCGTCGGCGAGCAGTCCCTCGACGAGCGGCACCGTGAACACCTTGTCCAGGGCCGAGCCGAGGGCGGCGCGGGCCTCGGGGTCCAGCACCGTCCGCACCAGCCCGACCGCCACGTCGCCGTCGGCGGGCTCGCCGTCCACGACCAGCACCGAGTAGCGGATCGGCGTGCCGAGCCGGTCGGCGCGCTCCGAAGGGATCCCGAACGCCGCCGCCGACCAGCGGCCGTGCCGCCCGCGCACCGCGACCTGCGCGGTGGTGGTGATGATCAGGCCGGTGTCCGACAGCGCGTCCCACCACTGGTCCTCCGGCGGCGTGGCCAGGAAGCCGTAGTCGCGGTCGGTCCCGCGGGTCAGGACGTGGACTCTCACGACATCACCGTCCAGTTCTCGCTGCGGGACGTGTCGGCGTTGTCGACCAGCTTCTTCATGTCGGCGTCGAGCTGAGCGCGGTTGCGCCGGGCCCGGGCCTCGGCCTGCGTGGCGTGGTGGTAGCTCGCCTTGTTCTCCGAGAGCTCCCCGCCGAACCGGAACACCAGCGTGCCCCAGAAACCCTTCGCCTCGGCGCGGCGGGCCAGCAGCTTCGCCTGCTCCTCGACGCTGATCCGCTCCGCCTCGGCCTCCAGCGCCGCCCGGCCGGCCAGCACCGCGCCGGCCAGCTCACGCATGATCGCGCTGGCGCCGGTCACCCTGATCTCCGGCTTCTTGCCGATCAGGCGGTAACGGGGGGACAGCGCCAGCGCCGCGCCCTCGCCGTCGTCGGCGTCGGCCTTGACCCAGTGACCCTCGACCAGCTCCACGCAGCCGAAAGTGTCGACCGGGTTGTAGAGGACGTCGATACGGCGGTGCCGGGCCTCGTTGGCGACGACGGTGAGGACCCGCCCGTACATGTCCCGGACCCGGGCCCGCAGAGCGTCGGGGTCAGCACCAGGGCGCTGATTCACGCCGAGATACTTCTCGCACTTCACCGGGACCAGCATCAGCGTCGCAGGCTCCTGCTGATGGTCGGCCATGTTGCGGGAGCGCGCCCACAACCGGACCATGTTCTCCACGTGCACGATGCCCAGCCGCCGGTAGGAGCTGAGCTTCTGCTCGTTCGTGACGGCCTCCATCAACACCGCCGCGTCGATCGGGACCAGCAGCAGCATGCTCTCCCGGATGTGCCGTTCGCACAGGGTCCAGCGGCCGTCGGCCAGCCGCGCCTGGCGGCGCTCCTCCGGGTCCAGCCACTTGCCGGGGAAGTCCAGGACGTCGAAGGGGATCGCCAGGCTCTCCTCGTTCAGCGAACGCAGGGTGATGCCGTGCATCTCGATGTTCTGCGTGCCGGCCAGGACCGCGCCGTTGAACTCGGTCTGCTCCAAGACCGCCCGCTGCTCGATCTGGTGCTGGTGCACCAGCCGCTCGGTGCGCTCGTCGAGCTCGATGTTGAGCTCCGTCCCGCCCAGCCGGTCCTGGGTCTCGGTGAAGACCGCGGTCAGCAACGAGGTCTTGCCCACCCGCGTCGGCCCGACCACCGCGGCCTTGAACGCGCCGTCCGCCATCACCGAGCCCCCTGCCGATCGGCGCTGTCGGCCAGCGCGCTCGCCACGTCCTTCAACGTCGTCCGGATCCGCTGGATCCTTGCGTTGGCCAAGCCCGGACCGCTGTCCGGCGTCGGCCACAACTGGTCCCGGAACGACTCGGCCAGGCGCCGGAACTCCGCCATGGCCGCGTCGGACCGGATGAACGCGTCCTCGAACTGCTCGCCGTAGGCCAGCAGCGCCTGCGCGATCACCGACGGCTCGTCGGCCAGCACCCGGGCGCCGTCGTGCACCGCGGCGCGCGCCAGCTGCGAGGTCCAGACGAACAGCTCGTGCGCCCCGGCCGGCGAGTGCTCGACGCTGGGCATCGACTCCAGGGCGCCGCCGGCTCCGGAGCGCGCGGCCGGGAGCAGGATGACCAGCGCCTGCCGGATCCGGGGCAGCGTCCTGGTCCGGTAGTCCAGGTGGATGTCCAGCACGAATTCCAGCGCCCTGCGCAGCGTGGGGCAGGGATCGGTGGCGTCGCCGAGCCGGTCGGCGAGCTCGCGCAGCGCGGCCGCGGGATCCCCGTCGGCGGCCAGCAGCGGCCCGAGCCGCACCGACAGCGCGCCGACCAGGTCGGCCCGGAACCGGCGCAGCCGCTCGGCCAGGACGTCGTCGATGCCGGCGAACCGGTCGGCGATGGCCGTGCGCACCGAGTTCAGTTCGTGGTGGATGAACTGGCCTCCGCCGTACTCGGCGGTCATCGAGGCGTACAGCCGCCCGGTCCACCCCTCGACGCCCTCGCCGAAGCCGTCGAGGATCCATTCCCGGATGCCCTCGCGGATCGCGTCGGCGTGCTCCAGGAACTCCAGGTCCTCATAGCCGCTGTCGTCGCGGGCCCGCTTCTCCAGGTCCGCCGTCCAGGCCCGCAGCGCCCCGGCCAGGCTTTCGCGCAGGTCCTTCGCTCGCAGGTCCAGGATCTCGTACGGCGTGGGCGTCACCACGGTCCGCAGCGCCGCCTGCGCGGCGGTGACGGCGGTGCCGATGGCGGCGGCCCGCGCCGCGGTGACGGTGCCGGCCTGCTCGAAGGCGGCGGCGTCCATCCGGGGCAGGGCCTGGGCCAGGTGGGCCAGGGAGGCTTCGAGCACGTTCCGCGTGACGTCGTCGGGGTCGCTGACGTCGGCGTACAGGACCCGGACGGCTGAGTCGTCGACGCCGGAGTTGACGCGCTTCAGGTCGTTCTCCAGCGCGGTCAGCCGCTCGGCGGTGACCAGGCCGGTGTTCACCAGCACGGCGGAGAAGTCGCGGCTGGCCGCGGCGCCGCGGGCCTGGTCGATCAGCGTCAGGGCCTTGGCGTCCTCGGGCCGCCACATCTGGTTGCCGTCCTGGGGCCATTTGACGACGAGGATGTAGTCGACGTCGTTCTGGAGCCCGGCCAGGTGGTGCTTCTCGGCTTCGGGCACGAGTTCGCCCAGGCCCGGCAGGTCGATCAGGCCGAGGCTCGCGACGTCCCGGCTCGGGAACGGGCAGTGGATCTCGGCGTCGCGGACTGCGAGGTAGCGGCGGTCGACGGGGTGGTGGTCGGGGCCGTCGGGTCCGCTGTGTTCGCTGTGTCCATCGTGCGCGTCGTTCGTTGCTGGAGGATCCTTCGGGTAGGCGACCCAGGCTCGCAGGTCGGCGAGCTCCACGTGCCGGCTCCGTCCGGTCAGCAGGGGCCGGAACGTCGCCACCGAATCGCGCATCTCCCGCAGCCGGCTGAGCATCGGCCGCAGATAGGGCCAGTTCGGCCGCTCTTGCAGCGTCTTGTCCAGCGCCGCGAAGTCGACCTGGGCCAGGCCGTCGAGGGTGGCCAGCGGCGGGGGCAGCTCCAGCTCGGTCGCGTACGGGGCCAGGACCTCGGTCTCGAAGGAGACCTCGGTGTGCATGGTGAGTATCGCTTCGGGCTCGCCGTCGCTGTTGAAGATCCGGCTGCGGACCGCGGTCACGGCCCCGCCCGCCCCGGTCGGGATCTGGTCGTCCTCCAGCTTCGACATCTTCTGCAGCAGGGTGCTCTTGCCGTTGCGGGCCTGGCCGCTGACGCCGATGTTCACGGTGCGGCGGTTCACGCGGGCGCGTACCGTGCGCAGCTCGGCCTGTGCCTCCTCGGCCAGGCGTTCCAGCGCCGCCGGGTCGAGGTCCCCGAGGCCGGCCGCGACGAGCTCCTCGGGATCGGCGGCGGCCACCGCCTGCCCGAGGGCCACCAGAGCGGTGCGGATCTGCTCCCAGCCGGCGATCTCGGCCTCGATGGCCGGCTGCGACCGCCGTCGGCGGGCCAGGACCGCTTCGAGTTGTTCTCCGACATCGGACATGACTGTCTCCCGCCTCGGTGCTTCAGGGCACGGCCCCGGATACCGGTTGTTTCAGCAGGCTGCGATCCTACGGATCCGAGCCCGTCCGGCGTGCCCGATCCGGGGAACCCCGGACCCGGCGTCGGGAGGTCTCTGACGGACGTGGGCCGGTCGGGGCGGGGGTGCCGAAGGCGTGCCGAGGGTTACCTCTGACACGGTCTTCCGGGGAATTCGGCGGGAAAGGATCTCCGGTACCGGGATATCCGGTTCAAGTCCTGCGTTATCGTGGCCGTCTCTGGGTCCTGACAGGCTTGCGGCCAGGCTGCGGTCGCCTCGCCTCGGGCCGGCTCACTGAAGAGGTGTGTGATGGTTGCGGCTCCGGACCCGTCCAGCGCGGCGACGCTGGCCGAGTTCATCGAGCGGCTGGGGGAGCTGCGGGTCTGGG
>JABFXP010000369.1 GCA_013361685.1 Catenulispora sp.
CCGTCCACACCGAGCCGTTGCTCGAGCTGCCGAACGCGATGAAGCCTTCCTGATACGCCGGCACGGCGCCGGCGGGTTTCGACCGGCCCACGACCAGAGCCGTGGCACCGGCCACCACCAGCAGCGACGCCAGGAGCGTCGCACTGATCCGGCTACCTGTCCTGCCTCTCATCAGGCCCTCCGGGACTGGGGTGAGTGGGGATCCCCCGTGTCCGACACCGGCCAGTCAAGTCGGCGTCGGACACCTCTTCCAGAGTCAAAGGGCCCTGATTCACTGCCGCGTGAGCTGTCCCCGTGCCGCCGCCACCGTCTGCTCCAGCAGCACCGCGATCGTCATCGGCCCGACGCCGCCGGGGACCGGGGTGATCAGGCCGGCTTTCGGCGCCGCCGAGGCGAAGTCCACGTCCCCGACGTTCCCCGGGTTGTAGCCGGCGTCGACGACGACCGCGCCGGGCTTCACCGCGTCGCCGGTCAGGAAGCGCGGCCTGCCGACGGCGGCGACCAGGATGTCGGCCTGGCGGGTGTGCGCGGCCAGGTCCGCGGTCTTGGAGTGGCAGTAGGTCACGGTCGCGTTCCGTGCGAGCAGCAGCATGCCGACCGGCTTGCCGAGGATCGGGCTGCGGCCCACGACCACCGCGTGTTTCCCGGCGGGATCCACGTCGTACGCGTCCAGCAGCCGCATGATGCCGCCGGGCGTCGCCGAGACGAAGCCGGGCTCGCCGAAGGCCATCGCCGCGAACGAGTGCATCGTGACGCCGTCCACGTCCTTGGCCGGCGCGATGGCCTCGAAGGCGGCACGTTCGTCGATGGGGGCCGGCACCGGGTGCTGGAGCAGGATGCCGTGCACGTCCGGGTCCTGCGACAGCGCGGTGAGCGTGGCGACCAGATCCGCGGTGGTCGCCGTCTCCGGCAGCTCGACGTGCCGGGACCGGATCCCGGCCTTCGCACTGCGGTTCTGCTTCATGCGGACGTAGGTCACCGAAGCGGGGTCCGCGCCGACCAGCACCGTCGCCAGACACGGCGTCACGCCGGTCTCGGCCGTCAGCGCCGCGGCGTCGGCAGCCGCCTGCTCGACGATGCGGCGGGAAACCGCGGTGCCGTCCATGAGGACAGGGGACATGGGCGCCTCCTGGGCGTCGTGATACGAATCGCCCAGGCGCACGGCTGAGACAGGTGTCAGGCCGCTCCCCGGTGGTGGCCCACCTCAGCGCCAGTCACGGCCCGACACCACTGTAAATCAGGACTCAGGCGTCCGGTGCGATCTTCGCCATCGCGTTGATGATGCGGTCCATGGCGTCGCCGCCCTTGGGGTCGGTCAGGTTCGCCAGCATCTTCAGCGTGAAGCGCATGAGCATCGGATGCGACAGGCCGCGCTGGGTGGCCACGCGCATCACCTTCGGGTTGCCGATCAGGCTCACGAACAGGCGGCCGAGGGTGTAGTAGCCGCCGTAGGTGTCCTTCAGGGTGCGCGGGTACGCCGACAGCGCGCGCTCGCGCTCGGGGCCGGCCGGGCGGGCCAGCGCCTGCGCGATCACGTCCGCGGCCAGTTCGCCGGACTCCATCGCGTACGCGATGCCCTCGCCGTTGAACGGGTTCACCATGCCGCCGGCGTCGCCGACCAGGAGCACGCCGCGGGTGTAGTGCGGCTGCCGGTTGAAGCCCATCGGCAGCGCCGCGCCGCGGATCGGCTCGGTGCGGTTCTCCTCGTTGAACCCCCACTCCTGCGGGGTGTTCTTCAGCCAGGAGCGCAGCAGGTCGGGGTACTTCACGTTGCGGAACGACTTGGTGGTGTTCAGGATGCCCAGGCCCACGTTGGAGGTGCCATCGCCCATGCCGAACACCCAGCCGTAGCCGGGCAGCAGCCGCTCGCCGTCCCACAGCTCGAGCCAGGACTCCAGGTAGTCGTCGTTGGTGCGGGGCGACTTGTAGTAGGTGCGGTAGGCCACGCCCATCGGCCGGTCGTCACGCTTGTGCAGGCCCAGCGCGATGGACAGCCGGGTGGAGTTGCCGTCGGCGGCCACCACGAGCGGAGCGTGGTACGCGACCTCGCGCTTGCCGCCGTCGGAGTCGGTGATGCGCGCGGTCACGCCGATCACCCGGTTGCTGCGGGACTCCACGATCGGGCCGGTGACGTTCGTGTTCTCACGCAGCCGGGCGCCGGCCTTCTCGGCCTGCCGGGCCAGGATCTGGTCGAAGTCGGCGCGCGGGCGCACCAGGCCGTAGTTCGGGTACGCGGCCAGGTCCGGCCAGTCCATCTCCAGCCGCATGCCGCCGCCGATGATCCGCAGGCCCTTGTTGTGCAGCCAGCCGGCTTCTTCGGAGGTGTCCACGCCCATCCGCACCAGTTGCTTGACGGCGCGCGGCGTCAAGCCGTCGCCGCAGACCTTCTCGCGCGGGAACTGGGCCTTCTCCAACAGCAGCACGTCCAAGCCGGCGGTCGCCAGGTGGTACGCGGTCGCCGAGCCCGAGGGGCCGGCGCCGACCACGATGACGTCGGCGACGTTCTCCGAGGGCACGGCCTGGTTGGCGGCCGGGGCGGGGGATACAGATTCGGCGGTCACAGGGGCGATTCTAGACGGCTGGTTCCTGGGGGTTGCGGCACACATAGCCGCAGGCCGACGACGCGGCGGGCGAAACGGCTCAGCAGCAAGCATGGCAAGCCGGACGGACGGCCTCATCCTGGTTTGGCTGTGGCCGGTCGGCCGGCGCCGCCAGGCGCAGCTGATCAGACGTTTCGCGCCGCGACCCCCAGGAACCAGCCGGCTAGGGTGCCTGGCCGCCCTGGCTGGGAGCGGGCCTGAGTCGCGCGGTGTTGTCCTGCGCCGGATGGGCCTTGCCCGCCGGTCCCGCCGCGAAAGCCAGCAGCATGTTGGCGGTCACCTGCTGGGCGAAGGTGTGCGCCGGGCCGTCCAGCTTGTCGGTGCAGCCGCCGTCGACCAGCGCGCAGTTCCAGCGCATGGTGCCGGTGGCGAAGACGCCCGCGCCGGAGGGGACGGTGTAGTAGGCGGCGTCGGCGTAGGACTTGGTCTTGCGGCAGGTGATCGGCGAGTGCGAGATGGCCTGGATCGGGTGCGGCGTGGTGCTGTCCGACACCACCCGGTCGTACTCGACGCCGACCAGGCCCTTGAACGCCTGCCCGGCCTTGGCGCCGGTGCCGGCCAGCAGCCAGGAGTCCGGTTCGTAGACGACGAAGTCGGCGTTGGCCGGGTTGCACTCGTAGAGCGCGCCGGTGAGCACGTTCTCCGGGCGCGGGTCCGGCGGGTAGCGCCAGTCCTGGGTGGCCTGCGCCGGGTCGGTGACGTGCATCGGGTCCTCGGCGGCGTCCTTGTAGTCGACCTGGACGCGGTCCTTGCCGAGCGGGGAGTCCTCGAAGCGGATGTGGCGGAAGACGGCGTTCGCGCCGAGGAAGGCGACGTTGGTCCCGGCGTCGCGCGCCCTGGTCACGGTGTCGCGCATCTGGGCCGACCAGTACTCGTCGTGGCCGAGGGTGATGATGGCGCGGGCACCTTGGAACAGGGCGGGGTTCTCGTGCAGGTCCAGGTCGGTCGCGTAGGCGAGCGGCAGGCCGTGCTCGGCGGCGAGCTTCTCGGTGAAGACGATCGAGGACTGCTCGTAGGTCTGGAAGCGGTCGGCGCCGGTGGTGTCGTAGGGCCGGTCGAAGGAGACGATGCGGGCGCGGTGCGCGTAGTCGTTCTTGGGGCCACCGCTGTAGAGGTCGTAGCCCCCGTAGGAGTTGTAGGCCTGCCAGGTGGTGACCGCGTTGATCAGGACCACTTTGCCGGCGGTGGACGTCGAGCGGACGGTGACCGGGACGAACCGGGCGCCCGGGGCGCCCTTGGCACCGGGTTTGCCGTCCGCGCCCAGCGGGTCCAGGCGTATCAGGTAGGAGCCCTCGGGCCATCCGGTGGTCGGCACGGTCAGCGACGGCTGCCAGCTGGTGGTGACGGTGTTCACCTGGGCCTTGAGCGCCGCGGCGGGCTGGACCTTGCCGGGGGTCGGCTCCGACTTCCAGACCTGGCGGCCCTGTGCGCCGTTGTAGTAGCCGACGCGGAAGGCGGTCGCGGTGAACTGCTGGGCCGTCGTGTTCACGTACAGCTTGAACGACTGGCCCGGGCTGACGGCGACCTGGTCGGCGAAGCCTTCGATGCCGTGGTCCGCGCCGCTGTCTATGCCGGCCTTCCAGGTCGGGGAGCCCGGCTGTGCGTTCTCGGCTTTGACGTCCAGCGCGCCGGCCGCAGGAGCGTTGGTGCTGGGCGCGTTCCCCGAGGCACCACTCGCTGAGGACGCGCCACCGGAACCGCCGGCACCCGGGCTCGACTTCTTCGAGCCGCCCCCCGAACACGCCGCGAACGATGCCACCATGAGCATCGCCGCGGCGATCGCTGCCGCCCGGCCTATTCGAGCCTTCACAGACTCAATCTTCCTTGACGGCCCGGTGCAATGCGACGATTCCGCCAGTCAGGTTACGGAAGGCGACACGCCGCCACCCGGCCTTGCCGATGACCGAGGCCAGTTCCCGCTGGTCCGGCCAGGCCCGGATGGACTCGGCGAGGTACACGTAGGCGTCCGGGTTCGAACTCACCTTCGTCGCGACCGCCGGCAGCGCCTTCATCAGGTACTCGATGTAGACGGTCCGCAGCGGCGCGATGGCCGGCCGCGAGAACTCGCAGACCACCAGCCGCCCGCCCGGCTTGGCGACCCGCAGCATCTCCCGCAGCGCCGAGTCGGTGTCCTGTACGTTGCGCAGCCCGAAGGAGATGGTGACGGCGTCGAAGACCCCGTCCCGGAACGGCAGTCGCGTGGCGTCCCCGGCGGCGAACGTCAGCTGCGGCAGCCGCCGCTTTCCGACCTGCAGCATGCCCAGCGAGAAGTCGCACGAGACGGTCTGCGCCCCGGCGTTGTGGAACGGCTGGGTGCTGGTGCCGGTGCCGGCCGCCAGGTCCAGGACCCGCTGCCCGGGCCGCGCGGCGACGGCGTCCCGGACGGCCCGCCGCCACAGCCGGGTCTGGCCGAGCGCCAGGACGTCGTTCGTCAGGTCGTAGCGTTCGGCCACGCCGTCGAACATGGCGGCGACTTCGTGGGGCTGCTTGTCCAGCGATGCTCGGCTCACGGGCCGATTCTCTCACCCGGGTCCGGCGGCGCCGACGGTGCGGTGGGGTTCGGCACCGCCGGCGCGTGGGGTCCGGCGGCGGCCGACCGCTGAGCCGGCACCGGCGCCTCAGACCTTCCGATGCACGATCGTCCCGCCGAGCACCGTGGCCACGCACCGGCCGTGGTCGATCAGCACCCCGTGCGGGTCGGTCCGCGGCGCGGACGAGGCGCCCGAGCCCCGCACGCCGTCCAGCGCCTCCTGGGGCACCGAGAACACCGCGAAGTCGGCGCGGACGCCGGGTTCGAGCCGGCCGACCCGCTCCGGGCCCTCGGTGAGCCCCAGAGCGGCGGCGCCGCCGAGGGTGGCCGCCTCGACCAGGCGGCGGTCCAGGTCCTCGGCGGTGTAGCCCTGGCCGCGGGCGACGGCGCGCAGGGCGCGGAGTTCGTCGAGCAGGTCCAGCGACGGGGAGGAGGCCGCGGAGTCGGTGCCGACGCCGATCGGCGAGCCCTCCTCCAGGTAGGCGGCGACCGGGGGTTCGCCGGCGTCCAGGATGCGGTTGGACCGGACGCACAGCGCGACCGCGGTGCCGCGGTCGCGGAGCAGGGCGCGGTCGGAGGCGCTGACGTGGATGCCGTGCGCGATGTGGCAGTCGGCGCCGAGGGCGCCGCGGGCGTCGGCCCACTCCACGGGCGACAGGCCGGTGCCGCGGTCGAGGATGTCGGAGAAGTCCAGGCCGAACTGCTTGGCGTTGTCGGCGAAGGGGCCGGTGCCGGACAGCACGTACTCCGACTCCTGCATCGTCTCGGCGATGTGCGGGTGCAGGCGCCGGTTGCGGTCGCGGGCGATGGCGACGCAGTCCTCGTACACGCCGGTGCTGATGGTGAACGGGGTGTGCGGGGAGACGCCGCGGACCGGCACGCCGGCGCCGTCCAGCGCGGCCAGGAACTCGGTGCGGCGCCCGGCGGCCCAGGCCGCGTCGTCGGCGAAGACCGCTTCGAGGTAGGCCACGCCGCGGATGCCGCTGCGGGCGATGGCCGCCAGCACCACCGGCTCGGTGACGATGTCCGCGACCGCGGTGGTGCCGGTCTCCAGGTAGGCGTGCAGCCCGCGGCGGGTGGACTCCTGCCACATGGCGTCGGTGAAGGTGGCGCGGCGGGCGACCATCTGGTGCAGCCACTCCGGGAACGGCAGCCCGGAGCCGGCCAGGTCGCCGAAGTCGAAGTACTGGGTGTGGGCGTGGCTGTTGACGAGCCCCGGGGTCAGGATCCCGGGCCAGTCGCGCACCCGGGCGTCCGGGTGCGCCGCGACGAGTTCGGCACGGGTGCCGACGGCGGTGACGCGGCCGTCGTCGACCAGGACGGCGCCGTCCGGGATCGCGGCGAAGGTCATCGGCAGGACGAGCGGTGCGGCGTGGAGGGTCAACACCGTTCGAGCGTATGCCATCGGGTGCGGGGTACGAGACGTGCTGCCCGCCTGAACAAACGCCTGAACAAGCAGCACGTCCCGCACCCGGACTGACGAAGGGGAACGTCAGTCGCGCAGACCCGGCAGCACCCGGGTGTGCTCGATCCGGACTGCCTTCAGCTTCGCCGGGTCCAGCCCCAGCAGCCGCAGGACGGTCGGAGCGATCTGCGTGGTCTCGACCGCGTCACCGTTCACGCCGCGCTCGGAGACGCCCGCGCCGGAGACCACTATCGGGACGTTGCGGTCGTCCGCGTCGGCGCCGCCGTGCTCGGCGATCTTGCCCTTGCCGCCGGTGTAGACGACGCCGTGCTGCACGATGCCGAACAGGTCCGGCACCCGCTGGTCGCCGCGCCCGACGCCGAAGTAGTCGCGGGCCTCCTCACCGGCGTACACCTTGCTCAGGCCGCCGTGGGTGAACGCCTTCGGGCCGCCGTCGACGTCGGTCCCGGTGCCGCTCACCGACAGCAGGTACTTCTTGGCGAAGTCGGCCGCGGCCTGGCCGCGGTCGTTCAGCCACATCATGACCGCGTCGTCGTCGGTGGCCATCGCGACCAGGTCGCCGGCACCGGGGTGGGCCTGCTTCCAGGCGGCGTTGAGGCCGTCGATCAGCGCCCCGTCGTCGATGCGGGTCAGCGCGGCCGGGTCCTTCGGAGACTGGCCGTGCTTGGCCGACAGCACGATGGCGGTGCTGTCCTGCAGGCCCTTCGCCTTGAGTTCGGCGGTGAACCGGCCGACCTCGGCGTCCACGAAGTCCAGGGAGCCGGCCAGCAGCGGGCCGGGGGTCTGGCCGTCGGCGAGGTAGCCGCCGCCCTGGCCGTCGGACTTCGGCAGCTTCTGCGCGGTGGAGACCGACTGGAAGTTCAGGCCGAACAGGGCCGGGGTGCCGACCTTGGTCTTGCCGCTGTGGTCGAAGCCGTCGATCTCGTTCAGGACGGCCTGGACCTTGTAGTCGTCGTACTGACGGGTGGCCGCGTTGTCCTTGGTCCAGTCCTGGCCGGCCGGCAAGGCCGGGTCCAAACTATTGATCTCTGGCGTGAACAAGTCCTCGATACCCGCACCGGACGGCCCGTTCAACAGGTCGTAGGCCGCGTGCTTGTCGGACCACGCGGTGCGCAGACCGGCCTGGCGGGCCACTTCGAAGACCGTGTTCACCTGCAAGTAGGAGTGCGGGTACACCGGCTGGCAGGTCTCGGGGTCCACCGGCAGCGTCTTCGGGTCGAGCAGGTCCCGGGCCTGGCCGGTGAGGTTCAGGATCGAGGACGGCAGGCCCGTCAGGCCCTGGCCGGCGTCGATCGAGTCCTGGTTCAGGTCGTTGCCCTCGGTGTAGGCGACTTCGGTGCCCGGGGCGACGCTGCCGTCGCACTTCGTGGTGCCGGGCGGCAGCAGGGCGTGGTTGTAGGTGTCGTCGTAGTAGACACCGGTGGTGCCCGGGTTGCCGCCGGTGACCTGCGCGGTCATGCCCGGGAAGGAGTCCGATGGGACCGGGGTGGCGGCGTCGGAGAAGTCGACGCCGCCGGCGACCAGCTTCGCCAGGGCCGACTGCGGGTGCTGCTTCACGTACCAGGCCAGGTCGGACTGGTGCAGGCCGTCGACCGAGATCAGCAGGACGTGCTGAGCCGGCGCGTGCCGGTGGCCGTGCGCGGCGGCCTGCGAAGGCGCCGCGGCCAGCCCACCGCCGAGCAGAGCGCAGACTCCGCCGGCGACGGCCAGCCGGGTGATGGTGCGAGACAAGGTTGGGACCCCCTTGTGACGTGCGACACGGCCCGACGCGGCCGGGATGGCCGCGCGCCGCGCGTCATTTTTGAGGGTGAAAGTGGCCCTGGAAGCCACCTGCGGCTGAACATCAGGAAAACCCGTGATCGGCCAGGGCCGCCGCGAGCCGTTCCGGATCGCGGGTCGGCACCAGCCACAGAGAGCTGATTTCGCTCTTGTAGGTGCGGCTGAAGAAGTTCACGTTCACGTAGTTGCCGAAGTAGCGCCGGGGCTTCGGCGGCTCGCCGACGATGCTGGTCGCCTCGGCGACGTCGATGATCAGCACGGTGCCGGCGAAGGGCGGGACGAGCACGCCGGCCGGCGTGGTGAAGTCCGCCATCCCGCGCGGGACGCCCCAGTAGCGGGTGGGGCTGAAGATCCGGCGCGCCTTCAGCATGGCGTCGACCAGGCGCGGGCTGTCCTCCAGCCGCACCGTGTCGATCGCCGTCCACGGGATCAGGTACACGCCGCGCGCCGCGCCGAGCGCACCGACGGTGATGCCGGCGTCGTCGACGACGACGCCGGTCCGCCGGTTCCGGGTCAGCATCGTGATGGTGATCAGGAACGGCGGCGCGAGCGGCAGCGCCACGGCGAGGACGAACCACGCCGGGTTCACGACGACGCCCAGCACCGCCGCGGCCCCGACCGCCAGCGCGGGCAGCACGCCGCCGACGAGGACCAGCGGCGTGCTCAGGGCCGCCCGCGGCTCACGATACGACTCGCCGTCCGGCATCGCGGCATGTCACCAGGAGCCGGTGGCGAAGATCCGGCCGAGCACCGCCGACAGCTCCTCGGCGGTCATCACGGTGACGTCGTCGGGGGTCTGCGGGTCCCGCCGGAACAGCCGGACGTGCGCGGTGTCCCCGGCGCCGATCACCGAGACGCCGGCCTCGGTCGCGGCTTGTCCGGCCTGGTGCTTGTACCGGCGGATGTCGTAGGGATAGGAGCCGGCCTCGTCCTGCCTCGGCTGCATCGCCACCTCGGTCAGGACCTTGACCGCCGACGCCTCCGACATGAGCACGTACCGGGTCAGCCAGCCCAGCGGACCCATCTTCTTGGCGTTCTTATAAGGCTTCGACGACGGAAGCGACTCCGGCACCTCCACCAGGATCGCCCGCACCGGCTGCTCCAGGTCGCCGATCGCGTAGAACTGCAGGCAGCGGGTCTTCTTGTTGACGACGTCGGTCGCCACCACGTACGACGGCTTCTCCCGGCCGGCCTGCACCAGGCCGAGTTCCGGCGACAGGCTCCAGGACCGGGTGCCCGGGCCCTCCGGTTCGTCGTCCACCAGCAGACCGCGCTCGCGCAGCTCGTCCAGCGTCAGATCCATCGCCTTGGAGCGGTTCTTCTCGCCGAACTCGTTCCAGGCGGTCATCACGGCCTGTTCGAACAGCGCCTGCGCCGGGCCGCCGAGCACGCAGCGCTCCAGCCCGGACAGCACGGCCAGCTCCACGGTCTCGCCGGCCGCGGCCCGCTCCAGCAGGCCGGCGGCCGCGGCGGTGCGCTGCGCCGGCGTCATCAGGTTCTCGGTGTCCATGGTTCAGGTTCTCTGGTTCTCTTCGTCCCTCGTCGCCACCGCTAGAACAGGCTCGTGACCGCGTGCCAGGCCTTCTTCGCCCCGTGGCCGATGTCCTTGCCGACGACCGAGGCGTCGTGGCCGATGTCCTTCACCGCGGTGACGGTACCGTGCCCGATGGCGTTGCACACGTTGGTGAACGGCTTCCAGTGGTGGTACAGGAAGGTCCCGGCCAGGTACACGCCGGTCCCGATCATCACCACCTCGCCGACCACCGGGATCTCGTCCATGAACATGTTGGCCGCGATCAGCGCGCCGTTCACCCCGGCCGCGCCGCGCTCGGTCCAGCCCATCACGCCCTTGTCCGGCGGGTAGGCGATGGTCAGGCCGTCGGCCAGGATGCCCAGGCCGCCCAGGCCGTAGCTCAGGCCGCGGATCCCGGCCACGCCGCTGGCCGCGGCCCGCAGCCAGGCCGGCGAGAACGCCGCGAAGGCGTCGAGTTCGCCGCCGACCCGCTCGGTCAGGTTCGCCGCCTCGATCAGCGCCTCGGAGGCGGACTTGCCGCCCTTCATCAGCGCCTCGACGCCGTCCAGCGCCTTGTCGATCTCGCCGAGCCACTCCTCGGGCTGGCCGGCCACCTTCTCCAGCATGCCGATCCAGTGGTCGGCGGCCACGATGTCCAGCGGCGACAGCACGCCCTCCAGGATCAGCCGGTAGGGCTCGATCACCTCGTACCAGGGCTTGGACTCCTCGCCCTCCCCCTCGCCGGCCGCCTTCTTGGCGGCTTCCAGGTAGCGCTGGTTCAACTCGTGCGCGTCGGTCTGGACGGTGTCGGAGGCGTCCTGGGCGTCCTTGACGTCCATCTCCTTCTGCCGGCCGGGGCCTGCCTTCTCCTGCTGGGCGGAGGTCACGTCGGCCTTGGCGTTCTTCGCCCGGGCCTCCAGCGCGTCGGCCTCGTGCTGGAAGCCGGCGAGCTGCCCGCTCCAGCCCTTGGAGGCCTCGGCCATCTTGCCGGCGTCGGTGATGACCGCCTGCACCGCCGGGATCGCCTTGTCGAAGACCTGGACCTCGGTGGCCTGCTTGGACTCGCCCTGCCAAGCGCCGACGTCGATGCCCTTGAGCAGCGCCATGATGGCGTTCAGCTCGGTGATCGCCTCGTCGTGCTTGCGGGCCAGGCCCTGGACGCCGCCGACGTCCCCGGGCGCCGGGTCCCATCCCAGGTTCGGCATCGGCCGGGCGTGCGCGCTCACAGCATCTCCCGTCGGTGGCCGCCGGGCGCGGCGGCGGCGCCCAGCTTGTGGTCGGTGTCGTGCAACGTGGTGCCGACGTCGGAGACCTTGGTGGCCAGCTCGTTGAGGCTGACCGCGAGCAGCCCGAGCCGCCCGGACAGGGCCTCCTGCATCTTGTGCAGGCCCTCGATCAGCGGATCGGCGCCGGCGACGTCGTCGTCCAGGCCGCGCAGCGAGTGGCTGAGCGTCTGCATGCGGGTCGCAGCGTTCTTCAATGTGGTGACGATACTGCTCAGCGCAGTGTCGTCGAGGACCAGTGTTCCGGACATGGGCCGCCCCCTGTGCGGCGGGCCGAAGCCCGCTAGACCGTCTTTTGTGCCCGATGTGAACTGGCGACAATGTAGCGGCACCCACTGGCCCGGAACAAGCAGGAGTAAATCAATACTCTCAATTAACCCCCCGCTCCCGGCCGTCCCAGTACGGCTGCCGGAGCTTGAACTTCTGGAGCTTGCCGGTGGCGGTGCGCGGCAGCATCTCCCGGAACTCCACGCTGGTCGGAGCCTTGTAGCCGGCGATCAAGCCCTTGCAGTGCTTGATCACCTCGGCCTCGGTGGTGGCCCGTGAGGAGTGGTCCTCCTTGAGCACGACGAGCGCTTTAATTGTCTCTCCCCACTTCTCGTCGGGAACGCCGATCACGGCGCATTCGGCGATCGCCGGGTGCTTATACAGTGCGTCCTCCACCTCGATCGACGACACGTTCTCGCCGCCGGTGATGATCACGTCCTTCTTGCGGTCGGAGATGGTCAGATAGCCGTCCGCGCCGATGGCGCCGCCGTCGCCGGTGTGGAACCAGTCCTGGGCCAGGGCCCGCTCGGACTCCTCGGGCTGGCGCCAGTAGCCGGCCAGCACGACGTTGGAGCGGACCAGCACCTCGCCCTCGGGATCGGTGACCATCCGGGTGCCCAGCGAGGGCACGCCGGCCCGCATCAGGTTCCGCGCCCGCTCCAGGCTCGACAGCGAGTCCCATTCGGCGCGGGGGCGGTTCACGGTCACCAGCGGCGAGGTCTCGGTCAGGCCGTAGATCTGGTTGAACTGCCAGCCGAGCACGTCCTCCACCTGCTGGATGACCGTGCTCGGCGGCGGCGCCCCGGCCACCACCACCCGCACCCGGTCCCGCCCGGGGATCTCCCCCTCCCACTCCCTGGCGGCGGCCAGCACCATCGCGATCACCGTCGGCGCCCCGTTCAGCAGCGTGACGCCGTGTTCCCGCACCCGGCGCAGGATCTCGGCACCGTCCACCTTCCGCAGCACGACCTGCCCGGCCCCCAGGCCGGTGACCACGTACGGCATGCCCCAGCCGTTCGCGTGGAACATCGGCAGGGTGTGCAGGTAGACGTCGCGCTCCCCGACGCCGAGGTGCAGGCCCATCAGCACGGAGTTCAGCCAGATGTTGCGATGCGTCAGCTGCACGCCCTTGGGCCGCGCGGTGGTGCCGGAGGTGTAGTTGATGGTCGCGGTGTCGTTCTCCCCCACCGCCGGCCGCGCCGGGTCGTGGTCGCCGGCGAAGAACTCGGCGTCGGTGTCCGCCCCGATGACGAACCGGTGCCGCGCCGACACCCCCTTCAGCGCGTCCTCCAGCTCCGGATCGACGAGCAGCACCTCGGCCCCGCTGTGCTCGACGATGTAGGCCACCTCCTCGGCCCGCAGCCGGAAGTTGACCGGCACGAGCACCCGCCCGTACCCGCTGACGCCGAAGAACGAAGCCAGCAGCCGCGCGGAGTTGTGCGACACCACCGCCACCCGCGCCCCGGGCCCGACGCCCAGCCGGTCCAGCGCGGCCGCCTGCGCCCGCGCACGCCGGGCCAGCTCACCGTAGGTGAGCGTGCCCCAGGAAGGCGCGGGCTGGTCGGGCTCGTCGATGATCGCGGGGCGGTCACGGTAGACCACCTCCGCGCGGTCCAGGAAGTCCGAGACAGTGAGGGGGATCTGCACGTTTCTACCTTCACCATGTAAGGGCTGCGAGGAGCCGCGTGGTTACTGGCGGGTCACTAGCGGATGCGAGGCACACGTTACTGACTTCGGGTGCCCGTGAGGAGTACCTGCGAACCGTCGCGCCGGCCGGTACGGTTCGCCCGCATCCGGTCCGCTATGGTCGGCGCGTGACCCGTACGGAGCTCGCCAGTGGATTCGAGGACGCCGACGAGAGTCCCGGCTTCCTGCTCTGGCAGGTGACGAACCGGTGGCAGGCGGCGATCCGGGCGAGCCTGAAGCCGCACGGGCTCACACACGTACAGTTCGTTCTGCTCGCGGCCCTGACGTGGCTCGGGACCGAGGGGCCGGTCACCCAGAAGGCGCTGGCGGACCATGCCGCGACCGATCCGATGATGACGTCGCAGGTGCTTCGCGCCCTGGAGGTGCGGGGTCTGGTGGAACGGCATCCGCATCCGCAGGACAAGCGGGCCCGCGCCCTGGTCGTCACCGCGGAGGGACGGCAGCTCGCCAACCAGGCCGTGGCCGACGTCGAGGCCTGTGATGCCGCCTTCTTCGCGCGGCTGGGTCCGGAGGTCGGCGGTTTCGCCGCGGCGCTGCGGCGGTTGAAGGACGCCGGGTAGCGAGCGCGGCCCGGCCGGCCCAAAGCAAAGGAGCGCCCGTTCCAGTCCCGGGGGGACGGACTGGACGGGCGCTCCCGTTGTTCCCGGCCGCCGATCACCCGAACGTCGATCCGAGGGGGAGTCGATCGACGCGATGGGCGGCCGGAGCTTCAGTGGCGGCTTCTTGTGGTGTCTTCGGTGCGGTTGCTGCGGCTGGTCGCGCTGTTCTCGCAGGTCAGGCTGGGCGCTTGGCCTTGGCGGCGCTCCGGGCGGAGCGGACCAGGCGCTGGTGCTCTGCCTGCCGGCGCAGGTCGTTCACGTGAACGTGCGCAGCCCGCAGTTCGTCAGGGAAGAAGTTCATCGTTGACTCCTTGGATCCCTTGGGCCTAATCTCTTGTACACCTTTGATTCTAAGGGGATTCACGCTACGTGTCCAATTGATTGAAGGTGAAGCCGGTCACAGATCGTGAACGGGCCAGGAACGGGGCCCGGGGGCGGCAGACCGGCCGGGCCGCCGCGGTCCCGGCGCGGGGGCCGGGGCCGCGGCCTTCGCCGAGCAGATACGCTCGCTTGCGGATGCACCGAGCCGATGTGAAGAGGTGGTCAGGAAGCATGGACGCGGTGGACCGCGCGTTGATCGACGCGCTGCGGACCAACGGCCGGATGTCGTACGCCGAGCTGGGACGCCTGGTCAGCCTCTCGGGGCCGTCCGTCACCGACCGGATCAACCGGCTGGAGGCCAACGGGGTGATCACCGGCTACCGGGCCGTCGTCGCACCGGACCAGCTGGGGCTGAACGTGACCGCGATGATAGGCATCCTGCTGTCGGACTCCGCCGAGCTCGACGACGTGGCCTGGCGGCTGCGGGACGTGCCGGAGATCGAGGACTGCTTCTTCGTCGCCGGCGACGAGTCCTTCCTGCTGAAGGTCCGGGCGGGGCATCCGGAGGACCTGGAGCGGATCATCGGCCGCATCACCCGGATCCGGGGCGTGGCGCGGACCCGGACCACGATCGCGCTGTCGACCAAGTGGGAGGACCGGCCCATGTCCTTGGCGGAGATCGAGGAAGAGGGCGGCAAGTAGCAGTCAGCACAGAACCCCGGCCGGAGGTCACCGGCCGGGGTTCTGCGTTCTGTGCTGGAGTGCGCCCTGTCTGGTTCTGCGCGGTTCGCGGGCGGTCAAGCCAGGACGATCGTCACCACGATCGCCACGATGCCGATGTGCGAGGCGATCACCGCCGCCAGGCAGGCGTAGCGCCCGTTCGCCGGGGTGTCGTCGTCGGTCAGGTACGCCCCGGCCAGCACCGCCAGACCGGTGATGAGCGGCACCGTCACCAGCGGGGTGAGGTGCGGGATCACGTCCTTGACCTGGGCGGCGAACAGCAGGGCGAGCCAGCTCAGGCCGGCCACCACGGCGAATCCCCAGGTCAGGCCGAACGGGGTGATGCGGCGCCAGCGGAGCAGGCCGCCGATGATCGCCATCATGGCCGGGATCGCCAGGGCGGAGTAGGTCAGCAGCTGGGAGTTCAGGGTGACGCCGGCGATGGAGCGGGACGAGCCGCCCGCCGAGGCCGCGCCGCACAGGAACGCCACGATCAGGGCCGGGACCGCACCGATCGCGAAGGAGATGCCGAGCTTCTGGTTGAGCGCCATCGCCGGGCCGGCCGCCGCCGCGCCCCGGGTGCCG
>JABFXP010000807.1 GCA_013361685.1 Catenulispora sp.
TCATGTCTCGTGCTGGAATCGCGCTCGTCGGTCGGCGTCACGTCGACTTCGGACGGCTGTCCAGCATGGTCTGTATGCCGGCCCAGTAGACCTCGCCCACGATCTGTAGACCGAAGATCAACAGGGCGCACGGTCCGCCGGCGCTTCCCCACGCCACCCGCGATCCTGCCGCATGCAGGCGGCCGCGGCGCGTCGGGCGTCCGGTACGCCCGCGCGTCCGCCAGTTTGAGGGGAAGCCCCGAAATGTCAGCGGACACCGAGCGCGCGTCGGCCGACCCGTCGGCCACCGCCCTTGCCGGACGTACCGCCGTTGCCGAAGGCACCGACCTGCGCGCGCTGGCCGAGCGGGCCAACGCCGAACTCGCGCACGCGCCGGCGGCGCAGGTCGTCGCCTGGGCCCACGCCACCTTCGGCGCGGACCTGGTCGTCGCCTCGTCGATGGCCGACACCCACCTGGTGCACCTGGCCTCGGCCGCCGCGCCGGGCATCGACGTGGTCTTCCTGGACACCGGCTATCACTTCGCCGAGACCGTGGGCACCCGCGACGCGGTCGCCGAGGTGTATCCGGTGCGCCTGCTGAACATCACGCCTTTGCAGACCGTCGCCGAGCAGGACGCCGAGTACGGCGCCCGGCTCTACGAGCGCGACCCCGACAAGTGTTGTGCGCTGCGCAAGGTGGAACCGCTGGAGCGCGCGCTGAAGCCCTACACCGCCTGGATCAACGGCATGCGCCGCGAGGAGTCGCCGACGCGCGCCGACATCCCCGTGATCGGCTATGACGCCAAGCGGGACATGGTGAAGATCTCCCCGCTGGCTGCGTGGACGCAGGACGACGTCGACGCCTACATCACGGACAACGGCGTCCTGACCAACCCCCTGTTCCTGGAGGGCTACACCTCGATCGGCTGCGAGCCGTGCACGCGCAAGCCCCTGCCGGGCGAGGATCCGCGGGCCGGACGCTGGGCCGGGAACGCCAAGACCGAATGCGGACTGCACACCTGACATGAGTACCTTGACCCACGACGAATCGACCCCCGCCCGGACGCATCTGCGGACGCTGGAGGCCGAGGCCGTGCACATCATCCGCGAGGTCGCGGCCGAGTTCGAGCGGCCGGTGCTGCTGTTCTCCGGCGGCAAGGACTCCATCGTGATGCTGCACCTGGCGTTGAAGGCGTTCGCGCCGGCGCCGCTGCCGTTCGGGCTGCTGCACGTGGACACCGGCCACAACTTCCCGGAGGTGCTGGCCACCCGCGACCGCACGGTGGCCGAGCACGGACTGCGGCTGTACGTGGCGCACGTCCAGGACTACATCGACGACGGCCGGCTGGTGGAGCGGCCGGACGGCACCCGCAATCCGTTGCAGACGGTGCCGTTGCTGGATGCGATCGGAGCCAACAAGTTCGACGCCGTGTTCGGCGGAGGACGCCGCGACGAAGAGAAGGCCCGCGCGAAAGAGCGGGTCTTCTCGCTGCGCGACGACTTCGGGCAGTGGGACCCCAAGCGGCAGCGTCCGGAGCTGTGGCGGCTGTACAACGGCCGGCACCGGCCCGGCGAGCACGTGCGGGTGTTCCCGCTGAGCAACTGGACCGAGCTGGACGTCTGGCAGTACATCGCCGAGCAGGAGATCGAGCTGCCGGAGATCTACTACGCGCACGAGCGCGAGGTGTTCGAGCGCGGGGGGATGTGGCTGGCTCCCGGTGAGTGGGGCGGCCCGCGTCAAGGCGAGGCGTTGCAGCGCCGCCTGGTGCGCTACCGCACCGTCGGCGACATGTCGTGCACCGGCGCGGTCGACTCCGACGCCGCCGACATCGCCGCGGTCATCGAGGAGATCACCGCCTCCCGGATCACCGAACGCGGGGCGTCCCGCGCCGACGACAAGCTGTCCGAAGCAGCCATGGAAGACCGTAAGAAGGAAGGGTACTTCTAATGACCGTTCTGCTGGACGCGCCCGTTGAGAAGGACACCGAGGTCGCCGGACTGCTGCGGCTGGCCACCGCCGGAAGCGTGGACGACGGCAAGTCCACGCTCGTGGGGCGGCTGCTCTACGACACCAAGTCGGTGCTGGCCGACCAGTTCGAGGCGGTGGAGCGCACCTCGCGCGACCGCGGCCTGGAGCAGGCCGACCTGGCGCTGCTCACCGACGGCCTGCGCAGCGAGCGCGAGCAGGGCATCACGATCGACGTCGCCTACCGCTACTTCGCCACGCCGCGGCGCCGCTTCATCCTGGCCGACACGCCCGGGCACGTGCAGTACACGCGGAACATGGTCACCGGCGCCTCCACCGCCGAGCTGGCGGTGATCCTGGTCGACGCCCGCAAGGGGCTGGCCGAGCAGACCCGCCGGCACACCGCGGTCAGTGCCCTGCTGCGGGTTCCCCGGGTGCTGCTGGCGGTGAACAAGATGGACCTGGTCGGGTTCGACAAGGACCGGTTCCACGAGATCGAGGCCGACTTCGCCGCCTACGCCGGCGCGCTGGGCGTGGAGCACTTCCAGGCGCTGCCGGTCTCGGCGCTGCGCGGCGACAACGTGGTCGAACCCTCGGCCGACCTGGCCTGGTTCGACGGGCCCACGCTGCTGGAGTATCTGGAGAACGTGCCGGTCCAGACCGAGAAGCGCCCCGACGGCCGGTTCCCGGTGCAGTACGTCATCCGCGACCAGGCCAGCGACTACCGCGGCTACGCCGGCACCGTCGCCTCCGGGCATCTGGAGGTCGGCGACCCGATCGTGGTGCTGCCCTCCGGTCAGCGCTCGACGATCGCCGGGATAGACCTGCTGGGCCGCGCCGCCGGGCGGGCCGCCGCCGGCCAGGCCGCCACGCTGCTGCTGGCCGACGAGCTCGACGTCTCCCGGGGGGACCTGATCGCCCCGGCCGACGCCGCGCCGACCGCGGTGCAGGACGTGGTCGCGACCGTGTGCCACCTGTCGGAGCGGCCGCTGAACGTCGGGGACCGGGTGCTGCTGAAGCACACCACGCGGACCGTGAAGGCGATCGTGAAGGAGATCTCCGCCAAGCTGGACATCTCCGACCCGCTGGCGGCGGCTTCCGCGGCGCGGGCCGGCGCGGGGGGCGAGGCCGACGAGTTCGACTGGGACGACGAGGCGCCGGCGACGCACAGCCTGACCGCCAACGACATCGGCCGCGTGGTGCTGCGCACCGCCTCGCCGATCCTGCTCGAGCCCTACGCCGCGGACCGGGAGACCGGCTCGTTCCTGCTCATCGACCCGGCCAGCGGCGACACCCTGACCGCGGGGATGTCCGGCGACCCGCTGGGGGTCTTCTCGTGATCGAGCACGCCCTGTTCTCCCACAACTTCACCGGGGACATGCGATGTCGCGTCACGGCGTGCCGCGCGGCGCACTTCCGCCGTAAACCCTTCTTGTAAGCGTCCTGCTTGGAGTTTCCGTTGATCCGCAAGGCCTTCTCGGCTGCCGCCGCGACCGCGGCCGCCGTCTGGATGGTCGCCTCGCTGGTGATCGTCATCGCCGCGTACGCCTCGGCGGCCGGCGGTTCCGGCGACTCCGGATCCTCCACCACCACCTCGACCGGTGCCGGCACCGCGTCCACCGCCGCTTCCGAACTCCGGCTCGGCTACTTCGCGAACGTCACGCACGCCACCGCGGTGGTCGGCGTCGCGCACGGCGACTTCGCCCAGGCGCTGGGCACCACCAAACTCAGCACCCAGATCTACAACGCCGGCCCGGCGGAGATGACCGCGCTGCTCGGCGGCCAGCTGGACGCCGCCTACGTCGGGCCGTCCTCGGCCCTGGCGGCGTTCGCGCAGTCGCACGGCGAGGCGCTGAAGATCGTCGCCGGGGCCACGACCGGCGGCGCCGAACTCGTCGTGAAGCCCGGCATCGCCACCGCGGCGGACCTCAAGGGCAAGGTCCTGGCCACACCGCAGAAGGGCAACACCCAGGACGTCGCGCTGCGCTCCTGGCTCAAGCAGAACGGCCTGAGCTCCAACGCCGACGGCACCGGCGACGTGTCGGTGGACCCGCAGGACAACGCCGCGACCCTGGACCAGTTCAAGGCCGGGCACATCGACGGCGCGTGGCTGCCCGAGCCCTGGGCGTCCCGGATGGTGCTGGAGGCCGGCGCCAAGGTGCTCCTCGACGAGCGGGACCTGTGGCCGAACGGGCAGTTCGCGACCACCAACCTGGTGGTGTCCGCCGACTTCCTGGCCAAGCACCCGGACAGCGTCCGGGCCCTGATCCGGGGCCAGATCGCCGCCAACCAGTGGATCACCGCCGACCCGGACGCCGCGCGGCAGCTGGTCAACGACCAGCTGAAGAAGCTCAGCGGCAAGGCCCTGACCGACGCGGAGATCCAGCGCGCGTTCGGCGAGCAGGCGGTCACCGACGACCCGCTGGCCGCCTCGCTGCAGGCCTCGGCCGACCACGCGGTGGCGGCCGGCCTGCTGAAGAAGACAGACCTGCACGGCATCTTCGACCTGACCGCGTTGAACGCCGAGCTCGCCGGGAACGGCAAGCCCGCGGTGTCCGACGCCGGCCTGGCGACGAAGTAGCGCCCAGACGCGAAGGGGAGATCGCCATGACCGCCACCATCGAGACCGCCGCCCGGCCCGACCGGACCGGCGCCGCGCAGACCGCGGTGCGCCTGGCCGGCGTCGGCAAGTCCTTCCGCGGCGGCGCCACGCCGGTGCTGGACGGCATCGACCTGGACGTCGCGCCGGGCGAGTTCGTGTGCCTGCTCGGCGCCTCCGGCTGCGGCAAGTCCACCCTGCTGAACCTGGTCGCCGGACTGGACTCGCCGACCACCGGCACCGTCGAGGTCCCCTCGGGACGCGCGGCGCTGATGTTCCAGGAGTCGGCGCTGTTCCCGTGGCTGACCGCCGGGCAGAACGTCGAGCTGGCGCTGCGGCTGCGCGGCCTGCCCGGACGGCGTGAGCGGCGGGTCGAGGCCGAACGGCTGCTGGACCTGGTGCGGCTGCGCGGCTCCTACGACAAGCGGCCGCACCAGCTCTCCGGCGGGATGCGGCAGCGGGTGGCGCTGGCGCGCGCTCTGGCGCAGGGCGGCGACGTACTGCTGATGGACGAGCCGTTCGCGGCGCTGGACGCCATCACCCGCGACGTGCTGCACGAGGAGCTGGTCCGGCTCTGGGAGACCACCGGGCTGGCCGTGGTGTTCGTGACACACAACGTGCGCGAGGCGGTGCGGCTCGGGCAGCGGGTCGTGCTGCTTTCCTCCCGGCCCGGACGCGTGGCCCGCGAGTGGCGCGTGGACATTCCGCAGCCGCGCCGTATCGAGGACAAGACCGTCGCCGACCTGTCGGTGGAGATCACTGAACACCTGCGCGAGGAGATCAGCCGCCATGGCCGCTGACTCGAGCCTCGCGCACATCGAAGCCGGACTTGACGCGCTGGAAACATCACCGGAACCGGAGCGCGGCACACTGCGGAGGGTGGTCGCCTCCGCGTTACCCCCGATCGTCGCCGTCGTACTGATCGTCGCCGTCTGGCAGGCGCTGTACGCGGCGAAGATCTGGCCGGACTGGAAGCTGCCCGGGCCCTCGCAGGTCTTCAGCTCGCTGAAGGACGCCTACCGCAACGGCGACGTGTGGCCCGCCGTCGGGCACAGCATCGGCCACGGCGCCGTCGGCTTCGGCGCGTCGGTCGCCATCGGCACCCCGCTGGGGCTGCTGGTCGGCCGCTTCAAGCCGGTGCGCGCCGGGATCGGGCCGATCATGTCGGGTCTGCAATCCCTGCCGTCGGTGGCCTGGGTCCCGCCGGCGCTGATGTTCTTCGGCCCGACACCGGCGATGCTCTACACCGTCGTGCTGCTCGGCGCGGTGCCCTCGATCGCCGTCGGCGTGGTCTCAGGGCTCGACCAGGTCCCGCCGCTGTACCTGCGCGTCGGCCGCAACATCGGCGCGCGCGGCCTGGCCTCGGTCCGGCACGTGCTGCTGCCCGCCGCCCTGCCCGGCTACCTGGCCGGACTGCGTCAGGGCTGGGCCTTCGCATGGCGGTCGCTGCTGGCCTCGGAGATCATCGTCCAGTCCGCCGGCCTCGGCCACTCCCTGGGCTTCCTGCTGAAGAACGCCCAGGACACCAACGACATGGCGGGCGCCTTCGCCGCGATCGCCCTGATCCTGGCCGTCGGGGTGGCCGTCAACCAGCTCATCTTCGTGCCTTTGGAGCGGCACGTCCTCAAGGCAAGGGGGTTGGCGTGAAGCAGACGCAGGCGATGCTGGCCGTCGCGCACGGGAGCCGGGACCCCCGGCACCGCGAGGCGGTCGAGGCCCTGGTCGCGGCGGTCCGCGGGCAGCGGCCGGGGCTGCGGGTCGAGGCCGCCTACCTCGACCACTGCGGCCCGACGACCGCGCGCGCCCTGCACGGACTGGTGCGGGAGGGGTACCAGCACGTGAAGGTGGTGCCGCTGTTATTGAACACCGCGTACCACGTGCGGCAGGACATCCCGGAGGCGGTACGGGCGGCCTACGAGGGGCTGCCCCGGCGCCGCCGGTCGGGGTCGGGCGTGCTGCCCAGGCTGTCGGCCGTGTCCGAGCCGGTGCTCACCGCGCCGCTGGGACCGCACCCGTTGCTGCTCGCCGGTCTGGAGCGGCGGCTGCGCGAGGCCGGGGTCTGGCCGGGCGACGAGGAGGCGTCGGTGGTGCTCGCCTGGGCCGGTTCCTCGGACCAGACGGCCGGCGGGGTCATCGACGAGTTGGCGCGCTACTGGCAGGACAGCGGCTGGCGACAGGTGCTCGCGGTGCCCGCGGTCGGGGACCGCGCCGGCGAGGCGGTGCGGCGGCTGCGGCGCGAGGGCGCGCGGCGGGTCGTGGTGGCGCCGTACTTCCTGGCGCCGGGGATGCTCGCCGACCGGATCCGGGAATCGGCGCTGCGGGCCGGGGCCGACGTGGTCTCCGCCGAGCTGACGGACGCGCCGGAGGTGGCCGACACGGTGCTGGCCCGGTTCGACGGGTCGGTGGCGGCCTGCCGGTTGTTGACGGCGGCCTGACGCAGCCTGACGACGGCGCTCGCTGCGGTCGGACAGTCCGGCGGGAGCCGGGCGGCCGGGCGGAATCAATGCCCACGATGCGCAGTTGCACGCATGCGGACCCTTGAGACCTTTGAAAGGATTCGTGCATGCGCGCAATCGTCGTGAATGAACTCGGTGACCCGGACGTCCTGCAGCTGTCGGACGTCGACGACCAGCAGCCCGGGCCGGGCGAGCTGCTCGTCGAGGTCGGCGCGGCCGGCGTGAACTTCATCGAGACCTACCAGCGCAGCGGCCTGTACAAGATGCCGCTGCCTTACACGCCGGGCGCGGAGCTGGCCGGTCACGTGCTGGCGGTCGGTGAGGGCGTCGTCGGCTTCGAGCCCGGGGACCGGGTGGCGACGGTCGACGGCCGCGGCAGTTACGCCGAACAGGCGATCGTGCCGGCCGACCGGGCGGTGCGCGTGCCGGAGGGGGTGGACGTCGAGACCGCGGCGGCGCTGATGCTCCAGGGCATGACCGCGCACTACCTGACGCAGAGCACGTATCCGATCAAGCCCGGGGAGACCGCGCTCGTGCACGCCGCGGCCGGCGGCATGGGCCTGCTGCTGACCCAGCTGGTGAAGGCGGCCGGCGGCAAGGTCATCGGCACCACCTCCAGCGAGGCCAAGGCCAAGCTGGCGGCCGAGGCCGGGGCCGACGAGGTCGTCCGCTACGACCAGTTCGAGGGCGACGACCTCGCCGTCGAGGTGCTGCGGCGCAACGGCGGCCAGGGCGTGCACGTGGTCTACGACGGCGTCGGCGCCTCCACCTTCGACGCCTCGCTGAGCTCGCTGCGGCCCCGCGGCATGATGGTGAGCTTCGGCAACGCCTCCGGCCCGGTGCCGCCGGTGGCGCCGCTGCGGCTGTCCCAGCAGGGCTCGCTGTTCCTGACCCGGCCGACGCTGGCCAACTACATCGCCGCCCGCCAGGAGCTGGAGTGGCGGGCCGGTGACCTGTTCGGCTGGATCCAGGACGGCACGCTCACCGTGCGCATCGGGGCGACGTACCCGCTCGGCGAGGCCGCGCAGGCGCACCGGGACCTGGCGGCCCGCAAGACGACCGGGAAGCTGCTGCTGATCCCGTAGCGCGCGGGTCCGGCCGGCGGGCCGACGGGCGGCCCGGCCATGCGGTGCCGACCCGACCCCGGGCCGGCACCGCCGCTAGGCGAACTTCTGATACATGACGTGGAGCCCGACGTAGCCGTGCGCCGGGCTCCTGAACGCCTCCGGGACCGTGCCGATGATCTCGAAGCCGATCGCCTGCCACAGGTGCACCGCACGGGCGTTGGTCTCCACGACCGCGTTGAACTGCATCGCCCGGTAACCCTGCTCGCGGGCCCAGGCGAGGGTGTACTCGCCGAGCGCGCGCCCGACACCGTGGCCGGCGGCCGCCGGATCCACCATGAAGCTGGCGGTCGAGACGTGGGCGCCGGGACCGGGCCGGTTCGGCCCCATCTTCGCGGTGCCCAGGACCCGGCCGGCGTCGTCGACCGCGACCACGGTCCGGCCCGGCGGCTGCTCCATCCACGTCGCACGGCCCTCCTGCGCGGAGGGCTCAAAGGGATAGACGAACGTCTCCCCCTCGGCGCAGATGGCACGGAAGAACGGCCAAATGTGCTGCCAGTCCTCGGCGGTGGCTTCGCGGATCTTCATACCGCCGCAGCGTAGCGGCGTTCAGGACTCCAGCACCCGCGCCTTTTCCCGGGCGACGTCGTAGCCGGCCGGCGGCCACTTCGGGTTGATCCGCTCCAGCGCTTCGATGAGCAGGTTGGTGATCGCGAAGTTCCGGTACCACTTGCGGTCGGCGGGGACCACGAACCACGGCGCCGTCGCGGTCGAGGTCAGCTCCAGGGCCGACTCGTACGCCCCCTGATAAGCCGGCCAGAGCTCGCGCTCGTCGACGTCGCCGGGGTTGTACTTCCAGAGCTTGGTGGGGTCGTCCAGCCGCGCCAGCAGCCGCTCCTTCTGCTCGTCGCGGCTGATGTGCAGGAAGCACTTCACCACGGTCGTGCCCTGGTCGGCGAGTTCCTGCTCGAACTCGTTGATCAGGCCGTAGCGCGGCTCCCACTGCTCGCGCGGCACCAGGTTCCGGACCCGGACGATGAGCACGTCCTCGTAGTGGCTGCGGTCGAACACCCCGACCTGGCCGACGCCCGGCAGGGCCTTGCGGACGCGCCAGAGGAAGTCGTGGGACAGCTCCTCCTCGGTCGGCGACTTGAAGGAGGTGATGCGCAGCCCGCCGGGGTCCATCACGCCGGTCACGTGTTTGACGGTTCCGCCCTTGCCGGAGGTGTCCATGCCCTGCAACACCAGCAGCACGCTGTCCCGGGCCGGCGAGCCGCCGCCGCGGGCCTGGGCGAACAGCCGCTCCTGGAGCTCGGCCAGGCGCTCGCCGAGTTTCGGCATGGCCTCCAGCGCCGCCTTCTTCGACTCCACACCCGGGTGCGCGTCGGTGGACAGCTTCGCCAGGTCGACCGAGGAATCGGGGGCCCGCAACCGGTCTGTGAACGACTTCGCCATGACCGAAGCCTGCCATCTGGGTGACCGCCGCGCACGTCTTCGCGGCGGATCGGGTGGATCAGACCGTTGCGGAGGCGCCGCTGCCGGCCAGCGCGACACCGTCGCGGGCCAGCGCGGTGATGCGGGAGATCGCCCGCAGGTACTTCTTGCGGTAGCCGCCGCGGAGCAGCTCGGGGGTGAAAAGCTCGCCCAGCGGCGCGCCGGAGGCGACCACCGGGACCTTGCGGTCGTAGAGCCGGTCTATGAGCACGACCAGGCGCAGTGCGACGTTCTGGTCGTCGAGCGGGCGCACGCCGGTCACGCCGACCGCGCTGACGCCGTCGATCAGCGCTCCGTAGCGGCTGGGGTGGACGGCGGCGAGCTCCTCGGCCAGGCCGTCGAAGGTGTCCAGGGTGGCGTGGGCCCGCTCGTCCACGGTGCGGCGGACATCCTCCTCGGCGACCGGGGCCGGCGGAGTGGGCAGGTCGCGGTGCCGGTAGTCGGGGCCGTCCACACGGATCACCCCGAAGCGGGCGGACAGCGCCTGGATCTCCCGCAGGAAGTCGGCGGCGGCGAACCGGCCCTCGCCGAGCTTGTCCGGCAGCGTGTTCGAGGTCGCGGCCAGCTTCACACCGCGGTCGGAGAGCCGGGTGAGCAGCGTGGAGACCAGGACGGTGTCGCCGGGGTCGTCGAGCTCGAACTCGTCGATGCAGACCAGCGCGAAGTCGGCCAGCCGCTCCACGGCGGCGGCGAAGCCGAGGGCGCCGACGAGGCTGGTGTACTCGACGAAGGTGCCGTAGGCCTTCTTCTCGCGCGGGGCCGGGGACTCGTGCCAGAGCGAGGCCAGCAGGTGGGTCTTGCCGACGCCGAAGCCGCCGTCGAGGTAGACGCCGCCGACGGTGGGCGCCGTGGTCTTCTTCTTGAACAGCCCGCCGCTCTTTTTCGGCGCCGCGCCGACGGTCGCCGCGAAGGCCTCCAGGCGGTCGCGCGCGGCGGCCTGGCTGGACTCGGCGGGGTTCGGGACGTACGAGGAGAAGCGCACCTGGTCGAACCGGGGCGGTGGGACCAGGTCCGCGATCAAGCGATCCGCGCCGACGACCGGACGGCGACCGACGAGGGTCGCGGCGGGCGCGGAGACTATCGGAGCAGACGTCGGCACAGTTCCAATCTCGCAGCTCCGAACGGGTGTCCAGGACCATGTGAGGCGTGCAATTGATCACATGTGAAGCCGATCACAAAACCCTTGCGGAGCGGGGCCGATCTTGTGGGCGCAGACCACGTGTCAGGAGTCGCTTGTTGTGATTCGCTGGACGCATGTATCAACTGCTGCCGCCCTCGCGCCGCAACCGGCAAGTGGACCTCGCGGAGGTCTACGCCTACCCCGGCGGGGCCCGCCGCTGGGTGCGGGCGAACATGGTCGCGAGCGTGGACGGCGCGGCCACCGCCGACGGGAAGTCCGACGGCATCTCCGGCGAGGCGGACAAGCGGATCTTCGGCGTGCTGCGCGCCCTGGCCGACGTGGTCCTGGTCGGCGCCAGCACCGTCCGCACCGAGCATTACCGCCCGGCGAAGGTCCGCGAGCAGTACCAGGCGGCCCGCAAAGCCGCGGGCCAGGCCCCGACCGCCGCGATAGCCGTGGTCTCCGGCCGCCTCGACCTGGACTGGACGCAGCCGCTGTTCGCCGAGCCGGCGGTGCCGACCATCGTCCTGACCTCGGCGAACGCCCCCGAGGACCGGGTACAGGCGGCCTCCGAGATCGGGGTGGAGGTGATCGCCGCCGGCACCGACGTCGTCGACCTGGCCCTGGCCGTGGACCGGCTGGCCGAGCGGGGCCTGGGCCGCATCCTGTGCGAAGGCGGCCCGCACCTGCTCGCGCAGCTCGCGGCGGCCGAGCGACTGGACGAGCTGTGCGTGTCGTTCGCCCCACAGCTGCGCGGCGGAGACTCGATGCGGATCCTGGCGGGGCCGGATCTTACGGGGGGATTACCGCTGATCCTGCACACGCTGCTGACGGAAGACGGCTTCCTCTTCAGCCGTTATTTGGTAGGAACGCTGAGCTCGGCAAAGAAGGGTGAGTCTGATGGTGGAGAAGGTTGAGCGATCCGACGCGGAGTGGCGCTCGCTGCTGACGCCGATGGAGTACGCGGTGCTGCGCGAGGCGGGAACAGAGCGGCCGTGGAGCGGCGAGTACGTGTCCACGCACACCGAGGGCACGTACCACTGTCGGGCCTGTGACGCGCCGCTGTTCCGCTCGCAGGCGAAGTACGACTCGCACTGCGGCTGGCCGTCGTTCTACGAGCCGGAGGAGGGCGACGCGGTGACGCTGCTCGAGGACCGCAGCCACGGGATGGTGCGGACCGAGGTGCGCTGTGCGGCGTGCGGGTCGCACTTGGGCCACGTCTTCGATGACGGGCCGGTGGAGCACGGCGGGCAGCGGTACTGCATCAACTCGGTGAGCTTGAAGCTGGACGAGGACGCCGCCTGAGTCGGGGCGTTGGTCGGGACTGACGTTTGAGTTCGGGGATCCGTTCGGCGCCACGGCGCCGGGCGGGTTTTTGTCTTCCTCCGTGCCCTTTCAGCTCCGCTGCCACTTCACGGCACCGGCCACGAGCCCGGCCAGCGCCACGATCGCGAGCAGCGCGGTGGCCGCCAGCGACGTCGGCGGGATCGGGTGCAGCCCGGACCGCAGCGGCGGCCAGGCGGTGAGCACGCGGGGGTTGAGCAGCGCGGACAGCACGGGGGTGTCGCGCAGGGACTGCTCGGCGCGGGCGAGGCCGTCACCGACGGCGGGCAGGCCGGTCAGCAGCCGTCCGGCGGCGAGCGGCAGCCCGACCCCCACGACGGCGACCGCCACCACGACGGAGGTGCGGTACCAGCGCGTGAGCCAGCCGACCGCGAGGCCGAACACACCGGCCGCGGTGGCCGCCGCGGCGGCGGGAGCGACACCCTGCAACACGGGATCGGCGGCAGCACCGTCGGGAATCAGGGTGCGGTCACCGGCGTAGGCCCAGGCGAGCGCGAGGGCGTAGCCCAGCGTGGCGGACAGCGCCACCACCACCCCGGTGAGCGCGCACAGCAGAGCGGTGAGCGTGGTCTTGGCCACCGTCAGCCAGGTCCTCCGAGGCACCACAGCGAGGGTGACGTACCGCATCCCATGGTGCCGCTCATGCCCCGACGCGGCCGCCCCGATCACCACCGCGGCCCCGAGCGCGGGCAACGTCCCGGCCAACCGGAACAACGCCACCACCCGCTCAGAGGCCCCCGCCGACACCGCCAACGCCGCCGCCACCCCGAGCCCCGCAGCCACCGCGGCCGCCACGCCGGGCACGCGCCGCGTAGCCCGCAGACTCCCCAACCGACGCATCTCGTACCGGAACGCAGCAATCATGCGGACGCTTCCTGCTCTGCCGAGGCCGCCTCAGCGACCGAACCCTGCGGTTGCTGCTGCCCCGCCCGCGCCGCGACGGCGCGCCACGGCGTCATGCCGTCCGCTTCGGCTGCCGCGGAGGGCGCGGCGGCGACGGTGAAGGGCACGGCGGGCTGGGATGGTGCCGAGGCCGCAGAGGTCGCGGTCACGACGACCTCCGGCTCCGACTCCGGCGCGGCGTCCGCCTCGGCAGCCTTGCCACGGCCACGCCGGAAGGTGCCGAAGGCGCGGTTCGCACCACGCCGGGGACCGGGCGGCTCGGCAGCTGCCATCTCGGCTGGAGCTTCGGCCATTTGCGGCGGGACACTCGCGTCTGAGACGTGGCTGCCGTTCGGATCATCAGCGACCTGCGGCGCGACAGTCGACGCCTGGGCGGGCTCGCCCGGCTCCGACCCGACGCTCGGCGACTCGTCTGCCCCGGCACCAGCCACAGGCTGTACATCGCCAGCGGGCGCAACGGCCTGTTGGCTGCTCGGCGGAGTCTGCCACCATCGCGGCGGCTCCTGACCGGCTTCGGCGCCGACGGTTTCGTTGCCGCCAACGGTCGCAGCACTCTTCGGGGGGCTCGCGGCAGTCTGCCACCAACGGGGCGCCTCCCCACCAGCAGTCTCGTTGCCGCTGCCGGCCTCCCCGGCCTGCGACGGATCTGCTGCTTTCAGCGTGATCGCAGCAGCCTGCCGCCAGCGCGACATGTCCACGCTGACCTCAGCCGCTGCCTGCCCATCACCGTTCGGCACCGCGGCCGACGACTGGCTGTCGACAGCGACCTGCGGCTGCTCGGCCGGAGCGTAGCTCGTCTCGGCCTCGCCGACGGGCGACTGTTCGACATCCGCGGTCTCAGGCGCCGGTTCGATGACCTCGGCCTCTTCGATCTCGCTGGGCGGGGTGTCGGTGCTGATGAGGCGGACGCCGGAGGACCAGGGGGTGACCGGGCCGGCGTCCTCGGCGGGGACCGAGGTCAGGCCGGGGAGCAGTTCCTTTTGGCGGGGGACCGGGCGCAGGCCGAAGACGTCGTCGTCGTGGCCGATCTCGCTGAGTTCGTGCAGGCAGATGCCGGCGAGGTGCGCGACCTCGCCGATGCGGGCCCGGTCCAGGCCGCGGACCTGGAGGGCGCCGGGACCCGCGGCGGAAAGGCGGGCGCCCTCGGTCTCCAGAGCGGCGGCCAGGCGGGCGGCCTGCGGGCTGCGGACCTGGACCACCAGGGCGCGGTGCTCGTCGAAGACCTCGGCGGCGGAGCGGCTGGCGATGACGCGGCTGACGCCGTCCTCGTCGTCACGGCGCAGGATCACCACGTGGTCCGCCGTGCCGGCCAGGGACTCGGGGTCGGTCGCGGCGACCAGGACGGTACGGCCCTGGGCGGCGTAGGCGCGGATCAGGGCGTGGAACCAGGACATGCCGTGGCTGTCCAGGGCGTGCGGCTCGTCCAGGATCAGCGCCGAGGGGTCGCCGAGCAGCGCGGCCGCGATGGCCAGGCGCTGCCGCTGGCCGGCGTCCAGCCGTCCGCAGCGCACCGCCGCCTGCGTGGAGAGGCCCGCGACCTCGAGCACCTCGGCGATCCGCGCCTTCGGCACACCGCCGGCCGCCGAGTAGAGCTGGAGGTGGGCCTGCACGGTACGGCCCGGGTGCACGGCGTCGGGGTTCAGCGCCAGGCCCACTTCCCGGACCGCGGGGCGCAGCGCGTGGTAGGGACGGCCGCTGAACAGCGTACGGCCCGCGCCGGGCTCGAGTTCGGCCATCATCCGCAGCACCGTGGACTTGCCGGCACCGGCCGCCCCGAGCAGCGCGGTCACCTGGCCGGGATAGACGTCGAAGGACACCTGCGCCACGGGGCCGCCGCCCGGGCCGCGTGACCGGCGGGTGCTGGTCAGCTCGATCGCCTCGATCACCGCGACTCCTCTTGCTCCGGGCCATGCCGCTGCCGTGCGACGCCTGCCCGCCCCTACGGTCTCCTCCAGTCGATCACCGTCCGCAACATCGCTGTCCGCTACGGTAGCCGTGATCACTCGCGAGACGTGGGGAAATCACCGTGAAGAGTGATGAAGTGTCGCAGTCGCCCCACCCCCGCCTGCTTCTGGACAACCCCGCACCCGCGTGCGCACGATGAGAGGACCCCCCACTCGTGAGGAGGTCTGCGCCATGGGCCTCGCCCCCGCCGTCCCCCTTTGCACCGCCATCGCCGAACACCTGGCCTCGACCGAAGGCGAAAGCGGCCTGTACGCGGAACTCATAGCCGCCGACCCGCGCCTGACCTACGCGGTCGAGTCCCTGATCCGCGAACACGCCGAACTCCGCCACGCCATGCGCCGCGACCAGTCCCGCGAACTGAGCGCCGCCCAGATCGCCGACGTGGCCCGCCGCCTCGACCGCCACTGCCAACGCGGCAACGACCTGTTCTACGAGGCCTACGTCGTCGACCTCGG
>JABFXP010000564.1 GCA_013361685.1 Catenulispora sp.
CTGCCGTTGCCGTTCCCACCGACCCCGTGCAGCCCGGCCAGCGCATGCGAGCCGTCGCCGCCCGCGCCGGTGGAGCCCGCCAGGGAGCCGATGTGCGCCGCCTCCCCCGCGTCCAGCACCGTGAACAGCTCCACCTCCCCGGCCAGCCAGCCCGGCGAGCGGAAGGGGCGCAGCCGCTCCACCAGTGGGCCCAGGTCCAGCGGTCCGGCCTGGTCGTCCTGGCCCGCGCCGCGGGGCACGCCGCTGACGCGGGCCAGCGTCAGGTGCGGACGGTAGGGGCGGTCCTCTATGCGGATGTGGCAGCGGCGGGCCGCGGCGCCGGCCGCTTCTGCCAGTCGGCCCAGGCGGTCGCACTGGCCCTGCACGCCGAACCACAGGGCGCGGGGGCCGAAGCGGCCCGCGCCAGCCAGGGACAGTTCCATCGGGGTGGTGCGGGCTGCGACCCGGCCAAGGCGCTCGGCCAGGTCCTCGGCCTTGTCCTCGGCCACTTCGCCGTAGAACGCGACCGTGATGTGCCAGGTCTCCGGCCTCGTCCAGCGCAGCAGGGCGTTGACGCCGGGGGTGTTGCCCCGCTTCAGCGCGTCCACCGCGGTACGCACCTCCAGCAGGACCGCACGGGGTGGCGTGATCGCCACGAACAAGCGCATGCGTCTCCTTGAGGTTCCCCCAGCGCGCCGGCACCGCACACGGACGCCCGCACTGCTCAGCGCGCTTCACACCTTGTGAGAGCACCCACAATACGGCGTGTGACCGGCCCGGTGTCGATACGCGACCGCGGTTTTTCTCAGGTGTCACGCGCCGCCGTGGCGCCGCGGGAGCGCAGGCGCCGTGGGGCTGGCGGGACGCACGGGACTCACGGCGGCTCGCGACGACACATCAGGACTCGCGACAGCTCGCGACGACTCGCGCGGGGACCGCGCCGCGAACCTCAGGCCGCCAGGCGCTCGGCGAGCCGCGGCGGCGTGTGCGCGACCAGCCGCTCCCGCACCGACACCTTCTTCACCCGGGCCAGGGCGTAGGCCGCGGCCACCGCGGCGAGGATGGATATCAGCCCGCCGCCGCCGACCGCCCACCGGGCGCCGAAGTGCTGGCCGATCACTCCGACCAGCGGTGCGCCGATCGGGGTGCCACCGAGGAAGACCACCATGTAGACGCTCATCACGCGGCCGCGCATCTCCGGCTCGACGCCGGTCTGCATGGTGGCGTTGGCCGCGGTGGTGACCATGATGATCATGACGCCGACCGGCAGCATCAGCGCCCCGTACAGCACCGGGTCCGGCATCACCGAGACCACGGTGGCGGCCACTCCGAAGCCGCACGCGCTCAGCAGCACCAGCGCCACCCCGACCCGGCGGCGCCGCGCGGTGACCAGCGCCCCGGACAGCGCGCCGAGCGCGAGCAGGATGTTCAGCAGGCCGAACGTGCCCTTGCCGAGGTGGAAGGTCTGCACCGCCATCAGCGTGCTGGTGATCTGGAAGTTCAGGCCGAAGGTGGCCAGGAAGAACATGCAGAACAGCACGGCCAGCAGGTCCGGCCGGGTCCGCAAGTAGGAGAACGCCTCGCGGTACTGACCCTTGGCCCGCACGATGGGGATCGGCGCGTACAACTCCTCGGCGCGGATCAGGGCCAGGCCGGTGATGATCGCGACGCCGGCCAGGGCGTTGGCGATGAACACCCAGCCGACGTCCATCACCGCCAGCGCCACGCTGGCCAGCGCCGGACCGAGCATCCGCGCCAGGTTGAAGGTGGCGGCGTTCAGGGCCACCGCGTTGGGCAGCGCCTCGGGCCCGACGAGTTCGACGACGAAGGACTGCCGCGCCGGGTTGTCGAAGGCGGTGACGGTGCCGCCGACCAGGGCGATGAGGTAGACGTGCCAGAGCTGGACGAGGCCGGTGACGATGAGCAGGCCCAGGCTCATGGCGCACAGCGCGGTGAGCGTCGCGGTCAGCATCAGCAGCCGGTTCTTGCGGTAGCGGTCGGCCAGCGCGCCGCCCCACAGGCTGAATATCAGGGCCGGACCGAACTGCAGGGCGGTGACGATGCCGAGGGCGGTGCCGGAGCCGGTGAGCGAGACGACGAGCCAGTCCTGGGCTATGCGCTGCATCCAGATGCCGGTGTTGGAGACCACCATGCCGCTGGCGAAAAGACGGTAGTTGCGGATCGACAGCGAGGAGAAGGTGGCTGACTTCACGGCTGGGCAGGCCCCCTGAAGGTGTTCGCTCCCGGGGCCCGGACGGCACGCGGGACGAAACTTAGCCTACCTCAGTATCGTGTTTTTTGGTAACTCCCAAAGGTGGGGGTGCAGGGGTTACAGAGGGCTGCGGTTCACCGACCGGAGAGCGCCCGCGCTTCTTGGGGGAAACCGTCCGCGTCCACGAGGATACCGCCTGTGACCTCGGCGATCAGGGCTGCGGCGGAGCGGACGGGGCCGACGGCGACAGGGCCGGTCGCAGGGGTGTCGGATGGCGGTGTCGCCAGGTCACAGAACTCGTAGACACTGCGCGGCCAAGCGGCGTCGGCGCGATCACGGAGGGCGTATGGGAGGTGACCGAAGGTGGCATCCGCGCCCGCCACGCCGACACCGACACCGGCACCGGCACCGGCACCGGAATCAACCGACCGGACCCGGACCTCGATCAGATCACGGTGCCGGAGGATGTAACCGCCGCCGTCCGGGACCACCTCCCGGGCCAGCGCCGGGGCCTGCGGGCGCAGGATCTCGCGCAGCACGATCCACGGAAGCATCTCGTGGCTGTAGACGGCGTGGTCGGCGTCGCCAGGCAGCGGCGGGTCCTCGTGCGGGGCGTGCACCGGGCCGCCGGGCAGCCGGGCGACGCCGCGCAGCCGCTTGGCCAGGCCGCGCACCAGGTGCCAGGCATCGGCCTCGGCACCGACCGGCAGCCCGCGCGGATACCGGCGACGGAGCCGGTCGGCCTGCCGGCTGTCGCCGATCTTGACGCGCTCGCGCCGCACCTCGGCGACGTAGGCCAGCCCGAGCGAGGCCGCGGGACCGGTGGTCGGCAGGCCCGCGTCGGCTCGGAGCATGGGGGTCAGACGGATGGGGCCGCGCCAGCGGATCTCGTCCTCGGCGGCCGCGCCCCCGGCGTCGACCGCACCGGCGCCCGCACGATCCAGTCCCCACCGCGGATTCCACTCCGCGACCAGCCCCGCGACGATCTCGGGAGCCTGGAGGGCGGACAACAACAATGCGGGATTGTCCCGCAGGAGACGGTCCGGACGCGGCGCGGACGGGTCCGCGACACGCGCGAAAGGCCAACGGGCTGACAAGAGGACCACATCGTCACTCTGTCAGCGGCAGCCACCCGCTACTCGCCTCCGAGCCCAGATTCACCCGGTCGGCGGGACCTTCAGCGAACCCGCTCGGCGGCACCGATGTCGGTCCGGTGAAAGTTCAGGTAGCTCCGCGACGGCGTGGGCCCCCGCTGATCCTGGTACCGCGACTGGTTCACCGCCGACCCGTACGGGTTCTCCGCCGCGGACGACAGCTGGAAGAAGCACATCTGCCCGATCTTCATACCGGGCCACAGCTTTATCGGCAGCGTCGCCACATTGGACAACTCCAACGTGACATGCCCCGAGAACCCCGGATCGATGAACCCAGCAGTGGAGTGCGTCAGCAACCCGAGCCGCCCCAGGCTCGACTTCCCCTCCAGCCGCGCGGCCAGATCCTCCGGCAGCGTCACCACCTCGAACGTGGACGCCAACACGAACTCCCCGGGATGCAGGATGAACGGCTCATCCCCCTCCGGCTCCACCAGCCGCGTCAGGTCGGGCTGCTCCTCAGACGGATCGATGAACGGATACCGATGGTTCTCGAACACCCGGAAGTACCGGTCCAACCGCACGTCCACGCTGGACGGCTGCACCATCACGTCATCGAACGGATCCAGAACGACCCGCCCAGACCCGATCTCGGCCCGGATGTCCTTGTCTGAGAGCAACACGGGAGTAAACGCTACCCTGCCCCCGCGGGCCCGCACCCGGCCCCCCGCGACCACCCCCGACACGGGCCCACCCGCGCCCACCCCATGTCCGTGACGCACGCGCGCGCAATCAGGTACAGTTGGCGCTCGAACGACGCCGAACCGGTCCGCTGACCGGCCCGGCCGTCTGCGCGGGCGTAGTTTAATGGTAGAACATGAGCTTCCCAAGCTCAGAGCGCGAGTTCGATTCTCGTCGCCCGCTC
>JABFXP010000482.1 GCA_013361685.1 Catenulispora sp.
TCGCCGATGATCAGACCTGCATCGTCGATCTCGGGGCGGGGACCGGGTACTACCTTGCGCGGGTGGTGGAGGCGGTGGGGCGGCCGGGGATTGCGGTGGATGTTTCCAAGCATGCGGCGCGGTATGCGGCGCGGGCGCATCCGCGGATCGGGGCGGTGGTGGCGGATGCTTGGGCGGGGGTGCCGGTGCGGGGGCGGGCGGCTTCGGTTTTGCTCAACGTTTTTGCGCCGCGGAATGCGCGGGAGATGTGGCGGGTGGTGCATCCGGCGGGGCGGGCGATCGTGGTGGTGCCGGAGGGGGAGCATCTTCGGGAGCTGATTGCCGAGTACGGGTTGCTGGGGGTCGACGGGCGTAAGCCTGAGCGGCTGCGGGCCCAGTTCGGGGGGCGGTTCGAGGTGGTGGGGGAGTATCCGGTGCGGCGGATGTTGAGTCTGGGCGCGGAGGAGGTTGCTCAAGTCATCGGGATGGGGCCGAATGCGTGGCATGCCGACGCCGAACGTGTTGTGTCCGGGGCTGAGGTGACGTTCGCGGTTCGCGCCTACGTTCTGGCGCCGAGGTGAGCGTGCCACGATGGGCGGCATGGAGATTGTCATGACCAACGCCGTTCAGGCCGGGACTGTCCATTTCGCGGCGGGCGACGGTGCTCAGCTCGAGGCCTACTTGGCGGTGCCGGTGGCTGACGCGCCGCGTGGTGGCGTCGTCCTGATCCACCACCTGCCCGGCTATGACGAGGCGACGCGGGAGTTCGCGCGGACCTTCGCCGTGCACGGCTACAACGCCGTCGTGCCGAACCTCTACAGCCGGGAGGGCGGTCCCGGGATCTCGTACGAGGACGCGGCGGCCGCGGTGCGTGCCGACGGCGGCGTCCCCGACGAGCGGCTGATCGGCGATGTCGGTTCGGCCGCGGCCTACCTGCGGTCGCTCGCGAACTCCAACGGCAAGGTCGGCGTCATCGGCTACTGCTCCGGCGGGCGGCAGGCGCTGCTCGCGGCCTGCGCGCTGGACCTACAGGCAGCCGTCAACAACTACGGCGCCTTCGTCATGTCGGACAGTCCCGCGAGCACCGGCCTGCACGCCACCTCGCTGGAGTCGCGGCTGCCCGGCCTGTCCTGTCCGCTGCTCGGCAACTTCGGCGGCGACGACTCCTACCCCTCGCCGGAGGAGAACGCCCGCCTGGCCGAGGCGCTGGACAAGCTCGGCAAGACCTACGACTTCAAGACCTACGAGGGCGCCGGGCACGCCTTCTTCAACGTCAACCGGGTCAGCTACCGCGCCGAGGCCGCGATGGACGCCTGGGATCGCATCTTCGAGTTCTACAAAGCGAACCTGTCGTAGTCGGCAGGTGGGGATCGCCGGTCGGAGGGGATCACCGGTCGGCTGTAAGCGCCGACTGGCCGGAAGCGCCGACCGGTCGGAAGGACCGTCCGGCCGCGCACGCCCACCGCGTATCAGGGCCCTTCGAAAAGCGCGCTGACCGACTCCCCGTTGTGGATCCGCCGCATCGCCTCGGCCAGCGCCGGGGCGATGGACAGCACCGTCAGCTTCCCCGTGCTCTCCGGATCGGCCCCGGACGGCGTGGGCACCGTGTTGGTGCAGACGATCTCCAGCACGTCCGGCTGGTCGGCCAGCCGCTTCAGCGCCCCGGCGGCGAACAGCCCGTGCGTGCACGCCACCCGCACGCTGCGCGCCCCCTGCTCCCGCAGCCGCTCCAGCAGTTCGAGCACCGTGCTGCCCTTGGCGATCTCGTCGTCGAGCACGATCACGTCCCGTGCGGCCACGTCGCCGATGACCGAGTTGATCGTCACCGCGTCATTAGCGAACCGCTGCTTGGCCCCGGCCGCCACCGGTACGCCGAGCATCCGTGCGAACGCCGCCGCCTCCTTGGCGTTGCCCAGGTCGGGTGAGACGACCGTGGTGTGCGTCAGGTCGTAGCGCCGGAAGTGCTTGGCCAGCTCGCGCAGTGCGTGCAGGTGGTCCACCGGCACCGAGAAGAACCCGTGGACCTGCGGCGAGTGCAGGGTCATCGCCAGCACGCGGTCGGCGCCGGCCGCCACCATCAGATCGGCCACCAGCCGGCCGCCGATCGAGATGCGCGGTGCGTCCTTCTTGTCGCTGCGGGCGTAGGAGTAGTGCGGTATCACCACCGTGATCCGCGCCGCTGACGCCCCGCGCGCCGCGTCGCACATCAGCAGCAGCTCGACGAGGTTCTCCTGCACCGGTGCCACGAGCGGCTGCACCAGGAACACGTCACGCTCCCGGCAGTTCGCCTGCAGCTGCACCTCAAGGCAGTCGTTCGCGAACCGGCTGACGCGCACCGGGTTGAGCGGCGTCCCCAGATGCGAGCAGATCTCCGCGGCCAGGCTCGGGTGGGCGCTTCCACTGAAGACGGCGATGTCGCGCATGGTTGCATGGTAGCGATCTCCGGGCATCCTGATCAGCCACTTCGCAGTCGATTTCCAGGGACGCTTGTGTCAGTGTCCTGGTTCACAACGGATACGGGGCCCGGCCCCGCACTCGGCACGTGGGCGGCCACCGCCCACGCCGCTCACCCGCCGGTATTCCCCTGTCGCTCCTCTTTCAGCAGGTCGGCGGCCTTCTCCCCGATCACGATCGACGGTGCGTTCGTGTGACCCCGGATGATCGACGGCATCACCGACGCGTCTGCCACCCGCAGCCCCTGCACGCCGCGCACCCGCAACGCGGGATCGACCACCGAGCCCGCGTCCAGACCCATCCGGCATGTGCCGACCGGGTGATAGAGCGTCTGTGCGTAGCGACTGATCGACGTCTCGTACAGTTCCTCCCCGGACAGACCGGGCAGCAGCATGTACCCGTCCCCATGCGCGGCGAGTTGCGGCGCGGCGGCGATCCGCTCACACAGCGCGACACCACGCATGAGCGTCGCGTAGTCCCGGTCCTCCGGATCCGACAGGTACGCCGGATCGATACTCGGAGCGGCCGCCGGGTCGATCGACGAAAGCGTGACAGTACCGTGCGAAAGCGGCTTCTGCAGCACGGCGCTCACCGTGTAGCCGTGCTCCTTCGGACGCGTGAGGCCTTCGTCGAGGAACGCGACCGGTGCGAAGATCACTTCGATGTCCGGCTGGTCCAGCGCCTCGTCGCTCTTGGTGAACAGGTACGCCTCGCCGACGTTCGAGGACAGCGGCCCGTCGTGCCGCCGCAGGTACCGCGCGAAACCGGCCGGCGTCCGACCGCTGATCAGGGATTTGACATCCTTGACGCGCACCACGAGCCCGGCCGCCAGATGGTCGCGCAGGTTGCGGCCGACCTCCGGGGATTCCGCGACCACCTCGATCCCCCGGGGCCGCAGCTGCTCCACCGGCCCGACGCCGGACAGCATCAGCAACTGCGGCGTGTTCACCGTGCCGCCGCACAGGATGACCTCGCGCCGCACGGCGAGCGAACCGACCCGCCGGCCGTCGAGGTACCGGACCCCGGTCGCCCGCCGGTTGTGGAACAACACCCGGGTGGCCAGCGCGCCGGTGTGCACGACCAGGTTCGGACGGCCCCGCGCCGGCTTCAGGTACGCGTCGGCCGTAGACCAGCGCCGCCCCTGGTGCTGCGTCACCGCGGTCTGCACGCCCGGGACGCCCAGACCGTCGCAGGCCTCCAGGAACCGCGCCGTCAGCGGATGCGGCGACCGCTGGTCCTCGACGTGCACCGGCCCGTCGTCCCCGTGCTCCGCACCGTCCGCGGCGGCCGTGAACGCCTCGATCCGCCGCAGCGTCGCGAAGACCTCCTCCGGCCCCCACGCCGGCCCGGCCGCCTTGCCCCACTCCTCGTAGTCCGCCGCGTAGCCGCGGACCCACATCATCGCGTTGATCGAGGAGCAGCCGCCGAGCATCCGGCCGCGCGGCCAGTAGATGCGGCGCCCGCCGAGCCGGGCCTGCGGCACCGTGCGGTAGGCCCAGTCCACCTTGCTTTCGAAGAGCTCTGAAAAGCCCGCCGGAATGTGGATCAGCGGGTGGCGATCCGCCGGGCCGGCCTCCAGCAGCGCCACCCGGCAGTCCGGGTCCTCCGAGAGCCGGGCCGCGACCGCCGCGCCGGCCGAGCCGGCTCCGACGACCACGTAGTCGTAGACGCTCGCGGTGTCGGTCCTCGCGCTGCCATCAGCCATGTCTTCACGTTAGTCCCGGGATGTACCGATGAGTAGCCCATCGGGCAGCAGGCCTTCCGGCACGCTCTCCAGCGCGGTCAGGATCGCCTGGGCGAGGTCGTACGCGGCCTGGGCGGACAGCTCGACCGCGATCCGCGCCGACGGGCCCCGCTCGGGGTTGCGCAGGTCGATGTTCAGCGTGTGCTCGTCGACGGCGTGCGACGGATGGTCGTAGTAGACGCTGGCCTCGGTGACGCGGATCCAGCTCTCCGGGCCCTTGGCGCTGCCGGACACCGCCAGTTTGAACGTCTGATAGGTACACATCGAAGTTGGATCCTTGCAATCGGTAGTGCGAACACTAGTTGTAGACATAAGATGACGCTCTGCATCCGAAAACCGAGCGTAGGGGGGAATCCCTGTGTTCCGTCTCGCGATACGCCAGAAACGAAGCCCGGGTCACGGCGAGGAGTCGTCGGACTCCTGCGGCGGCTCTGACTTACCCGGCTTACCCGGGTTACCAGACGCACCAGGGCTGCCGGGCCCGCCGGACGCCGCACCCGCCGGCCGCCGCCACGCTCGTCCTGCGGACCTCTTCGCGCCGATCATTCCTCGATTATCCAGCCCCGAAGCGCTCCTCGCAGAAGCTGACGAGTTCCTCACCGACTGCTACACCGAACTCGGCCTCGACGCCGAGTTGCCCGACCGCCGCCGGGCCGTGACCGCCGCCATCCGAGCGGACGGCACCTACGACCACACCACCGCCGAACTCGAGTACGGCGTACGGGTCGCCTGGCGCAACTCCTCCCGCTGCATCGGCCGCCTGTACTGGCGCTCGCTGCGGCTGCGCGACCGCCGCGAGGCCGCGACCCCGGTACGCATCGCCGCCGAGTGCGTCAGCCACCTGCGAGCAGCCACCAACGGCGGCCGGATCCGCCCCACCATCACCGTCTTCGCGCCAGACCGCCCCGGCCGCCCCGGGCCCCGCATCCACAACGAACAACTCGTCCGGTACGCCGGATACCGTGTCGAGGACGGCGGCGTGGTCGGAGACCCGCGCAACGCGGCGCTCACCGACGCCGTCCGCACGCTCGGCTGGTACGGCCACGGCACCGCCTTCGACATCCTGCCGCTGGTGATCGAGGCCCCCGGATACCGGCCCTACGTCCACGTGCTGCCGCGGGACTGCGTCCTGGAGGTGCCGCTGAGACATCCGCGGCACCCGTGGTTCGCCGACCTGGGACTGCGGTGGCACGCGGTGCCCGCGGTCAGCGACATGTGTCTGGAGATCGGCGGCCTGCACTATCCCTGCGCGCCGTTCAACGGCTGGTATATGGGTACTGAAATAGGTTCCCGGAACCTCGCCGACGCCGACCGCTACGACCTGCTCCCGACGATCGCGGCGAACCTCGGACTGGACACCGGCAGCGAACGCACGCTGTGGCGGGACCGCGCCCTGGTCGAGCTGAACGTGGCGGTGCTGCACTCCTATGAGGAATCCGGCGTCACCATGGCCGACCACCACACCGAGTCGCACCGGTTCTTGAAGCACGTGGACAAGGAGGAGCGGGCCGGCCGCGCCTGCCCGGCCGAGTGGTCGTGGATCGTGCCGCCGCTGTCCAGCGGGTCCACCGCGGTGTTCCACCGGTACTACGACGAGGCCCAGGCGGACATGCGGCCCAACTTCGTACGGCATTAGGCCGGCGGCGTCAGCCGTCATCGGATTCGAGCGCACCGCGCCCGGGCAGGCCTCACCCGGGCCCGGACGCGGTGCGCGATCGTGGGGACGCACACGCGGCGCTCGTCAGTCGCGCGTACTCAGTCGCGAATCGTGAGTCGTCAGCCGCGAATCGTGAGTCGTCAGCCGCGACTAGCGAGCCGTCAGTCGTCCAGACTGCCCATAGTCAGATTGACGGTCGTCCCCGTCATCCCACCCGCCCGGTCCGAAGCCAGGAACGCGGCGACCGCCGCCACCTCGTCCAGCACCATGACCCGACGCGGATGGGTGTCCGCGGCCAGGAAGCCCTGGAACTGCTCCCACGTGATCCCGAGCAGGTCCGCCTTGGCCTCGTAGACGTCCCGCATCGACTCCGCTTCCGGCATGCCGTGCGGACGCAGCCCGACGACCCGGATCCCCTTCGGCGCCAGTTCGGCCGACAGGTCGCGGGTCAACGCCTCCTTGGCCGCCTGCGACGGGCCGTAGCCGCCGTTCAAAGTGGTGCCCTTGCGCGAGAGCAGAGCCGTGACGGTCATGATGACGCCAGAGCCCTGCGAAACCATGTGCCGCGCGGCGAGCCGGGCGGTGGAGAAGTACGAGCTGGTGTACGCGATCACCGGCCGCATGTACAGCTCGGAGCTGATGTCGGTGAGCGGGATGCCGAGGATCTCGCTGTCGGGGATGCCCACAGCGTTGAACGAGATGTCGATGCGGCCCTCGGCAGCGACGACGCGCCGCAGGTGGGCGTCGATGGCGCTCTCGTCCAGACCGTCGACCTCGGCGGCCTCAGCGCTGCCGCCTCGCGCGGCGATGTCCTTGACCACGGCCTCCGCCGCCCCGAGCGACCGCCCGGTGACGTGCACCCGGGCCCCCTCCGCTGCGAAAGCGCGCGCGACCGCGCCGCCGATCGCGCCGGCTCCGCCATAAACGATGGCCACCTTGTCCTGAAGCAACATGTCGCTTTCCCCTTCGAGTTCCGATGCCTGTCCGACGGCCGCCGTCCGGCCGTCGATCGCCGACGATGCAGAACCCGCGCGCCGGAGAAACTGGGCGCTCGCGACGCGCCCAGTTCGAGGTTCCGGCGGTGTCCCTATCGGAGTGGGAGTGACAATGCTGACGAACGACCTGCTGGTTCGAGCCCGCGGAGGCGACGGCGACGCCTTCCGCGAACTCACGGACCCCTACCGCCGAGAGATCCAGGTCCACTGCTACCGAATGCTGGGCTCGTTCCAGGACGCCGAGGACGCGGTGCAGGAGACGCTGCTGTCGGCGTGGCAGGGACTGTCCGGCTACGAGGAACGCGCGTCGTTGCGGACCTGGCTCTACCGGATCGCCACGAACCGCTGCCTGAACGCCCGCCGTGCGGCCGACCGGCGCCCCGCCGCGCCCTGGGACTTCGGCGGATACCAGCCGCCCGAACCGACGCGCCTCGGCGAGGTGGTGTGGCTGGAGCCGTATCCGGACGCTTACTTGGCGGCGGTGGTGCCGGGCCCGGACGCACGCTACGACCAGAACGAATCGATGTCGCTGGCGTTCATCACCGCCCTCCAGACGCTGCCCCCGCGGCAGGTGGCGGTCCTGATCCTGCGTGACGTGCTCGGCTTCCCGGCAGCGCAGGTCGCCGAGATGCTGGAAGTAAGCGTGGAGTCGGTGAACAGCGCGTTGAAGCGGGCCCGGTCGGGGCTGGCGCGGCGGGATCCCGCCGACGAACCGGCGCCGGGGTCCGCCGAGGAGACGGCGCTGGTGGCGCGGTTCGTGGCCGCTTACGAGGCGTCCGACCTGGACACGGTCATCGCTTTGCTGACGGACGACGTGTTCATGTCGATGCCGCCCATCCCGCTGGAATACGAGGGCCGGGCCGCGGTGGCCAGGTTCTGCGCCTCGCTGTTCTCTTCCGGCCGCCGGTTCCGGCTGATACCCACTCGCGCCAACCTCCGGCCCGCGTTCGGCGCGTACGCGATCGGCCCGAACGGAGAAGGGCACGCGACCGGGCTGATCACGGTGACGCTGGCCGCCGACGGTATCTGTGCCCTGACCCGATTCGACAACGACGTGCTCGAGTCGTTCGGACTGCCACGGACGATCAAGGCCGAGCAGCTGCGAGTGCGGGCGTGAGCGCATGCCCGGGTCCGTGAGTCCCAGAGCGGCAAAGCCGAGGGCGGCGACGCCCGGACGCCGAAACGCGAAGTGGGGCGGCACCGCCGCCCCACCAACCGCGCACCACTACAAATACAACCCCGTCCCCGCGTCATCCCCGCCCGCCGCGACCGGCTCGTTCCCGTCCCGGGCCGCGATCAGCTCCGCCAGCGTCGCCGCACCAGCACCGAGCTTCCCGGCCTCCACACCCTCGTGGTCGAGCCACGCCTGGGCCTCGGCGCGCGGCAGCGGCCCCACCTCGATCTGGGCGAGGCACCGCCCCGGCCGTATCACCGCCGGATGCAGGCTTGCCAGATTCTCGTTGGTGGTGATCGCGACCAGGACGTCGCGCCCCTGGCCCAAGAGCCCGTCGGTCAGGTTCAGCAACCGGGACAAAGCCTGGCCGCTGGTCGCCTTGGCCTCGCCGCGGATCAGCTCGTCGCAGTCCTCGAGCAGCAGCAGCCGCCACCGGCGCTTGTTCTCGTCCTCGTCACCGTGACCGTGGTACTCCACCCCCATGGCGACCTCCATGAGGTAGCCGGGCGAGGAGAACAGCGCGTCCGGGTCCAGGACATAGTCGACCTGGCACCACTCCCGCCATTCCCGGGCGAGCGTCCGCAGCGCGGTGGTCTTGCCGGTACCAGGGGCACCGTGCAGGAGGATCATGCGGCCCGCAGCTTCGGTGCGGCGGACGGCCATCAGCTTGTCCAAAGCCGCGGCAGCCGACGTCGAGTAGTTCTTGCGCACCGCTTCCCAGGGCTCGGCGGTGATGGTGCGGACGGTGCGGTACGGGCCGCGCTGCGGAGCCGCGTACCAGAACCCGACAGAGACCTTCTCCTCTTCGGGCTCCTCCTCCGCCGCGACGCCGTCGGTGGCCTGCGCGAGGATCTTCGTGGCCAGCTCGGCGGTCTCCGCGACCACCGTCACCTCGCCGCCGCCGCTGGACCAGCGCACCGAACGGGCGGTCCAGCCCGGCCCGGCGGTCAGGCACGATTCGCGCTTGTCCTCGACCACCGAGCGCAGCACCTCGCCCTCGGCGGGCACCAGCGTCGCGTCCTCGCGCAGCGCGTCCAGGCGCGAATGCCGCGCGTGCGGCTGCGCACCGGTGGTGAACGGCGTGAGCAACAAGGCGTCGACCACGTCGTACGGCGTGTCCGAATCGTCGACCGTCACCCGGAAAGGCACCTTGCTCCAGGGATCGCCCGGGCGCCCGTCCGCGACCTTGTCAGGGCTCTTGTCCGGGTTCTTCTTCGGAGCCGGCGCCTTCTCGGGCAGGCCTTCGCGCACGGGCGTCGGTCGCGTGGCAGGCCCCTGAGGGCGCTGGCGGGGCAGCGTCATGAACTCGATGATCCTCCTGTCGCGGGGCCCGCCACAACACGTTTGCCGAGGTTCGAGGGTACGTCGGCGCGTCGTCAGGGGTTTTACGAATGCTTTGCCGTACCCGGGCGATGGCCGCGACAGGCCGCAGATACGATAAGCCGTCATGAGTTCGGCCGACCATTACCCACCGTGGGGAACACCTCAGACACCGAGCGAGCCCCGCCAGAGCGGGCCGCTCCCGCAATCCGGGGAGCCGCAGGTGTCGGCGGCGGACGAGCACGGGCCCGGCGGCCTTCCCGCCCCGCCCCCGATGCACTCGCCCTACGGCATGCCGCTCAACGGCGGTGAGGGTTCCGGCTTCGGCGGCCCGAACGGCCCCGGCGGACCGCACGGACCCGAAGGCCCCGGCGGCCCCGACCGCCGCCGCCGGACTCTCATCATCTCGGCGCTCGCGGTGGTGGCCGTGGTCGGCATCGGCGGCGCCGCGGCCGCGTTCGCCGGCGGCGGAGACGACACCGCGAAGAACTCCTCCACGGCCATGGCGCACGCCGAATCCTCGAGCAGCTCCACCGACGGCGGCGACTTCCCCGGCGCGGCCATCTCGGCCACCAGCTCCGGCAAGCCCAACGGCGACACCCTCCCCGGCGGTCCGGTCGTCTCCAGCGCCGACATCCCGGGCGGCCCCGGCGCCGGCTCCACATCGCCCGCCGCGCCCGGCACCACGGGCAAGACCACCGGCGCGGCGCCGTCCAAGTCGCCCAGCGCCGCCCCGGCCAAGCCCTCGACCGTGGCGAGCACGCCGGCGCCCAAGCCGAGCACCCCGGCGAGCAGCGCGCCCAAGACCACCGCGCCACCGCCGCCCTCCACCGACTGCACCTATATGAACCTGCCGGCGAAGCAGATGCCGACGATCCAGAAGGGCTCGACCGACACCACCGCGATCAAGCAGATGCAGTGCCTGCTCAAGAAGTCGATGCTGGGCATCAAGCCGCTGGCGATCGACGGCGTCTGGGGCACCGACACCCAGAGCGCGCTGACCAGCTTCCAGAGCTGCAACAACGCGCCGACCGTGAAGTCGCCCGGCGGGACCCCGCCGTACCCGAAGCTGGAGCTGGACGGCGTCGCCGGTCCGCAGACCTGGGCGGACCTGTACTTCTGGGACAACCAGTACTTCAACAACGTCGCCTACTACTGCAACGGCACCCGCTGAGTCCGAAGTGCGGGACGGCGCTCAAGTCGGCCGTGACGCCGCTCACACCGTGATGGTAGGCATGTCCTGTGCCTGTTGTCGCAGTGCTCTTCATCGTCATCGTGCTGGTCGGGATCATCTCCACGGTCGTCGCCAACCAGGCCCGCAACGACGCCATCGCCGCGCTGGTCGCCGCCAAGCAGTGGGAGCTGACCAAGAAGGACCGCCAGCTGCCCGACACGTTCGGCGGGCCGCCGTTCACCGTCGGCCACGGACGCGTCGCCAACCGGGTCCTGCGCGGCACCCACAACGGCCACTCCGTCCTGGTCCTCGACTACGAGTACCGGACGCCTGGCAACGACGGCGACGACGTGCACCACGCCTGGGTGGCCTGCGTCGACGGCCTCCCGGCCACGCTGCCCGCGGTGGAGGTGGTGGCCCGGTCCGCGCGCCGCGAACTCACCAAGCGCAGCGGCGGCCAGCTGGCGATGCCGGAGTTCGTCGTCGGTGATCCGGCGTTCGACCGCCGGTACCACGTCTACGCGGCGAACCTCCAACTCGCCGCCGACATGCTCGGGCCGCAGGTGCTGCGGCTGATCGCGTCCTGGCCGGACTTCTCCTGGCGAGTAGAGGGCAACAGGCTCCTGACCTGGGGATCCGGCACGCTCAAGCCGCACTGGGTCGATACCAGCCTCAACATGCTGGTATCGCTCGTCGAGGCCGTGCCCGAGCGCGTGTGGCAGACGGCGCGCGGTTCGTAGTCCCGCGCTAACGCACCCGACCCGGCCGCCTGCTCGCCGCCCTCCAGCACGCGTCGTGGAGGCGCTACACGCCGCAGAATTGATACGGCATGGGATGATCAGGTGTCATGACGGCGCAACACCTCCTGTTCCTGCTGGGCGTCCCCTTCTTCTCGGTGGTCGTTTCCGCTCTCGCGCGCCGTTTCGAACTCAACGGGTCCCTCGTGCTCGTCGTCATCGGCATCGTGGTCTCGATCATGCCGTTCATCCCGGACTACGACCTCGAGCCCGAATTCGTCCTGATGATCCTGCTGCCGCCGCTGCTCTACCAGGCGGCGGTGGAGACCTCGGTGCCGTCGCTGCGCCAGAACTGGCAGGCGGTGCTGATCCTGTCGGTGGCGATGGTGCTGGTCACCACGGTCGTCACCGGGTTCGCGATGCACTGGCTGATCCCGGAGATGCCGCTGCCGGTGGCGTTCGTGCTCGGCGCGGTGCTCGGCCCGCCGGACACGGTCGCGGCGATCTCCATCGCCCGGCGCCTGGGCCTGCCGCGCCGCACCGTCGACGTGCTGGTGGGGGAGGGGTTGTTCAATGACGCCACCGCCCTGACCGCGTTCCGGATCGCGCTGGCCGCCGCGGTCGGGGAGACCGTGACGTTCTTCGACGCGATCGGCCGCTTCCTGCTCTCCGCGGCCGGCGGCATCCTGATCGGCGCCGTGGTGGCGATGATCTGGGACCCGATCCGCTACCGGATGCGCGATCCGCGCGCCGAGAGCTCCATCTCGCTGATACTGCCGTTCGTCGTCTACATCACCGCCGAGGCCGTGCACGTCTCCGGCGTGATGGGCGTGGTCATCCTCGGCCTCTACCTCGGCCACCGCCGGGTCCGTGCCGGCTACGCCACGCGGATGCTCGACACCGCGGTCTGGGACGTGATCGTGGAGATCCTGGAGGCCACGGTCTTCGCCCTGATCGGTCTGCAGCTGATCCCGATCCTGCGCGATGTGGACCACTGGAGCAGCTGGCAGCTCATCGGATACGGGTCGGCGGCGTTCGCGATCGTCGTGGTGACGCGGTTCGGCGGCGTCTACACGTTCGGTTATCTGGGAGACCAGTTCATCAGACGGTTCCGCGGCTCGTCGGGGCTGCGGGGCTCGGCCGAGTCCCAGGCGCACCGGGTCTTGTTCGTCGTGAGCTGGGCCGGCATGCGCGGCGTGGTCTCGCTGGCCGCCGCCTTGTCGATCCCGATGACCACCAACTCCGGCGAGCCGTTGCCGGACCGCGAACTGGTGCAGTTCCTGACGCTGTTCGTGGTGCTGGGAACCCTCATCACGCAGGGCATGACGCTGCCACCCCTGATCCGCCGGCTCGGCATCACAGCGGTCGAGGAGGTGAAGGAGGACGCCTTCGCCTATTGCAGCGCGATGGGCACCGCGGCGAACGCCGGTCTCGCCCGCCTCGACGAGTTGGAGGAATCCTTGCCGGACCCGGCCGTGGACCGCATGCGCGACCAGGCGTTGTGGCGCGGCGAACGGGCCCGGCGGTACGCGCAGCAGGTGGCCGGGGGCGGGCCGAGCGCCAACGCGGCGGCGGTCGACGACGCGCGGCGGTCCATGCTGGACGCCGAGCGCGCCGCGATCGAACACCTGCGGGACAGCCGGGAGATCAACGACGACGTGTATCGGCGCGTCCTCAACCAGCTGGACCTGGAAGAGGCGTTCATGGAACGGCGCGGGGGTGTCGTCGGCTGAGGACGGCGGCGGATACGCGGAAGGCCGACCGGGATGCTCCGGCCGGCCTTTCCTTTGTTCGTGCGCCGTGCGCTGCGGCGCGGGTGCCTCAGCGGTCAGGGGTGAGCGGTTTGGCGCCTCAGTGCCTCAGTGCTTCAGTGCCCGAACATCATCGTGCACAGCTTGACGACCACCAGCACCGTCGCCACCGCCAGATACGCCCGCAGCACCGCCAGGCTCACCCGCCGCGCCACCGAGAACTCGGCCTGCCCCAACTGCGCCAGCGGCGGCGTCCGCCACTGCTCCCGCCCGGACCGGTCGACGACCTCGGCGACGTACCCCGGGGCCCGCCGCTCCAGCAGCGCCTTGACCCCCATCCCGGCACCCAGGGCCAGCGCCCCGGCACCGCAGACCGCCAAGATCAGTTCGATCTGCCCGGCGGTGATGCCCGGGTCGAGGACCGAGCCGGTCAGCACCAGCGACAGCGCCACCAGCACCGCGATCACCCCGGCGGTGAACACCGTGGTCCGGCGCCCGTTCACCCACGGCCCCAGCACGGCCTTGTCGGTGCACAGCAGCAGCAGATACACCGACGCCGACGGCAGCAGCACCCCGGCCAGCGCCTGCACGCCCACCGTCAGCACGCCCTGCACGTGGTCGCTGGCCACCAGCACGATGGTCGCGGCCAGCGCGATCACGCCGACGTAGACCGCGTAGAAGCCCTTGGCCTGCTTCACGCCCCGGTGCAGCGAGTGGTTGATCTTCAGGCAGTCGCCCATCGCGTAGGCGGTGGACAGCGAGACCGCGAAGGCGCCGATGATCGAGGCGTCCAGCAACGCCACCGCGAACATGTCGCCGAGCACCCGGCCCCCGTACGCGGACAGCCCGCGCGCCACGTCGGCCGCGTCGGTGAACGGCCCCGGCAGGTGCGCCGCCGCGACCGCGCCCAGCCCGACGGTGGCCGCCGCGCCGACCACGACCACGACGATCCCGATCGACAGGTCCGCCTTCTCGTACTTCATGAAACGCGGCGTGATGCGCTTGTCGATGACGTAGCTCTGCTGGAAGAACAGCTGCCACGGCGCCACCGTGGTCCCGACGATCCCGATCACCAGCAGCATCACCGCGGCCATCTGGCCCGAGCCGCCGGGCAGCACCGGCGTGGTGAAGCCGTGCGCCATGGAGCCGGCCGAGGGATGCGCCATGATCGAGATCGGGATCAGCAGCAGCGAGCCCGCGCACAGCGCCAGCGCGATCCGCTCGAACCGCTGGAACGAGCCGCTCATCGCCGCCGCCACGATCACCAGCGCCGCCATGATCACCGACGGCACCTTCGGCAGCCCCAGATAGCCGGTGGCCAGCGTGATCCCGATGAACTCGGTGACCAGCGTCAGGGCGTTGAGGATGAACAGGTCGACGACGCTGAACGCGCCCCAGAACTTCCCGAACCGCTCGAAGATCAGCCGCGCGTGCCCGACCCCGGTCACGGCGCCCAGCCGCAGCACCATCTCCTGGTTCACATACAGCACCGGGATCAACAGCAGCAGCGTCCACAGCAGCCGGGTGCCGTACTGGTGCCCGGCCTGACCGTAGGTGGCGAACGCGCCGGCGTCGTTGTCGCCGACCATCACGATCAGCCCGGGGCCGACGATCGCCAGCAGGGTCTTGAGTTTGGCCGACAACCCGCGGACGGCGCCGTGGTCGTCGAGGGTGATGGTGCCGAACGCACCCTTGATGTCGCCGACGTGCGCGTCATCGAGCACCGCGCTCTGGTTCGTGCCCGCGCGCAGTTCGCGGACGTCGCTGTTCAGCGTGGCCGTGGTCATGTGGATACACCCCCTGCTGCCGGTAGTGGCGGCTGGTAAGGCGGCACGCGTCGACCCGGCCCGCGGCCCGGGGCAGGCCGCAGCGGCCCGCCGGCGGCGGGTGGTGGATCGGGGTCGGTACGGTCAGCGCGCGCCGAGGGAGAGACGGAGGACGAGGTAGTGCGCGATGCGGGGCCGACTGTGGCCCGGCCTACTGCCGGATTTCATCGCAACCACCTCCCTGGCCGCCGCGGCGCCGCAGCGCCTGGGTCCCTGGCGTCCACGCCGGACGTGGACACACTCGTGCTGACACACTCGTGGTGACACCTTTGGGAGGTGAACCCGGAACAGCCCTGCTGTTCATCCCGCCATGCGCCATTGCACGGCGATAGCAGGGTGGGTCCCGGCCACCCCTCTCGTCAGAGCTTCGGCACTTCACGGCGTAGCGTCAGCTGCGCAGCCACTTGGGATCACCCCTTAAGCCGAGGAGATCTGTCCTGATCCGGAGGGTCTCTCGACCGATGGGATCAGTGGCCTTTGTCCGTGAAGACGCCTCACCGAACGAGGTGTCCTAACGGAA
>JABFXP010000938.1 GCA_013361685.1 Catenulispora sp.
GCCTCTGGCGGAGCCACGCCCGGCGGCCCCACGCCCGGCGCGCCCGCCCCCGGCGGCATCCTGCCCGCCCGCGACGACCACCCCCTGGAACTCCACCCCGAACTCACCACCCGCCGCTTCCCCGCACCGCGGGTCGGCGGCGCGCCCCGGGACCGCGCCGAGCACCGCGCCGTGATCCACCGCCGCTTCGAGGAACTCGCCGCCTGCGACCCCGGCGGCGCGCGGCACCGGGTCCTGCGCGACGAGCTGATCGCCGAGCACATGAACTACGCGCGCTATGTCGCCTCGCGGTTCAGCGTGCCCGCCGACAACGCCGAGGACCTGGAACAGGTCGCGTACCTGGCGCTGATCAAGGCGGTCGACAACTTCGACCCGGCGCGCGGCACCGCCTTCCTGGGCTACCTCACGCCGATGGTCACCGGGGAGATCAAACGCTACTTCCGCGACGCCACCTGGGACGTCCACGTCCCGCGCCGCATGCAGGAGCTGAGCCTGGCCCTGCACGGCGCCCCGGCCGAGCAGCTGGAACGCCGGCTGGGCCGGTCCCCGACGATAGCCGAACTGGCCGAGCACCTCGGGGCGCAGCCGGAGGAGATCGTCGAGGCCTTCGACGCCTCGGCCGCCTACAGCGCCACCTCGCTGGAACGGCCGCTGGTGCCCGGCGACGACCAGGGCGCCAGCCTGGGGGAGACGCTGGGCGAGGACGACGACGCCTACCAGTGGGTCGTCGACCGCGAGGCGCTCAAGCCGCTGCTGGCCGCGCTGCCCGAACGGGACAAGCGGATCCTGCTGATGCGCTTCTTCCGCGGGATGACCCAGAGCCAGATAGGGACCGAGCTCGGCGTGTCGCAGATGCAGGTGTCGCGGTATCTGACCCGGATCCTGGGGACGCTGCGCGACGCGGTGCTGGTCGACGACGACGGCACGGGGAGCGAGGGCGCCGGCGGGCCGCAGCCGTGAACCGTGACCTGAGGGGCCCTGCGCCCACCTGATGCCTACCTGATGCCTACCTGATCAGGTCCCGTAACACCCGCAGCAGGTGCTCGACGTCGACCGGCTTCGGCACGTGCTCGTCCATCCCGGCGGCCAGGCACCTGGCCCGGTCGGCGGCCGAGGACTCGAAGGTGACCGCGATGATCGGCACGCCGGAGCGCTCGTCCAGTCCGCGGATGCCGGCGGCGGTGGCGTAGCCGTCCAGCTCCGGCATCGCGATGTCGAGCAGCACCGCGCGGATCTCCGGGTCCTTGCGCAGCACCGCGATGCCCTCGCGCCCGGTGGCCGCGTGCACGATCGACAGCCCCCGCACGGCCAGGGCGCTGCCCAGCGCGTAGATGCCGCGCGGGTCGTCGTCGACGATCAGGATCCGCTCGCCCTCGAAGGAGGGGGGCGGGGGCGGCACCGGCCCGTCCGGACCGTGGGGCGCTCCGGGGTTCGCGCCGCGCCGGGCGCCGGGGTGCTCCGCCATCCCCCCATCCTCGCCCGCGGGCGGGAGTTTGAGAACACTGATTCGAACCGATTGGTGGACGCCGGAGCGGGTAACGGCACGCGTCCTGACGGTGGCGGTAGTCGTGTTCGGGAGCGTGACGCCGTGTTGATCGTGCTGATAATCGTCGTGGTAGTACTCGCCGCCGGAGTGGCGGCCTGGTTCCTGGGACCGCCGGCCTGGCGGGACTCGGCCTCCGGAGCGTTCGGCGGCCTGGGTGCCAAGCTCGGGCGGTTCATCGAGAGCGGGCGGGCGCCGGACCATCCGGCGGTCGGCGCCGGCGGCGCGGCCGCCACGCCCCTGCCGCCCCGCTTCACCGACGGGGACCGGGCTTATCTGAACGGTGTGTGGAAGCACGTTGAGAGCACCTTCGTGACCAATCCCCGGGTGGCGGTGGACCTGGCGCACAGCACCGCGTCCGGGTTCTTCACCGCGCACGGGGTCGAGATCGCCGGCCTTCCGGAGGGCGCGGACGGGCTTGAAGAGGACACCGAGTCGCTGCGGCTGCGGCTGCTCGCGATCAAGGCCTGGTCGGACCGGGAGGCCGCGCGCTGAGCCGGCGCGGCTGCCGTCGCCGTACCCGGCAGCCGCGCCGCCGTACGGGTCTGACCGTTTCCCCCTTCACGTGCGCGGCCGCGCACGCCGGCGCCGGCGCTGAGGCGTGGCTGACGTCGGCGCTGCCGCTAACGTCGGCGCAGCACTCCGCGCCGCCCGCTCGGACGCCAGGAGGCCTGGTAGCCGAGCAGGTGTACCGCCAGGCACGCCAGGCCGGCGAGCATCAGGCTGGTGGGGGTGAACCACGCGTTGGTGACGGTGGTCGCGGTGCCGTTGACGATGAAGGCGATCGCGAACAACGCGACGGCGGCGAATCCGAACATGGGCCGCTCCTTCCGGTTGCCTCCCTCATAACCAGTCGGCCGTTATCGAATCGTGTTTCAAACCGTGTCATCGGGTAGCGGGGCTCAGGGCGCGGTGCCGTGCCGGACCGCGCAGGCAGTGAGGAGGCTGCTCATGAGCACCATGCAGGAGAAGGAGTATCCGTACGAGATCGGCGTGTCCGTGATCTGCGCCGACGGTGAATGCGGCCAGTTGCACCGGATCCTCATCGATCCGGTCAGCCGCGCCATGACCCACCTGGTGATCGGCAAGGACGTGCACGCCGCGCGCCTGGTCCCGGTCAGCCTGGTGGCCGGAGCCGACGCCGACGCGGTGCGGCTGGTCTGCACCGCTTTGGACTTCGACCGGCTGGAGCCGGCCGAGGCCACCGAAGTGATCCAGCCGCCGCCGCCGGTGTCCGGCAGCATGCCGACCAACGGCGGGGCCCTGGGCGGCGGGTACTCCCGCAGCAAGTCCGAGACGGTCACCTACGACCGGGTCCCGGCCGGCGAGGTCCAGCTGCGCCGGGGCGAGCGCGTGCACGCCGCGGACGGCGACATCGGCCGCGTGCAGGGCCTGGTGGCCGCACCGGACCACCACGTCACCCACATCCTGCTCACCGAAGGGCACCTGTGGAGCCGCAAGGAGGTGGCCGTCCCGATCCGCAACGTGGTCGACGCCACCTTCGGGGTCCAGGTGGACCTGACCCGCGAGGAGGTCAAGGACCTGCCCCCGGTGGACCTGGCCGCGATCGGCTGAGGGGACCGGCCGGGACGAGGACGGCGGCGCGCACCGCGCGGGGGCTGGAGTACTGGCGCATAGTGCGGTGCCAGACGGGGAGCCGCGGGTACGGAGCATGGAGCACGCCGCCGGTGCGGGGCCGGGCCCAATACGGGCCGGGCTGCCGCGCCGGACGAGAGCGAACCCGGGACCGCAGGCGGGTGCGGCCCGGGTTCGCTGCGCTCAGTCTGGGGGCGGCGCGCCCTGGCGCGCACGCGTTGGGCGGAGCTGGTGGATCGCGGTGGAGGTTGCGGGCCGCCCGGCGCGCGGTGGCGGGCGGTGGCGCGGGACTTGCGCCGAACGCGGTGATCAAGCCGTTGTCCGCACGCACTCTGTCAGTGTCTTGTGCCGGCGCCTGCCTTGTCAGGGTGCTAAGTATCAGAGCCTTGAGTGTTGAGGCGCGCGGCTGCGTCGCGGCCGGCTCCAGAGCCTGCGGGCCAGGATTCGCGTATGCGCGCGGTCCCGGTTCACGTCGTATCGGGCCCCCGGGTCCTCCGGGCCAGCCTCAGCGATGTCCCCCGTTCTGCGAACGGCTGGCAGTCGTCGGAGTCGGCGCGGCGCTGTGCGAGGCCGACGAACTCGCGGTCGTCGACGGACTCGCCGGCGGCGAACTGCTCGCGGTGGTCGAGGGCGCGGAACTGGACGTCGGCGGCGCGGCGCTGGAACTGGACGCGCTCGTGCTCGGCGCGGACGTCGAGACGCTCTGGGTGGACGCGGCCGTCGTCGGCGCCGCGGTGTTGCTCGTCGAGGTCGGCGAGGGCGCCGGGCTGCTGGTGCCCTTGGTCGGCGTCGGGCTGTGGGCCGAGCGCGGCAGCGGGCTCGGGCTGGTGGTGGCGGCGCCGGTGACCGAGGCGGCCGGCGGGGTGCCGGGGTGGTCGCTCCCGCTGCGCAGCACCAGCACCAGTGCCGTCGACAGGGCGGCGATGACCGCCACCGCCAGGATCCCGACCACCCAGCCGGCGCCGCCGCCCCGGCCTTCCGGCGGCGGCTCGCCGATGGCCACGCGCTCCGGCGCCCGGCCCCGGGGGTGCTCCGGCGGCATCACGAGGGTCTCCGGGC
>JABFXP010000661.1 GCA_013361685.1 Catenulispora sp.
GAATATCTGGACACCTCAGGGGCGTCATAAGCGGTCCAAGCCCCACGAATGGGTCGACTCGAACGTCACAGCTACGTAGCAGTGAGTAGATTTAACGCAGGTTTCGCGCCCGGGCGTCGAACAGGTCAAGAATGGGAGGGTACCCTCGGGGCGCTAGGAGAAAACCCGATGGAAGAACAGGTGGCCCACGTGACGGTCGTGCGTTCTCTGTACAACCGGTTCGAGCACGTCGTCCACGAACTGTCGAAGTTCGGGATCGTCGGCGCCGTCGCGCTGGTCGTCAACATCTCTGTTCTGAACGCGGTGCTGCTCGCCGTCAAGGACAAGCAGATCTACGCCACCGTGGCCTCCACTGTGGTCGCCACTTGTGTCGCCTACGTGGGCAACCGCTACTGGACCTACAAGGACCGCGACAAGATCGACCGCCACCGGGAGATGCTGCTCTTCTTCCTGATCAACGGCGTCGCCATGGTCATCGAAGTGATGTTCGTCTTCATCTCCAAGTACGGGCTGGGCCACGACGGCCCGATCGCGGTCAACATCGCGAAGTTCGCCTTCGGTATGCCGGTCGGCATGCTGTTCCGCCTGTACTGCTACCGGACCTTCGTCTTCCCCGAGGGCTCCGCCCCGATCGAGGACATCGACGCCCCGGCCGCCGCGCACACCCCGCTGTACCCGGCCGGGCACCCGCTGCACGTGCCGCACGTCCAGCACGGCCACCGGCAGCAGGCGGTCGCCGAGACCGCGTCCCGCTGACCACCGGTTCCACCCGGCAGCCAGCCGCCCCGACTGACTGAGAAGACTCCATCGTGCTCGTCGTTAAGGCCGTCCTGACCATCCGCAAGCTGTACGCCGAGATGCTGAAGTTCGGCGTGGTCGGGGCGGTCGGCGTCGTCGCCGACGTCTCCAGCTCCAACCTGCTGTGGAAATTCACCGGTCTGAGCCACACCGTCGCCTCCGTGGGCGGCACGCTGGTGGCGACGGTGACCGCCTACATCGGCAACCGCTACTGGGTGTTCCGCCACCGGCCCGCCGACGCCCGGCGCCGCGAGATGGCGCTGTTCGCGCTGATCAGCCTGGTCGGCCTGATCATCGAGAACAGCTTCGTGTTCGTCGCCGACCACGTGCTGGGCTTCCACAGCATCGCCGCGGCCAACATCGCCAAGTTCATCTTCGGCCTCCCGGTCGCCGGGATCTTCCGGTTCACGACCTCGCACCTGCTGGTCTTCCCCGAGTCGCAGCCGGACGCCGTCGAGGTGGACCTCGCGGACAGTGGGAACGCCCTGCACAACGGACACAACGGGGAGCCCGCGCCGCGTCCGGCGGCCGGCTGAGCTCCAGCTCGGCCCGGACCACCACTCGGACAGCGCGGCGAGCACCCCTCGGAAACCGCGTCGGGCTCATCGGGTCCACATCGGGACCATCGAACATCCGCCGCACCGGGCACCGGAGCCGCACCCTCGAGCCCGGCACCGGCCTGACCCGCGGCGCCGCCCGTCAGGTTCAGCGCGCGATCACCGACAGCGGTGAATGCTCGGTCAGGAACACCGCGAACACGGCCGGCCGTTGCAGCACCAGGTTCAGCCGGCCGCCGTCGGCCTCGGCCAGCTCCCGCGCCACCGCCAGCCCCAGCCCGGTCGAGCCGCGCGAGGACGCGCCGCGCTCGAAGAGCTTCACCTCCAGCTCCGGCGCGATGCCGTCGCCCTCGTCGCCGACCTCCACCACCACCGAGCCGCCCACGGCGCGGGTGTGCACCGTGACGGTGCCGGCGCCGTGGATCAGCGAGTTCTCCAGCAGCGTGGACAGGATCTGGGAGAAGGCGCCCGGGGTCGCCATCGCCATCAGCCGCCGCTCCCCGGACACCACGATCCCGCGCCGCATCGACTGGTAGGCCGGGCGCCACTCGTGCACCTGCTGCCGGATCACGGTGTCCACCTCGATCGGCACCGCCAGGTCCGAGCGCCGGTGGGTGCGGGCCGTGGTCAGCAGCCGCTGCACCACGTCGGTGAGCCGCTCCACCTGGGACAGGCCCACCTCGGCCTCGTCGCGCACGGTCTGCGGGTCGTCGGCGATGGCGATGATCTCCTCCAGCCGCATCGACAGCGCGGCCAGCGGGGTGCGCAGCTCGTGCGAGGCCTCGGCGGCCAGCCGGCGTTCGGCGCCGAGCATGGTGGAGATCCGGTCCGCCGAGCTGTCGATCACCTCGGCCACCCGGTCCAGCTCGCTGATGCCGTAGCGGCGGTGCCGGGGCCGCGGGTCGCCGGAGCCCAGGCGCTCGGCGGTGGCGGCCAGTTCCTCCAGGGGCTTGGTGAGCCGGCGGGCCTGCAGGTAGGCCAGGCCCGTGGCGGCCACCAGCACCGCCAGCGCCACCCCGCCGATCAGGTACATCGCGCTGCGGATCTGCCGGTCGGCCGGGGCCCGCGGGGCGCGCACGGTGACGTGCACGCCGACGTTGTTCAGCACGTTGTTCACGGTGTAGGTGGCGGTGAATGCCGGGGCGCCGGCCGGCAGCGGGTGCACCAGCAGCGGCAGCTTGCCGTCCACGATGATCAGCGCGGAGTGGTCCCCGGCGATCATCCGCTCGGCGTTCGGCCCGAAGGCGTCCAGCGAGGTGATCGTGGTGCCGTTCTGGAAGGCCTTGCTGACCTGCATCGAGAACGTCTCGCCGAGCGCCTGGGCCTCGGTGGCCAGCACGGTCTTGGTGCTGCTGTCCACCGAGCGCACCTCGAGCACCGCCAGCGGCACCCCGAGCAGGATGATCACCATCATCACCACCAGGAAGGTGGAGGAGACCAGGCGACGGCGCACCACGGGCCGCCGGGGTCAGCCGCGCTCGAAGCGGAAGCCGACGCCGCGCACCGTGGTGATGAACCGCGGCCGGGACGCCTCGTCGCCGAGCTTCTTGCGCAGCCAGGAGATGTGCATGTCCAGGGTCTTGGTGGAGGACCACCAGGTGGTGTCCCAGACCTCGCGCATCAGCTGGTCCCGGGTCACCACCCGGCCGACCTCGCGGACCAGCACCCGGAGCAGGTCGAACTCCTTGGCCGTCAGGTTCAGCTCCTGGTCGCCCAGGTAGGCCCGGTGCGACTCGATGTCTATCCGCACCCCGTGCACGCCGTTGCCCAGGTCCGGGGTGCCGCGCCGGAGCAGCGCCCGCACCCGGGCCAGCAGTTCGGCCAGCCGGAACGGCTTGGTGACGTAGTCGTCGGCGCCGGCGTCCAGCCCGACCACGGTGTCCACCTCGTCGGCGCGGGCGGTGAGCACCAGCACCGGGAAGGTGTGGCCGTCGGCGCGCAGCCGGCGGCAGACCTCCAGGCCGTCCATCCCGGGCAGGCCCAGGTCCAGGACCACCAGGTCGACGCCGCTCTGCCCGGCCAGCAGGGCGCCGGGGCCGTCGGCGCGGACCGTGACCTCGTAGCCCTCGCGGCGGAGCGCACGCGCCAGCGGTTCGGAGATGGCGGCGTCATCCTCGGCGAGCAGTACACGGGTCATGAGTGTGATGGTAATCGGGGTGGCCCGCGTGTCGCTCCCCCATCCGGAGCATTGTCGGTAATGCGCGGACCGGGGACGGGGATGGGGGGAGCCATGACGACCATGGACCCTCCGCACCCGGCCGGTGGCGAAGAGCCACATGGCCACGCGCCCCCGGAGGACGACAAGGCGTTCTTCGGTCAGCCCAAGGGTCTGCGGACCCTGTTCGCGACCGAGTTCTGGGAGCGTTACAGCTTCTACGGCATGCGCGGCCTGCTGGTGTTGTTCCTCACGGACACCGCGGCCAACGGGGGTCTGGGCTTCTCCAAGGAGACCGGCAACAGCTTCCTGGGCCTCTACAACAGCCTGGTCTATCTGATGGCGCTGCCCGGCGGCTGGATCGCCGACCGGATCTGGGGCGCCAGACGCTCGGTGCTGTGGGGCGGCGTCATCATCGCGCTGGGCCACTACGTGATGGCGGTCCCGAGCGAGCCCACCACCTTCCTCGGGCTGGGCCTGATCGTGCTGGGCACCGGGCTGCTCAAACCCAACATCTCAGCGCAGGTCGGTGCGCTCTACCACGAGCACGACGAACGCCGGGACGCCGGTTTCACGATCTTCTACATGGCGATCAACATGGGCGCGTTCCTCGCGCCGCTGACCGCCGGCTGGGTCGGCCAGCACGTCAACTACCACCTGGGCTTCGGGTGCGCGGCGCTCGGCATGACGTTCGCGGTGCTCTTCTATGTGGCACAAGGCAAGCACCTGGGCACCATCGGCCTGTGGCCGCCCAAGCCGATCTCCCGGCCGGAGCTGCGGCGGGCGCTGCGGCTGACCGCGCTGGTGGCCGGCGGCGTGCTGGTGATCGTGGTGGGGTGGATGGCGATCACCCAGTGGAGCGTGGCGGCGTTCTCCGACGCCCTGGCCGTGCCGATCATCGCCACGCCGTTCCTGTACTTCGGGTTCATGTTCGGGCGCGGGGGACTCTCCAGCGGGGAGGCGCCGAAGCTGGCGGCGTTCGTGGCCTTCTTCATCGGCGCCACCGTCTTCTGGATGATCTACGACCAGTCCGGCAGCCAGCTGAACCTGTTCGCCAACGAGAAGACGAACCTGTCGATCTTCGGCTGGCAGATGCCGGCGGTATGGCTGCAGTCGGCGAACCCCTTCTACATCATGGTGTTCGCGCCGATCTTCGCGTGGATGTGGGAGAGCCTGGGCGACCGCGCGCCGCGGACCTCGGTGAAGTTCGCGATCGCGCTGGTGTTGATCGGCCTGTCGTTCTTCGTGATGAGCCTGGCCGGCAGGGACGCCTCGCCGACGCACAAGGTCTCGATCATCTTCCTGGCCGTGACCTACCTGCTGCAGACCTTCGGCGAGCTGTGCCTGTCGCCGGTGGGGCTGTCGGTGACGACGCAGCTGGCACCGGCCCGGTACGCCGGGCAGATGCTCGGGTTGTGGTTCCTGGCCCAGGCGGTCGGGAACGCGCTGAACGTGTACGTGACCAAGCTGAGCACGGTGATGAGCGACTTCGCGTACTTCTTGTCGATCGGCTGCGTCGCGGTCGTGATGGGGTTGATCGGGTTCCTGGCCGTGCCATTGGTCAACCGGCTGATGGGCGACGTCCGCTAGAACGCCGCCCACCAGGGTCGGATCACGGGGCCACAGAGCCAAAGAGGTACAGGGTCACAGGCGAACCAGCATCTTGCCGACGTTCTCGCCCTTCAGCATGCCCAGGAACGCGGTGACGGTGTTCTCGAAGCCGTCCACGACCGTCTCGGCCGGAACGATCTCGCCGGAGGCGATGCGCGGCGTCAGGAACGCCTCGAACTCCTCGCGGACGTCGAGGTGGTCGCGGACCAGGAACCCTTCCAGCCGCAGGGCTTTGTGGACCACGTCGTACAGGTTGCGCGGCGCCGCCGGCGGGTTGGCGGGGTCGTCGTACTGCGCGACGGCGCCGCACCAGGCGATGCGGCCGTGGTGCCGAAGCGCGGCGATCCCGGCTTCCAGATGGTCGCCGCCGACGTTGTCGAAGAACACGTCGACCCCCTCCGGCGCGGCCCGGGCCAGCAGCTCCGCCGGGGAGCCGTCGCGGTAGTTGAACGCGGCGTCGAAGCCGAGCACACCGGTGAGCTGCGCGACCTTCGCCGCGGAGCCGGCGCTGCCGACGATCCGGCGGGCGCCGAGGACCCGGGCGATCTGCGCGACGGCGGTGCCGACGCCGCCGGCGGCCCCGGAGACGAACACGTCCTCGCCGGGCTGAAGCCTCGCGATGCGAACCAGGCCCACATAGGCGGTCATCCCCGTGCCGCCGAGCAGACTCAGGTAGGTGGACAGCGGAACCCCGGCCGGCGCCTCGACGACGCGCGGTTTGTCCTCGGCGCCCAGCACGGCGTGCGTGGCCCAGCCGTGGCGGTGGAAGACGACGGTGCCCTCGGGGAAGGCCGGTTCTCGGGATTCGATGACAGTGCCCAGAGCCCGGCCCTCCAAGCCCAAGCCCTTCTCCCAGCCACCCTCGTCCATGAACTCGCGGTGGTACGGATCCACGGACAGGTAGGAGTTCGCGACAAGGATCTGGCCCGGTTCGAGCTCCGGAGTCTTCCCCTCATAGAAGCGGAAATCGTCAGGAGTGGGACGGCCCTGCGGGCGGCGGGCCTGGCGTAGCGCGGTGAACTCGGCGGTCATGGCAGTGGCAACCTCTTGCCGGTTAGGCGCTATTCCAGATTCGCACATACGCTTGACGTTCATGGCGGACATAGCGGTGGTGGGGCCTGGCGCTATCGGTTCGGTCGCGGCGCTGGCCGCGCAACAGGCGGGGCGGCACGCCGTCACGTTGTGCGCGCGGCGCGACCCGGGAGCGATCCGGGTGGTCGACGACGTCTCCGGGGAGGTCACCGAGCTCACGATGCCGGTGCTGACCTCGCCGGAGGAGGTGACCGGGCCGGCGGAGTGGGTGCTGCTGGCGGTGAAGGCGCACCAGACGGACGGCGCGGCGGGCTACCTGAACGCCCTGTGCACGCCGAAGACCACGGTCGTGGCGTTGCAGAACGGCGTGGAGCACGTGGCCCGGGTGGCGCCGCACGCGAACGACGCGCGGGTGCTGCCGGCCATCGTCTGGATCAGCGCCGAGCCGACCGGCCCGGGCGAGGTCACGGTGCGCAACAACATCTCCTCGCTGGTGCAGGTGCCGGCCGGGCCGGAGGGTGAGGAGTTCGCGAAGCTGCTGGAAGCCTCGCCGGTGGTCGAGGTGGAACTCGTCTCGGACTTCACCACGGCGGCGTGGCGCAAGCTGACCACCAACGCGATCGCGGGCATCATGGCCGCGACCGGGCGGCGGGCCGCGGTGTATCAGCGTGAGGACATCCGGGAACTGGCACTGGGCCTGGCGCGCGAGACGCTGGCCGTGGCCCGGGCCGAGGGCGCGGCGCTGCCGGAGGAGGAAGCCGAGGCGCTGGTCGGGATCTTCGAGCGGATGGACCCGGACATCGGCTCCTCGATCCTGTTCGACCGGCTGGCCGCGCGCGAGTTGGAGTGGGACGCGCGCAACGGCGTGGTGCGGCGGCTGGGACGGCGGCACGGGATCCCGACGCCGGTGTCCGACGTGCTGGTGCCGGTGCTGGCGGCGACTTCCGGCGACTGATCAGTCCAGCCGGTCAGCGGGGAAAAGAGTGACCCGGTTGGCAATTGCGGGCAGATAGCGCTCGCGGTGGGGGGAGGGTCGCCAACCGGGTCGGTCGTGCCGGCGGCCGCGATGGGGGTCCGCCGCCAAACACAGAAATTCTTATATCAGTACCAGCTATGGTTTTGCCAGAAGGTCCACGCGGCACAGGGCGAACCGTAACGTCCGGTCATGTAGGCCAGCGCCCATTTGATCTGAATCGTCGCACTGTTCCGCCAGTCCGAGCCGTACTCGGCCATCTTGCTGCCCGGCAGCGCCTGCGGCAGACCGTAGGCACCCGAGGACGCGTTCGTGGCGTGGATGTTCCAGCTCGACTCACGGCTGATGATGTTCGCGAAGCAGGCGTACTGGCCGGACGGCACCAGCTGCTTGGCGATCGCCTGAGCCTGCGCCGGGGTGGCGTTGATGCCCAGCCCCACCGAGGAGGACGACGACGAGGACGACGAGGACGAGGGCGTCGTCGTGGTGCTCGTCGGCTTGCTGGTGGTCGGATCGCTGGTCGAGGAGCTCGACCGCGAGATCGGGCTCTGCGCCGACCCGGGCATCGGGCTCGAGGAGTCCGACGTCGGCGTCGGCGCGCTCGGCTGCGGGGTGGTCGCCGAACTGGACGGCGCCGTCGTCCCGGGCGCCGAGGAACTCGGCGCGTTCAGGTCCGCGCGCTGCAAGTCCCGGTTCGCCTCGGTGGCGTGCGCGTTGCGGGCGGCGAGCGCCCCGGCGGCCGCGGCCGCCCCGACCGCGTTGCCGTCCTGGGCGGCGGCCTCGGTGCTGTTCCGCAGGGCTTCCTGATGCAGATGGAAGCCGGCGGCGACACCTCCGCTGACGGCCAGCACGCTGGTCACCGCCGCGGCGGTCTTGACCCGGCCCTTGGCATTGTCGATCTTGCCGGGCTTGGCGTGGCTGGCGACATGTCTGCCGGAGCCGGATATGCCGGACAAAGGGGGCCTTCCGCCGAGCTGCGCCTCCTGTGCGCGGGATGTGGGAGGTCCGTCATTCGAACTCCCGCGCGAGGCCTGTCGGGAATGAACCCTGCCCGAGCGGAAGGCGCCGACTCAAGGAGAACGAGTCGAAGATGACCTGGACTTTGCCGAGTCTTGGCGTTACGGGACGCAGTGGAACGGTTACCCCTAAACGGTTATAGGCCACGCAACCAGCGGCGCCACTAGATCAACTGCACGTGCACACGGCGCGCGCAGTTTCACGGGCCGACGCCGGGTGCCGACGACGGCAACAGCAGGTTTTTACTTACGGCAGAACCCTTCGTGGCCCATCGAGCTCTGACTTGTGGTGACGGTGGGGCTTGCGTAAAACGAGGGAAAAGATAGAACAAACGTGCCCCCCGTTCGCCCTAATGCCAGGACCCTGTGTGCACCTACGTGAGGAGCATTCAGGTGGTGCAGTCACAGTCCGCCAGGCTGCAGGTGCCGTACACCCCGGAACGGGGCTCGTCAGAAGGGGGCTGGCGCTCCGGCCTGCCTTTACTTCCTCGCCGGTCGCTTTCGGCGGCCCTGTTGCTGGCGGCGGGCTGTGGCGTCGCCGGACTGCTGGCGCTGTGGTGGCGGCAGACGCCCGCCGACCGGCTCCAGTCGCTGCCCGACTACCTCGTGATGCTGGCGCAGATCACGGGTCTGGTCGGAGCGTACCTGCTGCTCATCGAGATCGCGCTCATGGCCCGGTTCCCGTGGCTGGAGCGCCGGCTCGGTTCGTGGCTCGCCTCCGCGCACCGCAGTCTCGGCGGGTATCTGGTGCTGCTGCTGTGCGCGCACGTCGGGCTGGTCGTCGCGGCCTATTCGGTGAGCCTGCGGGCCGCGCCGCCCGAGGTCGTCGTCAGCATCCTGCGAACCTATCCCGGTGTGCTCGCGGCCACGGCGGGCTTCCTGGCCATGCTCCTGGCGGGGTTCACCTCGGCGCGCAGCATCCGGCGGCGGCTGGGATACGAGGGCTGGCACGCGATCCACCTGCTCATGTATCCGGCCGCCGCCGCGGCCTTCTGGCACCAGCTCAGCCTGGGCGCGCAGTTCACCCGGAACCCCTGGGCCGCCGAGGCCTGGGCGGGGCTGCACACGGTGGTCGCGGCGGCGGTGATCAGCAACCGGATCGTGATCCCGTTCCTGAGCAACCGGCGGCACCGGTTCCGCGTGGCGCGGGTCGAGATGGTCGGGGCCGACGTGGTGAGCGTCTACATCACCGGACGGCACGTGGCCGAACTCGGCGCCGAGGCCGGGCAGTACTTCCGGTGGCGGTTCCTGAGCCGGGGGCTGTGGTACCAGGCGCATCCGTTCTCGCTGTCGGCGGCGCCCCAGCAGAACACGCTGCGGCTGACGTTCAAGTGCGTCGGCGGCTACACGAAGCGGTTGAAGCGGCGCCTGCGCCCCGGCGCACGGGTGCTGCTGGACGGCCCGTACGGCGCCTTCACCGGGGTGCTGCGGCGGCGGCGCGGCGTGGTGATGATCGGCGGCGGCATCGGCACCACGCCGCTGCGGGCCATCGCCGAGACGCTGCCGGGCCGCCGCCGCGACATCGTCTTCATCCAGCGCGCCTCCAAGACCGCCGACCTGGTGCTGACCCGCGAACTCGAGGCGCTGGACCGGGCCGGGCGGATCATCTACATCCCGGCCGTCGGCAGCCGCAAGAACGACCCGCTGTCCGCCGACCGCCTCTTGGACCTGGTCCCCGACCTGGGAGACCGGGACATCTTCATCTGCGGATCCGCCGGCATGACCGCCGCGACGGTCCGCAACCTGCGCCGCGCCAAGGTCCGCCGCGGCCGGATCCACACCGAGATCTTCGATTTCTGAGGCCGCCCATGCCGATCCCCCACATCAGGACCCTGCTGTCCCTGTGCGGCACCGCCGGCGCGATCGCCGTCCTGCTCGCCGACAAGACGTCCATGCACCGCCTCCCGGCCCAGTCCCTGGCCGCCACGATGACCGTGCGCGGCACCGGCCCCGGCGCGGTGATGACCGTGACCGGCCCGCCGATCCCCATCGCCCACGGCATCGTGCAGGTCCGCATCACCTGCGCGGCCGGGCACATCACCAGCATCGCCGCGACCAGACTGCCCCACGACAACGACATCTCCTGGGCCCGCTCCGAAGCCGCCGCCGCGGTGCTGGCCGGCGAGGTGATGGCGGCGCAGTCCGCGCACGTCGACGCGGTCAGCGGGGCGACGTACACCTCGAAGGCGTACGTCGCCTCGCTTCAGGCGGCGATCGACGCGGCCGGGGCGCTGGAACCGTAAGGCCCGGCGCCCCGGACGGCCGGCGTCGTTCCCCGACGACACCGGCCGTCCGCGGCACCCGGCGGCCTCGCCGGGCTCACACCAGGGAATCCCGCCAGGCCTGGTGCAGCCCGGCGAACCGGCCGTCGCCGGCGGCCAGCAGCCCGCCCGGCTCGCCGTCCTCGACGATCCGGCCGTGCTCCATCACCAGGACGCGGTCGGCGATCTCGACGGTGGACAGCCGGTGCGCGATGATCAGCGCCGTACGGTCCGCCAGGATCGTCCGCAGCGCGCGCTGCACCATGCGCTCGCTGGGGACGTCCAGCGACGACGTCGCCTCGTCCAGCACCAGCACCGCCGGGTCGGCGATGAAGGCGCGGGCGAACGCCACCAGCTGACGCTGCCCCGCGGACAGCCGGCCGCCGCGCTTCTTCACATCGGTGTCGTAGCCGTCCGGCAGGGCGCTGATGAACTCGTGGGCGCCGATCGCCCGGGCGGCGGCCACCACCTCCTCGCGAGTGGCGTCCGGCTTGCCGAAGGCGATGTTGTCCGCGACCGAGCCGGTGAACAGGAAGTTCTCCTGGGTCACCATCACCACCGCGCGGCGCAGGTCCGCGTCGGTCAGGTCGCGGACGTCCACGCCGTCGACGCGCACGGCGCCGGACTGCGGGTCGTAGAAGCGGCACAGCAGGCGGGCCAGCGTGGACTTGCCCGCGCCGGTCGCGCCGACCAGGGCGACCGTCTGTCCGGCCGGGACCTCCAGATCCAGCAGCGGCAGGATCACCTTGCCGCCGGTGTTGATGTCCTCCGCTTCAGCGCCGCTCGCGGAGGTCTCGTCGGACTCGCGCTTCGGGTAGGCGAAACGCACCTCCTCGAAGGACACCGCGCCCAGGACCGGTGACGGCAGCGGCTTCGGGTGGGCCGGCTCCGGCAGCTCGTTGGCCTCCTCCAGGATCCCGGACAGCTTCTCCAGCGCCGCCGTGCCGCTCTGGAAGGAGTTGTAGAACATCGCGATGTCCTCCAGCGGGTGGAAGAACCGCCGCAGGTACAGCACGAAGCCGACGAGCACGCCGATCTGCATGGCGCCGTCCATCACCCGCAGGCCGCCGTAGACGACGACCGCGGCCGTGGTGGCCGCCGCGATCGTCTTCATCCCGGGGATGAAGATCGCCAGCAGGTTCATGGCGCGGGCGTTGGCCGCCCGGTAGTCGTCGTTCAGCTGCCCGAAGATCTCCTCGTTCCGCGGCTCGCGGCGGAACGCCTTCACCGCGCGGATCCCGTTGCAGGTCTCGACGAAGTGCACGATCAGCGCCGCGATCGTCTCGCGGGTGCGGCGGTAGGCGATCGCCGAGTGCCGCGAGAACCAGCGCATGAGCAGCAGCATCAGCGGCAGGGCGAGCACCACCACGAGCGTCAGCGGCACGTCCAGGATGGCCATCATCACGCCGATGGCCGACACCGTCAGCACCGCGTCGAGCAGCCCGTCCAGACCGTTGTCGATCAGGTCGTTCAGCGCGTCCGGGTCCGAGGTGAGCCGGCTGATGACCCGGCCGGAGGTGTAGTTCTCGTGGAAGGCCAGCGGCAGCGCCTGGAACTGGACGAACACCTTGCGCCGCAGGTTCAGCAGCATCGTCTGGCCGATCCGGCCGACCCGGTTCAGGAACACCGCGCGCAGCCCGGCGGCCAGGACCGCCGAGACCACCATGCCGGCGAAGACCTCGATGATCGGGCCCCAGTCCCCGCGCCGCAGCGCCGGGATCCCGCGGTCGATGCCGACCGCCACCAGGTAGGGCCCGGCCAGGTTGAACACGGTCTGCGCCACCACCATGACGGTGCAGACGATCAGCTCCCGGCGGTGCGGGCGGATCAGTTCGGCGAGCAGCTTGCGGCTGCGCGCGCGCAGCCGCAGGCCCGCCTTGCCCGGCAGGTCGTCCTGCTTCTCGGCGGCCACACCGCGCCAGTCGGCCGCGGTGTCCGGGGAGGTCGGGCCGGGCGAGGAGCTCGAGGAGCTCGGAGCGTCGGTCGTCGTCGTCATCGGGTCACCTCCGCCAGTTCACCATCGGTCGCCTCGGTCGCTTCGGCGTCCACCTCGTCGGCGGCGTCGACCAGGTCGGAAGTCTGCGACAGGATGTCCCGGTACTCCGCACAGGTCCGCAGCAGCTCCTGGTGCGTGCCGACAGCGGCGATCGTCGAGCCCTGCGGCCCCGCCGGGGACAGCAGGACGACCCGGTCGGCGAGCAGCACGGTCGAGGGCCGGTGCGCCACCACCAGGCCGGTGGTCTCGCGCAGCACGCTGTGCAGCGCCTCCTCCACCTTGCCCTCGGTGTGGATGTCCAGCGCCGACAGCGGATCGTCCAGCACCAGGATCGAGGGCCGGCCGAGCACCGCCCGGGCCAGCGCCACCCGCTGCCGCTGCCCGCCGGACAGCGTCAGCCCCTGCTCCCCGACCCGGGTGTCCAGACCCCAGGGCAGCTCGTGCACGAACTCCGCCTGCGCGACCGCCAGCGCCTCGTCGAGCTGCTCGTCGGTGGCCTGCGGCACGCCCATCGTCAGGTTCTCGCGCACCGAGGCGGAGAACAGCGTCGGGTCCTCGAAGGCGCAGGCCACCTTGCGGCGCAGCTCGGCGAGCGGCAGCTCGCGGATGTCGACGCCGTCGACCAGGACCCGGCCGGCCGTCGGGTCGTAGAGCCGCGGCACCAGCGCGGTGAGCGTGGTCTTGCCACAGCCGGTGGGTCCGACCAGCGCGACCGTCTCCCCGGGGGCGATGCGCAGGTCGAAGCCGCTGACGATGGGCTTGGCCGAGTTGGGGTAGTGGAAGCTGACGTTCTCGAAGACCAGCTCGCCGGCGCGCTCCCCGCAGGCCTGCCGGGTGGTGTCCGCGTCGGCGATGGCCGGGACGGTGTCCAGCACCTCCCAGATCCGCTCGGCCGCGGAGTTCGCCTCCTGGCTCTGCGCCATCAGCCACGCCATGGACTCGATCGGCCACAGCAGCGTCAGGTACAGCGACAGGAACGCCACGAGGGTGCCGAGCGAGAGCACGCCGGTGGACACCGCGTAGGCGCCGATCAGCACGCACAGCGAGAGCACGGTCTGCGGCTGGAGCGCGAACACCGCCCACAGCTCCGACAGCGTCCTGATCTTGCGCAGCTCCAGCGACCGCAGCTGCCTGGCCCGCTCGTCGAAGCGCCCGAACACCAGACCCTGGCGGCCGAACGCCTTGATCGCGCGGATCCCCAGCGCCGACTCCTCGACCAGGGTGGCGACGTCGCCGGCCTGGTCCTGGGCGGCGCGGGACTGCCGGTGGTAGCGGCGGTCGACGACCCGGCCGTAGACGATCAGCGGGACGGACGCGGCGTAGATGATCAGCCCCATGACCGGGTGGATGATCACCAGCGCCCCGCCGACCAGCAGGAAGGTGGCGCTGTTCACCACCAGGAAGATCAGCGCGAAGCCGAAGAACCGGCGGATGCTGCTGATGTCGCCGGACACGCGCGAGACCAGCTGACCGGACTGCCAGGAGTCGTGGAAGGCCACCGGCAGCTTCTGCAGGTGGCGGTAGAAGGCGTTCCGGATGTCGGTCTCGATGCCGAGGGCGGCACGTTGCAGGAACCAGCGCCGCAGCCAGAACAGGACCGCCTCCACGAGGCCGAAGAGCAGCACCAGGCCGCCCAGCGGCCACAGCGCGGCCTTGTCGTGGTGGGCGATGGGCCCGTCGATCAGGTTCTTGGTGAGCAGCGGGACGGCGACGCCGACCAGGGTCGCCCCGAGCGCCGCGAGGGTCATCAGGACCATCTGCGTGCGGTAGGGGCGGATGAAGGGTGTCAAGCGGCGCAGCGAGATGAACGCGCTGCGCCTGGGTTCATCGGGAATCTTGGGTTTACTGGGTACCGGTACAGCTGGCGTCGACTCCATGGTTGGGATGGTAGAGAATGCCTATGACACTTCTCACCTGGTTTTAAGGCGGGAATGTCAGTGGTGAAAAATCGCTTGCCCATTACCGGTGGAACCTGGGATCCTGAAGCTGGGAGACAAGTGTGGCGAAGTCCGTTCTGATGGGTGCCGATGAGTAGGGTCACCGCGCGGCGCCGCGTGGTCCGGCTGGACGGGACCGGAGACGGCCCGGCGACCCGGCGCGGCGGCGAGGAGCACCTGGCCGCCGAGGAGCCTTTGGAGCTCCGGATCAGCGGACAGCCCTTCACCGTCACCATGCGCACCCCGGGCGACGACTTCGATCTGGTGGCCGGGCACCTGGTCTCCGAAGGCGTGCTGAGCGCGGCCGACGACCTCGCCCGGATGAAGTTCTGCTCGGCCGACAACGGCTGCTCCTCCACCGCGTACGTCGACGGCGAGGCGTCGTTGGCCTTCGCCGACGGGGATCCGCTGAACATCGTCGACGTGACGCTGGCGCCGGGCGTCGAACTTCCGGAGGAGCGGCTGCGCCGGTCGTCGTATGTGAGCAGCGCCTGCGGAGTCTGCGGGAAGACGTCGATCGACGCGGTGCGGGCCACGGCGCGCTGGACGGTCGGGGACGACGACGTGAAGGTGTCGGCGCAGACCCTGTTCGCGCTGCCCGAGCGGATGCGCGCGGCGCAGAAGGTGTTCGCGAAGACCGGCGGGCTGCACGCCGCGGCGCTGTTCACCGCCGACGGCGACCTGGTGTGCCTGCGCGAGGACGTCGGGCGGCACAACGCGGTCGACAAGGTGCTGGGCTGGGCGCTGCGCGCCGGCCGGCTGCCGCTGCGCGGACATGTGCTGGCGGTGAGCGGGCGGGCGTCGTTCGAGCTGGTGCAGAAGGCGGTGGCCGGCGGCATCCCGATGCTGGCGGCGGTGTCGGCACCGTCGTCGCTGGCGGTGACGCTGGCGCGGGATTCGGGGCTGACGCTGGTGGGGTTCCTGCGGGGGCGGAC
>JABFXP010000502.1 GCA_013361685.1 Catenulispora sp.
CAGGGGCTGTCCTACAAGCGGAGGATACGAGATTTGAACTCGTGAGGGGTTGCCCCCAACACGCTTTCCAAGCGTGCGCCCTAGGCCACTAGGCGAATCCTCCGCCGAGAAGCATACCCGACTCTCGGGACCGCTCCGACTCCTATATAGTTGCTCCCGGACTCCCATGCGGCGTCACCACACTCAACTCCCCCAGGGCTTGACGGCAGCAAGGGTCGGTGTGCTCTGGCGGGTGCATGGGAGTTCCTTTTTTGTCCGGATGTCGGTGTCAGCCGATACCTTGGCTATGTGTCACTCGCGCTCTATCGCCGCTATCGGCCCGAGACCTTCGAGGAGGTCGTCGGCCAGGAGCACGTCACGCTTCCCCTGCAGCAGGCTCTCCGGAACGGTCGGGTCAACCACGCTTATCTGTTCAGTGGGCCGCGGGGGTGCGGCAAGACCACCAGTGCGCGGATCCTGGCGCGGTGCCTGAACTGTGAGCAGGGGCCCACGCCGACGCCTTGCGGGCAGTGCCGGTCGTGTGTGGAGCTGGCGAACGGGGGGCCGGGGTCGATAGACGTCATCGAGATCGACGCGGCTTCGCATGGTGGTGTGGACGACGCGCGGGATCTGCGGGAGCGGGCGTTCTTCGCGCCGGCGGCGTCGCGGTTCAAGATCTACATCATCGACGAGGCGCACATGGTGACCTCGGCGGGGTTCAACGCGCTGCTGAAGGTCGTGGAGGAGCCGCCGCCGCATCTGAAGTTCATCTTCGCCACCACCGAGCCGGAGAAGGTGATCGGGACCATCCGGTCGCGGACGCACCACTATCCGTTCCGGTTGATTCCGCCGGGGGTGCTGCGGGAGCACCTGGCCGACATCACCGGGCGCGAGGGGATCAAGGTCGAGCCGGAGGTGCTGCCGCTGGTGGTGCGGGCCGGTGCGGGGTCGGCGCGGGACGCCATGTCGGTCCTGGACCAGTTGCTGGCCGGGGCTGACGAGTCCGGTGTGACGTACACCATGGCCACCGGGCTGCTCGGGTACACCGACGCCGCCTTGCTGGACCAGCTGGTCGAGGCCTTCGCCGCGCATGACGGCGCCGCCGTGTTCCGGATGGTCGACCAGGTCGTGGAGAGCGGGCATGATCCGCGGCGGTTCCTGGCCGACCTGCTGGAGCGGTTCCGGGACCTCGTGATCCTCAACGCGGTCGCGGACGCCGGTGCGGCGCGTGCGCTCATCGACGTCCCGGACGACCAGTTCGAGCGGATGGCCGCGCAGGCGCGCACGTTCGGCGCGGCCGAGTTGTCGCGGGCTGCGGACCTGGTGAACACCGGCCTGACCGAGATGCGCGGGGCCACGGCGCCCCGGCTGCTGCTGGAGCTGGTCTGCGCCCGCGTGCTGCTGCCCGGCGCCGACCACGGCGAGCAGGGGATGGCCGCGCGGCTGGACCGCCTGGAGCGGCGGGGCGTGGTGCTGGGCGCCGCGGCACCCGCCCCGATGGCCCCGATGGGCGGGGCGGGCGCCGGACCGCGGGTGGTCGAGGACGAGTACGACGTGGCGCCCCCGATGCCCCGGCGAGGATCGGCTCCCGACCAGGCGTCGGCCCAAGCGGCGCCTCAGGTTGCGGCGGCCGGTGCCGGGGGACCAGGCGGCGCGCTCGGCACCATGCCCGCTCCGCCGGTCCAGAACCCCGCGCCGGGGCAGACTGGCGCCGCGCCGGGCGGTTCGCTCGGCACCCCGCCGTGGGCCCAGGACGCGGGCCCGACGGCGGATCCGCGGCAACCCTCCGGAGCCGCCGCGGGAGGTGCACTGGGAGCACCCCCATGGGCCCAAGACGGCGCCTCCGACACCAACGGCCCGGGCCACGCCCCGTCCGCCGCCCCGGACTGGGCCGCCGACGCTTCCACCGTGTCCTCCGCCGAGCCAGGCCACCAGGCCCAGGCGACGGCGGCCCCGCCCCAAAACCAAGCCCCAGCCCCCGCCTCCCAGCCCCCAGCGAATCAGCCCTCGCACTCCCCCGCCGTCCCTGCGCAGCCCGCGGCCGGGTCCCGCTCCGGCGTGGACATCCGGGGCATGTGGCCGGACCTCCTGGAAGAGGTCAAGCGCCGCGACGGCCGGGTCAGCTGGATGCTGCTGAGCCAGAACGCGCAGGTCCTCGGCATCGACGGCGACCGCCTCCAGGTCGCGTTCGTCAACGCCGGCGCGCGCGACCGCTTCGTCGGCCGGGGCACCTCCGAGACGCTCCGGCAGGCGGCGCACGACCTGTTCGGCTTCCAGTGGCAGGTGGACGCGATCGTCGACCCGTCCCAGAACCCTGGCACGTCCGTCGCGCCCGGCGTCTCCCTGGCTCCCCCGCCCCCGGCCCAGATGCCCCCGCCGCCGAGCGCGTATCAGGCCCCGGAGCCGAGTCGGCAGCCGGCCCCGCAGGCGCAGTCGGCTCCCCCGCCCGCGCGGGAGCCGGAGCAGTCGCAGCCGTCCGAGCCGTCGCCGTCCGCGCAACAACCGCAGTCGTCGTCGCAGTCGCCTCAGCAGCAACCGCAACAGCCTCCTGCCCAGCGGACCGCGCCCCAACAGGCGTCCCAGACCCCACAGACCTCCCAGCCGGCACCGCCTCCGCCGCCCCCGCCCCCCGCGGCCCCCACGGTGCGTCCCGAAGACGACATCGTCTCCGACGACGACGAAGTCCTCGCCGAGGACAACGCCTCCGCGCACGAACTCGTCATCCGCGAACTCGGCGCGCAGCGCCTGGATCCGGAGGACTGAACCGCTCCTCATCGGCCCGAGGGACCGGTCCGGATTCCCGTCGGCGCGGGAACCCGGACGGCTCCGGGGGCCGTTCTGGACACCGACCGTTCCCGGCCGGGACGCGCGGTATTGGCCGCCCCAGTCCCGGAGCGCGTATGGTCGAGTACGACTTCGCATAGCGGCACGAATAGCGGCACGAACAGGAGCACCCATAGTGGCTTTCCCCGACGCGACCGGCCCCGCCGGCGGCGGCCTGCCGGACTTCGGCGGCATGGACCTGCAGGGCATGCTCGGTCAGGCTATGCAGATGCAGCAGCAGATGATGGAAGCCCAGCAGGAGCTGGAGAACACCATCGTCAGCGGCAGCTCCGGCGGCGGTCTGGTGACCGCCAAGGTCACCGGCACCGGCGATCTGGTGGGCCTGGACATCAAGCCCGAGGCGGCCGATCCGGAGGACACCGAGACACTGGCCGACCTGGTCATCGCCGCGGTGCGGGACGCCCGCAACGCGGCCGACAAGCTGGCCGGGGAGAAGATGGGCCCGCTGGCCGGCGGCGGGATGCCCGATCTCGGCAACCTGTTCGGCTAGGGCCGGACCGGGAAACGACGCCATGTACGAGGGTGTGGTCCAGGACCTGATCGACGAGCTCGGGCACCTGCCGAACATCGGGCCCAAGTCGGCGCAGCGCATCGCCTTCCATCTGCTGCAGGCCGATCCGGCCGACGTCCGGCGGCTGGCCGAGGTCCTGATCCGCGCCAAGGAACAGGTCCGGTTCTGTGTGATCTGCGGCAACGTGGCCGAGACCGAGCAGTGCAAGATCTGCCGGGACCCGCGGCGCGATCCGGCGGCGATCTGCGTGGTCGAGGAGTCCAAGGACGTCGTCGCCGTGGAGAAGACCCGCGAGTTCCGGGGCCGCTACCACGTGCTGGGCGGGGCCATCTCGCCGATCGACGGTGTGGGCCCGGACGACCTGCGGGTCCGCGAACTGCTCAAACGCCTGGCCGACGGCACCGTCACCGAGGTGATCCTGGCCACCGACCCGAACCTGGAGGGGGAGGCCACCGCCACGTATCTGGCGCGGCTGATCAAGCCCATGGGTCTGCGGGTGACCCGGCTGGCATCGGGCCTGCCGGTGGGCGGGGATCTGGAATACGCCGACGAGGTCACCCTCGGCCGGGCGTTCGAGGGGAGAAGGCAGCTCGATGTCTGAACCGATGACCTCCGATGACCTGTCGGACTTCGCGATCGAGATCCACGACCAGGTGACGTCGTTCCTGCTGTCGGTGCGCGCGGTGGCGCGCGGCGACGCCCCGGAGTCCAGCGTTCCGATCCTGCTGTTGGAGACCAGCCAGCTGCTGCTGGCCGGCGGCCGGCTCGGCGCGATCCGGGACGTGGTCCCCGACGAGCGGTTCGAGACCGACGCCGGCCCCGATCCGGACCTGGACGAGCTGCGGGAGAAGCTGGCCGGGCTGCTCAAGCCGGTGAACACCTACAAGGAGGTGTTCGACCCGCTGGCCCCGAAGTCCGAGATCGAGACCCGGCGCATCTCCGACGACCTGGCCCTGGTGTGCGCCGATCTGGCGCACGGCCTGGCGCACTACAAGGCCGACCGGGTCACCGAGGCGCTGTGGTGGTGGCAGTTCTCCTATCTGTCCAGCTGGGGCCCGGCGGCCTCGGCGGTGCAGCGCGCGCTGCTGTCCGTGGTGGCCCGCTCCCGGCTCGGTGCCGCGACCGTCTGAGCCAGCGGCTCTGACCTGCGGGGCGGGCCGATCCCACATGGTGAAAGCTCAGGGGGGTCTGGCCAGCGCTGATTAGACTCGAAGGCGGCGGGCCGCGGTGTCGCGGCCCGCAGCACTGCTGTCGCGCACAGCCTCACCCGAGGGAGACATCGCGTGGGCCTCATCGTCCAGAAGTACGGAGGCAGCTCCGTTGCCGATGCCGAGTCCATCAAGCGTGTCGCCAAACGGATCATGGAGACCCGGCGGGCCGGGCACGAGGTGTGCGTGGTGGTCTCGGCCATGGGCGACACCACCGATGAGCTGATCGACCTGGCCAAGCAGGTCTCGCCGATCCTGGAGGGCCGCGAGTACGACATGCTGCTCACCGCCGGTGAGCGGATCTCGATGTCGCTGGTGGCGATGGCCATCAACTCCATGGGCGGCGACGCGCGCAGCTTCACCGGCTCGCAGGCCGGCGTGATCACCGACCAGTCGTTCAACAAGGCGCGCATCACCTCGGTGACCCCGGGCCGGATCCGGACCGCGCTGGACGAGGGCGCGATCGCCATCGTGGCCGGCTTCCAGGGCGTGTCGGAGACCACCAAGGACATCACCACGCTGGGCCGCGGCGGCTCGGACACCACGGCGGTGGCGCTGGCCGCCGCCCTGGGCGCCGACGTCTGCGAGATCTACAGCGACGTGGACGGCGTGTTCTCCGCCGACCCGCGGCTGGTGCCCACCGCGCGCAAGCTGCACCGGCTGCAGTACGAGGAGATGCTGGAACTGGCCGCCTCCGGCGCCAAGATCCTGCACCTGCGCAGCGTGGAGTACGCCCGGCGGTTCAACGTCCCGATCCACGTCCGCTCCTCGTTCTCCCAGCACGAGGGCACCTGGATCCGGGCCAAGGAAGACAAGGTAGAAGGAGAGACCGTGGAGCAGGCCATCATCGCCGGTGTCGCGCACGACACGAGCGAGGCGAAGGTCACGGTGGTCGGCGTCCCGGACAAGCCGGGCGTGGCGGCGCAGATCTTCCGCACCGTCGCCGACGCCGAGCTGAACATCGACATGGTGGTGCAGAACATCTCGGCGGCGGCGACCGGCCGCACCGACATCTCCTTCACCCTGCCGGTGAACGACGGCCGCAAGGCGATCACCGCGCTGCAGAAGGTGCAGGACGCCATCGGCTTCGAGTCGCTGTTGTTCGACGACCAGATCGCCAAGGTCTCGCTGGTCGGCGCCGGCATGAAGTCGCACCCCGGGGTCACCGCGGTGTTCTTCGAGGCGCTGTCCGCGGTCGGCGTGAACGCCGAGATGATCTCGACCTCGGAGATCCGCATCTCCGTGGTCTGCCGCGCCGACGTCGTCAAGGACGCCGTCGCCGCTTTGCACACCGCTTTCGGCCTGGACGCCGACAGCGCTGAAGCCGTGGTTTACGGAGGCACCGGCCGATGAGTACTGAGTCCACCAGGTCGCCCAAGGCCAGGCCCACCCTCGCGGTCGTCGGCGCCACCGGCGCCGTCGGCACCGTGATGCTGGACCTGCTGTCCACCCGCGAGGACGTCTGGGGCGAGATCCGCCTGATCGCCTCGGCCCGCAGCGCCGGGCGCAAGCTCGTGTGCCGCGGCCGCGAGATCGAGGTCGTGGCGCTGTCCGAGGAGGCATTCGACGGCGTCGACGTCGCCATGTTCGACGTGCCGGACGAGGTCTCGGCGCAGTGGGCGCCGATCGCCGCAGCCAAGGGCGCGGTCGCCGTCGACAACTCCGGGGCCTTCCGCATGGACCCCGACGTGCCGCTGGTGGTGCCGGAGGTGAACGCCGCGGCCGCGCGCAACCGCCCCAAGGGCATCATCGCCAACCCGAACTGCACCACCCTGACGATGGTCGTGGTGCTCGGCGCGCTGCACCAGCGCTACGGCCTGAGCTCGCTGATCGCCTCGTCCTACCAGGCCGCCTCCGGCGCCGGCCAGCCCGGCATCGACACGCTGCGCGCCCAGGTGGCCAAGGTGGCCGGCACCAACCTCGGCACCCACCCCGGCGACCTGCGCGGCGTGGTCGGCGACCTGGGGCCGTTCCCGGCGCCGCTGGCGCTGAACGTGGTGCCGTGGGCCGGCTCGCTGAAGGACGACGGCTGGTCCTCGGAGGAGCTGAAGATCCGCAACGAGTCGCGCAAGATCCTGGGCCTGCCGGACCTGCGGGTCTCGGCGACCTGCGTGCGCGTCCCGGTCGTCACCACGCACTCGGTGGCGCTGCACGCCACCTTCGAGAACGACGTCACCGTGGCCGGCGCGCACGAGATACTGCGGGCCGCGCCGGGCGTCGTCGTGCTCGACGACCCGGCGGCCGGGGAGTTCCCGACCCCGGCCGACGTGGTCGGCACCGATCCGACCTGGGTGGGCCGGATCCGGCGCTCGCTGGACGACCCGAAGTCGCTGGAGCTGTTCGTCTGCGGTGACAACCTGCGCAAGGGCGCGGCGCTGAACACCGCGCAGATCGCCGAGGTCGTGGCGGCCGAACTGACCGGGAAGGCCTGAGCACCGATCGCGGACCGGCGCAGAAATCTCAGAGCACTGCGGCACAGTCGCGGCATCCGGTACGAATAGACGCATGCGTCTGTTGGAACACCCTCGTAGGCGGTACAACTCTACGGGGGTGTTCCGTGTCTAACCTTCGTGACCGCCGTAGTGCTCACGTCGTCGACACCGCCGCTGGGCGCAGGGGTGGCGGTGGCCGCTGAGCCCGGGGCCGGCGACGTCAGTGTGGACCTGCTCACTGAGACGTACCGCGATCACTACGCCTCTCTGCTGAAGCTGGCCGCGCTGTTGCTGGACGACACCGCGTCCTGTGAGGACGTGGTGCAGGAGGCGTTCATCCGGGTGCACAGCGCGCGCACCCGGGTGCGGGACGCGGACAAGCTGCTGGCCTATCTGCGCCAGACCGTGGTGAACCTCTCGCGCTCCACGCTGCGCCGAAGGCTGATCGGCCTGCGACTGGCCCCCAAGCCCATGCCGGACATGGCCAGCGCCGAGGAAGGCGCGTACGAACTGCTGGAGAAGGACGCGCTGATCCAGGCGCTGCGGGGCATACAGCGGCGCCAGCGCGAGGTGCTGGTGCTGCGCTATTTCGCGGATCTGACCGAGGCGCAGGTGGCGACCTTGCTCGGGATCTCTGTCGGGTCGGTCAAGGCTTACGGGTCTCGGGGTATCGAGGCCCTTCGGGTACGGATGGAGGCGTTCCGGTGAGCGCGCCGCATGAGGACGACCGGTCGCCGCAGCCGCCGGGTGTGGATTCCGGGCTCGACGGCCCCACCGTAGAAGCGCTGGGCGCGGTTTTGCGCATGCGCATGCAGCAGGCGGTCTCGGGGCTGGAGCCGCATCCGGGGACGCTGGAGGTGCTGCGCCGCGCGGTCCCGGCCCGGCGCCGGCGCCGGCACGCGGCGCTGGCCACCACCGCGGTGACGGTGTTCGCGGTCAGCGCCGGGGCGACGCTGGCCGCCCGCGGCTCGCTGCACACCGAGCGGCCGAAGCAGGCCGGCGGCACCGATGTCGGGAACCTGATGAGCACCGGCGCCGACGGAGTGCCAGGCGGTGGATCCGGCCACGGGCCGGCACCGATCGACGGGCAACAGATGAGCTCCCCGCTGTCCGCCGCGACCAGCGCGGGGACCTCGGCGACCTCGCTGTCGCAAACCTCGAAGGCGCCGCCGGCGTCGAGTCCGTCCTCGACCGCCGCCACCGCCGCGCCGGCGCTGCCCGCGTGTCAGAGTGCTTCGGTGCTCGCGATGGTCGGGACGCAGAGTCCGCCGAACGGCGGCGTCACCTACGAAACCGTGATCGGGACCGTGAAGTCGGCGTGCACGCTGGCCGGGACGCCGACGCTGATGGTGTCGGCCACGTCCGGCGCCGGCGGCGGGGTGCCGCAGTTCCGGCCGGATCCGGCGGTCGCGCCGCTGCTCGCCGGGGTGCCGTCGGGCCGGACGCTGACGCTGCAACCCGGCGACCGGTTCGAGTTCCAGTACGCCTGGGTCCCGTCGGGCTGCCCCACACAGGCGCCGACGTCCGCGGCGACCTCGGCGCCCACCTCGTCCTCGGGGAGCCCGACGGCCCCGCCGGCGACGCCCGTCTCGACCGGAGCCACATCCGCCGCCACCGCGCCGACGCCGACCCGGCCCCCGACGCCCGCCGGGAGCAGCACCTCGTCCGCGGCGCCGACCACGTCGTCTTACGTGGTGTCGTTCGCGCTGTCCGGGACGCAGGCACAACAGAGTGCGACCTTCGCCGCCGCGTGCGGCGCGACGCTGTACGTCACCGACTTCTTCCCACCGGAAGGACAAGGCGTCAGACGCGGCGGGGACGCCCCGACGGCCACCGTTCCCGCGGCGCGCTGACGGGATCTTTAACGGGATCTTTATCCGGCGGCTGTGAGCCTGCCTGCATGAAGCTCACCAAGAAGAGCGGCGGCGTGGTCGCCGCCGTCGTCATGGCCGGCGGTCTGACCGCCGCGAGCGCGACGTCCGCCTTCGCCGACTCCCCGGCGCACAGCCCCAAGACCGCTGCCGCGGCCAAGGGCGCGGAGCAGGCCAAGAAGGACGCCAAGAAGCACGCCGGACGCCACCACCGCCTGGGGATGCACGGCGAGCGGACCGTGAAGGGCAAGGACGGCAAGACGGTCGTCCAGGAGTGGCAGGCCGGGACGGTCACCGCGGTCAGCGGGCACACCGTCACCGTCAAGAGCGCCGACGGCTTCACGATGACCTGGACTCTGGACTCGGCCACCAAGATGCGGGCCGGGACCACCGGCGCGACGGCCAAGGTCGGCGACAAGGTCCTGGTCGAGGGCGTGAAGTCCGGGTCGGTGAACCAGGCGCGCGTGGTGGTGGACCGCACGGACCGGCACGCCGCCAAGGCTCCCGGCAAGAACAAGACGGCGCCGGGCGCGGGCAAGCACCGCAAGCCGGGGGCGCCCCCGAGTCACGACGGGACGTCGGCGGCCCACAACGCCTGACTTCCGTCTTCCAGCCGGGCTCCGCATCGCCTCCCACCCCACCGGCGGAGCCCGGCTTCACAGCGCGCGGACGTAGACCCAGTCGCCGTTCTCGCGGACGAAGTAGCTGTTCTCGCTCAGCGAGCCGGGATGGCCGGATTCCCTGTAGTGCGCGACGAATTCGACGGTGCCGTCGGTGTTGAAGGCTGTGCCGCCGGTGGTGCCCACGATCTCCAGAGCGGTCCAGCGGAGCTGGGAGTCGAGGTCCAGGCGCGCCGGGCGCGTCGACGAATGCCAGGACTTCAGCAGATATGAGGCGTCGTTCACCGCGAACGCGCTGAAGCGGGACCGCATGAGTTGTTCTGCCGACGACGCCGTCCTGCGGCCTTCGTGGAGAGCGCCGCAACAATCGGCATAAGGCTCTCCGGTGCCGCAGGGGCACACTTTCCGGTGATCAGCGCGCGGCACTCGTGGCCTGCCCGCGGATCTCGAGGTGGTCCAGCAGATCCTGGGTGGCCGCGGCCACGGCGGCGACCGCGCGGTCGAACGCCTCGGTGTTGCTCTTGCTGGGCGCGCGGAATCCACTGATCTTGCGGACGTACTGGAGCGCGGCTGCGCGGACGTCCTCTTCAGTCGGGTTCTCTGTGTACGGTTCGCGGAGCGTCTTGATCGAGCGGCACATGTCTTCAGGCTAGACCGCGCCTCCGACTAGACGATTGATTCCTGGGGGTGACGGGATACGGAACCGCCGGCCGACGACGTAACGAGCGAAACGGCTCAGCAGCAAGCATGGCAAGCCGGACGGACGGCGACATCCTGGTTTGGCTGTGGCCGTTCGTCCGGCGCCGCCAGGCGCAGCTGATCAGCCGTTTCGCCCCGTGACCCCCAGGAATCAATCGTCTAGCGCTGTGCGCTGGCCGAATGCGGGATGTGCGGGTGCGCGAGGTGCCAGGCGGCGCGCGCGGTGTCGAAGAAGTGGTCGGTCTCCCGGGCGGAGTCGATCGAGGACCAGACGGTCGCCGCGATGGCCAGGCCGATGACGGCGGCCAGGGCCCGGCGGCGGGGCGGGGGCGGGGCCATGAGCGCCCGGACCCGGGCGCCGACGTGTGCCTGCGCCATCGCCGGGACGGTGGGCGGCAGGTTGGTCAGGGCGGCCCGGCCCAGGGCGCGGGCCAGGACCTCGCGGTCGCCGACGGCCGCCGCCGCGTCCTCGTCGGCCCAGCGCTCGGTGGCCGCGGTGACGGCGTCCGGCAGCCGCCACAGCAGCGGGTTCACGACGGCGGCGACGTGCGTCAGCAGCAGGAACAGGTGGTGGTGGCGGCGCAGGTGGGCCTGCTCGTGCGCGAACATGGCGCGGCGCTGGGCGCCGTCCAGGGTGCGCAGCAGGGCGTCGGTGGCGACGATCCGGGTCGGGATGGCGGCGTGGCCGGGCAGCGGCGGGATGCCGGGCACGGCGAAGGCCTGGGCGCGGGTGTCGTGGATCACCGCGATCGCCGCCGGATGCGCGGAGAACGTCTTGGCCAGGCGGTAGGTGCCGGCGGCCTCGTGATACAGCCGGATCCCGGCGCGGAGAGCGAAGGGCAGCAGCGCCAGCAGGGCGAGACCGGCGACGGTGCCGATCATCGGGTTGATCGGGCCGTGGACCAGCACCGCGTCGGACAGCCGGCCCACGGCGGCGATGCCCGGGACGCGCAGCACCGCGTAGCTGGCGAGCAGCGCCAGGGAGGCGAGCGAGGTCGTGGCGGTGGCCAGGGCGGCGGCGGTGAGCAGTACGGTGGCCACGGCCGGGGGCAGCCGGCGGCCCAGGGCCGGGCCGGCGGCGCCGAGCAGCAGGGCGGCGGCGACAGGCAGGTAGACGTTGACCGTCATCGGTCGGCCCGGCAGATCACGGCAGCTCCCCCAGCAACTCGCGGATCACCGCCGCATCGTCCGCGGAGAGCTCCCCGAGGAACTTGGACAGCACCGCGGGCCGGTCGCTGCTGCCGTCCAGCGCCGCGCGCATGGCCTCGGCGGCCAGGTCGGACTGGGCCATGACCGGGGAGTAGGCGTAGGCCTTGCCCTCGCGCACCCTGGTGAGCATGCCCTTGTCGTGCAGGCGGTCCAGGATCGTCTTCACGGTGGTGTAGGCCAGGCCGTCGCCGAGCCGTTCCTGCACCGCCGACGGGGTCAGTGGGTAGGGCGACGCCCACAGTGTGGACAGGACCTCCTGCTCCAGCGCTCCGGCCGGTCTGCGTCCGGTCCCCATCAGGTGCGTCTCCTCCCGCGTCCGCGCGTCGGGCGGCGGTGTCGCCCGCATAGATGCTACAGCTTGTAGTAAGTTGGTCGGCGCAGTTTGTTGAAGCCTTGGTACCGGCGTGTTCACCGGGTGTTCACTGTTCGCCGGCGGCACCCGCCGGTCCGCCGGCCGACCGCACCCTTCAGATGGATCGCACCTTTAGATGGTAGGAGTAACCGCAATGCCGAAGGTACGCCACTGGCTGGTGATCCCGCTGGCTTTGTTCGCAGGGGCCGTGGTCCTGGGCCTGGTGGCCGCTCACACGCCGGCGACCCGAAGCACCGAGTTGTCCTGGGACGCGGACATCCAGCGGTTGCGGACCGGGTGGCTGAACCGGGTGATGCTGGATCTGGCGAACGTCGCCTCGCCGGTGGCGGGACTGGTGGTCCTGGCGCTGATCAGCGTGTTCCTGCTGTGGCGGCGCAATCCGGTGCAGGCGGTCGCGACGTTCCTGGTGATCGCGGTGGGCTGGAACAGCTCCGAGATCGCCAAGATCATCGTCGGGCGGCACCGGCCGCCGGTGGCCGCCTCGCTGGCGCCGGAGACCGGGTCGAACTCGTTCCCGTCGGGGCACGTGGCCTTCGCGGTCTCGCTGGCGATCGCGCTGGCGATGCTCGCGGCGGGGACCCGGTGGTTCCGGCTCGTGGTGGTGCTCGGCGCGCTGTGGACGGCGCTGATCGCGTTCAGCCGGCTGTACATCGGGGCGCACTATCCGCTGGACGTGCTGGGCTCGGTGGTGGTCAGCACGGCGGCGATCGTCTTCCTGACCGGGCTGTGGCACGGCTGGATCGCGGACAACCTGCACCGGGTGCCGTTGCTGGCACGGTTCGGGCCGGTCCCGGGGCCGGTGCCGGTTCCCGAGACCGCGCCTGTGGTGAGCTGACGCCCGGTTCGGGTCGGCTGAGCGAGGCGGGTCAGCTCAATTGCCTGGAGCAGCCAGCTCAGCCGAGATCAGAACGTCGCCGACTCGCCGGCCTTGAGCAGATGCAGCCGGTCGCTCAGGCCGGCCGCCGCGAACGCCGCGGCCAGCGGCTCGGCGCCCTCGCTGAAATGCGCCCACTGTTCGAAGTGCAGCGGCACCACGGCGCCGGCCTGCAGGATCGCGGCGGCCTCGGCGGCCCCGGCGCTGTTCAGCGTCAGGTAGGCCTCGCCCATCAGCGGGGTGCGGGCCCCGCCGGCGAACAGCAGGGCCACGTCGACCGGGGCGTACCGCTCGGCGATCTCGCGGACCCGGTCCAGGGAGGCGTTGTCGCCGCTGATGTAGACGGTCGGCAGGTCCGTGCCGGTCAGCATGAAGCCGGTGACCTCGCCGACGACCGGCTCGCTGCCCTCCGGGCCGTGCAGGGCGGGGACGCCGGTGACCAGCGCGGTGCCGCCCTCGGGCCGGTCGAACTCCTGGCTGACCCAGTTCGGCAGGCCGAGCACCGCGCCGCCGAGGCGCTCCTCGGCCGAGCGGGTGCTCAGCACCAGGCGCGCGGTGTCGAGGTACTCGCGCCCGCCCCGGTCGAGGTTGTCCGGGTGCTGATCGTGGGACAGCAGCACCACGTCGACGGCGCCGACCTGGTCGGCGCTCAGGGCGGGTCCGGCGGTCTTGGTCAGGACCCGCTCGCCGATCGGGTAGTCGCCCGGCGGGTCGAAGGTCGGGTCCACCAGGATCTTGACGCCGCCGTAGTCGAGCAGGGCCGAAGGTCCTCCGAGGGAGCGGACGCTGAAGGATTCCGGAATCGCCATGGATCAACAGTAGGACGATCTCGGCGCAGACGCCGGTGGCCGCGGCGTCGGTCGCAGAGCTCTCCCACCGACGCCGCGGCCACCACGGCGATCTTGCCTGAACGTTCGTGCCAGTCGGACGATCCGCCCCTCAGGACAGCGCGGCCTTCACCGCGGCGGCGACCCGGCCGCCCTCGGCACGCCCGGCGACCTTCGGGTTCAGCGCCTTCATGACCTGGCCCATGCCCTTGGGCCCCTCGGCCCCGGTCTCGGCGACGGCCTGCGCGACGAGCGCGGACAGCTCCTCGTCGGACAGCTGGGCCGGCAGGTAGCGGGCCAGCACCTCGCCCTCGGCCTTCTCCCGCTCGGCCTGCTCCGGCCGGCCGCCGTTCGCGAACGCCTCGGCGGCCTCGCGGCGCTTCTTGGCCTCCCGCGTGAGCACCTGCACGACCTCGGCGTCGGACAGCTCACGCGCCTCCTTGCCGGCCACCTCTTCGGTGCCGATGGCGGTCAGGGCCATCCGCAGGGTCGCGGTCACCAACTCGTCGCGGCCCTTCATGGCGGCGGTGAGGTCGGTGCGGAGCCTTTCCTTCAGCTCGGTCATGATCATCCCTTCTCGGCTGCTCCCAGTCTGTCACCAACACCCCCGGTCCGGCCGCGCCATTTCCCGAGGCGCCGATAATGGAAGGCATGCGCAAGCTCGTGACCCTTCCCCTGACCCTCGCCGGCGCCGCCGCGGCCGGGCTCGCCTACGCCCACAAGGTGGAGCCCAACATGTTCCGCCTGCGCCGCTACGAGGTGCCGGTGCTGCCCCGCGGGGTCCGTCCACTGCGCATCCTTCAGGTCTCGGACATCCACATGATCCCCGGCCAGTACCGCAAGGTCCGCTGGCTGCGCTCCCTGGCGGCCCTGGAGCCGGACTTCGTGGTCAACACCGGCGACAACCTGTCCCATCCGGACGGCATCGGCTCGGTGCTGGACGCCCTGGAGCCGCTGATGGACCTGCCCGGCGTGTTCGTCATGGGCTCCAACGACTACCTGGCGGCCAAGCCCCTGAACCCGACCAAGTACCTGCGCGGCGGCGACCCGAGCAGCCGCACCCGCGGCCACGGCCCGATGAACGACTGGCACCAACTACGCGACGGCTTCCTCAAAGCCGGCTGGCTGGACCTGACCAACCGCTCGGACCGCCTCACCCTGCCCGGCACCTCCGGCCCGGTGATCGGCCTGGTCGGCGTGGACGACCCGCACATCCGCCGCGACGACTACCCGGCCGCCGCCGCCGACCTGACCCCCGCGACCACGACCACCGCCACCGCGACCCACCCCGCCCGCACCCTCCCCGACACCGACCTCACCCTCGGCGTGGTCCACGCCCCCTACCGCCGCGTCCTGGACGCCATGTCCGCCGACGGCCTCCCCCTGATCCTCGCCGGCCACACCCACGGCGGCCAACTCCGCCTCCCCTTATTCGGCGCCCTGGTGACCAACTGCGACCTCGACCGCCGCCGCGCCGCCGGCCTGTCCACCTACGGCGACTCCCGCCTCCACGTCTCAGCCGGCTGCGGCACCAGCCGCTTCGCCCAGGTGCGCTTCTGCTGCCCCCCGGAAGCCACCCTGCTCACCCTGACCCCTCGTTCATGAGCCCCTGACCTGCACGGATAACTCGTTTTCGTATCCGGGTCGGATTTGGGTAGACTGTGCGGGCAGCAAGCGGGGTGTGGCGCAGCTTGGTAGCGCGCTACGTTCGGGACGTAGAGGCCGCAGGTTCAAATCCTGTCACCCCGAC
>JABFXP010000092.1 GCA_013361685.1 Catenulispora sp.
GGCCGCCGGCCGCCGCCCCGGCCGCGCCCGGCTCCACCACCGACAGCCCGGTGCTCTGCGTGTGCCCCGCCGCCGAGCCCGTGCCCGCCACCACCGCCGCGGTCAGCGATCCGGCCAGCGCGCTGCCGGCGATCACCGCGGCCGTTCCTCCCACTGGGAACCTGTGTAGCCCGGAAGATCGCATGATTCCCCCCACAGGACGACAACCTCCGTTCCCTCCATCTTTGCGCGTAATTCACCTCGTGGGGACCGGAGGAACCCTTGGAAACACATCGGCGTACGCTGATGAACCATGCCGGTCCACAACTCCCACTGCTCCTACTGCGGCACCGTCTACCCCGACGGCGCGCCGTGGCCCCGCATCTGCGCGCACTGCGGGGAGACGACATGGCTCAACCCGTTGCCGGTCGCGCTGGTGATGATGCCCGTGATCGGCCACGACGGCCGGACCGGCCTGCTGACGGTGCGCCGCGGCATCGAGCCGCAGCTCGGCCAGGTGGGGCTGCCCGGCGGCTTCATCGAGGAGGGGGAGAGCTGGCAGCAGGCCGCGGTGCGCGAGCTGTGGGAGGAGACCGGGCTGCGGGCCGAGCCGGACGAAGTGGAGCTCGCCGACGTGCTGAGCGCCCCCCACTTCGTGATCCTCATCTTCGGCCGGGTCAAGCCGCGCCCGATCGCCGACCTGGCCGATCTCACGCCGGAGAAGGTGTTCGCGCTGTCGAACGGGGAGACGCAGGAACTGGTGGTCGTGGAGCAGGCACAGCCGCTGGCCTTCCCGCTCCACACCGAGATGGCGAACCGGTTCTTCGCCGAGCCCCGTTGAGCCGTCTGAGCCATCCGGTGGGCCCGCACGGGGTTTTCCCCGAGGGGTGCCAACTGCGGGCAAGTCGCCGCAAACCGTGCCGAAATGTCCGCCACGAGGGTGACGACACGGCCACGGCCTTCAACTTTCACTCGGCGTGACGGCCCATGTGATGCTACCGTGACGCACGGTCGCACTGGGCAGTCGGTTCATGAAGCACATCGGGACTCACTCCAAGCTCGACCGGTATCGGCGTGACAGGCGCGGATACCCAACCACCGGTCCCGCGCGCAGCGGGAGTGATTTCCGAGGTAGAACGCAGCATGGCAACTGGCACGGTCAAGTGGTTCAACGGCGAGAAGGGCTACGGCTTCATCGCTCAGGACGGCGGCGGCCCGGACGTTTTCGTCCACTTCTCCGCCATCGAGGGTTCCGGCTACCGGAACCTCGAGGAGAACCAGACGGTCGAGTTCGAGATCACGCAGGGCCCGAAGGGCCCGCAGGCTGAGAAGGTCCGCGCCACCAGCGCCTGACCTCTCCAGCTCCTGATCTCCACGCAGGAACAGTGAGGAAGCCCCCGCGAGCCCGCTCGCGGGGGCTTCAACGTTCCCCTCAGGCCTTGGTGCGGGCGGCCCCTGGGTCGTAGGGGGCGCGCAGGTGCAGCACGGCCGCGTGCCGGGTCCCGGCGACCTCGATCTCGTACCGGCCCGCGCGCAGCCATTCGGCGTCCACGGTGCCGCCGCCGCGCGAGGTGCGTGAGGCGTGTGAGATCTGCGAGGCGTTTGAGGTCCTTGAGGCTTCTGGGCCGCGCGAGACGTAGCCCATCCCGACCGACGCCCCGAGCGTGGCGCCGTACGTCCCGGAGGTCAGCGACCCCACCGGCTCGCCGTCGCGCAGGATCAGCTCCGAGCCCCACAGCACCGGCTCGGGATCGGCCAGCACGAACGAGACGAGCTTGCGCCCCACCCCCTCTGCCCGCGCCTTCTCCACCGCCGCCCGGCCGCGGAAGTCCCGGTCCGTGCCGAGCTTGCACGCGAACACCAGCCCGGCTTCCACCGGGTCGCAGTCCGGCGTCAGCTCCCGGCCCCAGGCGCGGTAGGCCTTCTCCACGCGCATCGCCTCGATCGCGTAGTAGCCGCCGTCGGCGACCCCGAACGCGTCGCCGGCGGCCCGCAGCGTCTCGTAGACCCCCACCGCGAACTCCGCCGGGATGTACAGCTCCCACCCGAGTTCGCCGACGTAGGTGATCCGCGTCGCCCGCACCGTCGCATAGCCGACGTCCACCATCCTGCTGGCCCCGAACGGGAACGCCGCGTTCGAGAAGTCGGCCTTGGACACCGATTCCAACAGCCGCCGGGCCGCGGGGCCCATCACGCCCAGGACCGCGTAGGCGCTCGTGACGTCGACCAGCGCGACCCGGGCGTCCGGCGGCAGCCGCCGCTCGATGAAGGCGAAGTCGCGGGTGGTCTGCGCCGATCCGGTGACGATCAGGTACTCCTCGGCGCCGATCCGGGTGGCCGTGAAGTCGGACTCGTAGCCGCCGCGCTCGTTCAGCATCCCGGTGTAGACCGCACGGCCGACCGGCACCGCCATGTCGGCGGTGCACAAGTAGTCGAGCACCGCCTCGGCGTCGCGGCCCTTCAGCACGTACTTCGAGAACGAGGTCTGATCGAAGATCGCGACCCGTTCGCGCGCGGCCCGCTGTTCCTCGGCCGCGCAGCCGAACCAGTTCTGCCGCCCGAACGAGTACTCCACCGGGGTCGGCGTCCCGGTCCCGCCGTATTCGAGGTCGAAGTAGTTCGCGCGCTCCCAGCCCATCTTGGTGCCGAAGACCGCGCCGCGTTCCTCGAGCAAGTGATAGATCGGCGAGCGCCGCAGCGGCCGCGCCGACTCCAGTTCCTTGTTCGGCCACGGCATCACGTAGTGCAGTCCGAGCGCTTCCTTCACGCGTTCGCGCAGCCAGGTCTCGTTGTCGTGGAACTTCGCGAACCGGCGCACGTCGACGCTCGACAGGTCGCGCTCGGGCTCGCCGGCGACGATCCACTCGGCCAGCGCCAGACCGGCGCCGCCGGCCGAGGCGATCCCGGCGGAGTTGAAGCCGCATCCCAGATACAGGTTCCGCACCTCCGGCGCCTCGCCGAGGAGGAAGGCGCCGTCCGGGGTGAAGGACTCCGGGCCGTTGTAGAACTTCACGACCCCGGCGGTTTCCAGCGCGGGGACCCGGATGATCGCGTTCTCCATCAGGATCGCGAACTGGTCCCAGTCCTCGTCCAGCAGCGCGAACTCGAACGGCTCGGGGATGTCATGCGGTCCGACCCAGGGTTTGGCGTCCGGTTCGAAACCGCCCATCACCAGCCCGCCGACTTCCTCCTTGAAGTAGACGTAGCCGTCCGGGTCGCGCAGCACAGGCAGGTCGCGGTGCACGCCGGGGATCTGCTCGGTGACGATGTAGTAGTGCTCGGCGGAGTGCAGCGGCACGGTGACGCCGGCCATCGCGCCGACTTTCTTCGACCACTGACCCGCCGCGACGACCACGGTCTCGCAGTCGATGTCGCCTTGATCGGTGCGGACACCGCGCGCGACGCCGTCCACGACCGTGATCCCGGTGACCTTCACGCCCTCGACGACCTTCGCCCCGCCCTGCCGCGCGCCCTTGGCGAGCGACTGCGTCAGGTCGGTCGGGTTGGCCTTGCCGTCGCCGGGCAGCCACACCGCGCCGACCAGATCGCCGGTGGCCATCACCGGCCACCGCTGTCCGGCCTCGCGCGGCGAGATCAGCTCGGCCTCGACGCCGTAGGCGCGCGCGGAGGCGACGGAGCGTTTGATGTACTCCATGCGCTGCGGGGTGCGGGCGACCTGGATCGACCCGCACTCCTTCCAGCCGGTGGCCAAGCCGGTCTCGGATTCCAGCCGTGCGTAGAGCTCGGTGGAGTACTTCATGAGCCGGGTCATCGACTCCTGCGCGCGCAGTTGGCCGACCAGGCCGGCGGCGTGCCACGTGGTGCCGCAGGACAGCCGGCCCTGTTCCAGGACGACGACGTCGGACACGCCGAGCTTGGTCAGGTGGTAGGCCACCGAGCAGCCGACGATGCCGCCGCCGATGACGACTACTTGCGCACGCTCAGGGAAAGCCGTCGCCATCAGTCGACGAACGCGGACGGCAGGCCGCGGTCCGCGGGTCCGTCGTACCAGTCAGGGCCCTGCATCTGGAGCGACAGCGGCTGCACCATGTCAGAATTCTCCGAGGCCCGCCAGCCCTTCTCGCGCGTGGACTCCTCGATGGAGTGCGCGCACAGCGACAGCGTGCGGCAGGTGATGAACATCGCCTTCATCTCCAGCGGCGAATAGCCGGCGTCCAAACCGATGCAGCCCATCGCGCCGGGGCCGTTGATCCACAGCCGGCGGCCGAAGACCTCCTCGGTGGCGTCCTCCATGGCGCGGGCGATGGCGACGTAGGTGCCGCTGATCCCCCACTTGTCGCTGAGCTCCAGCAGCCGCACGGTGCGCGGGTCGCGGATGTGCTGCGCGTGGTGGAAGCCGGGCATGTTCTCGCGGCGGGCGCGCATTTCCCGGACGGTGAGCGCGGCGGCCTCCTCGATGGAGATCCCCTCGTCCTCGGCGCGTCTCCGGACGCCGATGTACATGGTCGCGGGGCGGTCGGCGGTGCCGTGCAGCCGGCCGATCGCCGCGACGCCCGCCGAGACCGCGCCGTTGAGCTCGGCGCCGCCGGAGGTGGCGAAGCGGACGGTGGCCGAGGACGGGGACATGGCGTGCTCGGCCAGCGAGACCATCATCGCGTTGGTGATCCTGGCCTGCGCCTCGGTCGGCAGCTCGCCCTTGAGCACCAGGAACAGCATCTGGCCGAAGTCCAGGTTGCCGGTGAGTTCGTTGACGTCGTAGCCGCGGACCACGATCCGGTCGCGGTTCTTCCACGCGATGTTGGACTTCCAGTGGAAGGGGGTCTGCTCTCGCAGGGGCTCACTCATGGGCGGTTCCGTTCTTGAGTCGTTCGGGGAAGTAGCGGGACTCGGGGTCGAGCACGTCGCGCAGCAGCGCCAACTGCCCGGGAGCGGGTGCGGCGACCACGCCGAGGGTGTCGGCGATGCGCGGGGTGAAGCCGGTGTGCGCGAGCACGTCCTCGACCGTGGCGCCGGGCATCAGGGCGGTGACGGTCAGCTCGCCGACCGTGTCGTCGCCCTCCATCACGCACAGGTCGGTGACCACCTTCACCCGGACCGGGTTCAGGCCGGCGCGGCGGCGCGCGCCGGGGCCGTCGAGGAATCCGGGGGAGGTGACGTAGTCGCAGCGTTCGGGGAAGCGGCGCTTCTCGTGGCTGGTCAGGATGACGATGGTGGCGCAGTGCGAGGCGATGTCGTTGGCGCCGCCGCTGCCCGGCAGGCGGACCCGCCCGGTGCCGCGCTCGATCCACGTGGAGTTGATGTTCGCGCGGGCGTCGATCTGGGCGCCGCCCAGGAAGCCGGTGGAGACCAGGCCGCGCTGCACGAAGCCGCCCAGGGACTCGATCAGCGAGCCGAGTTTGGACGGCGCGTGCATGATCCGCGGGTCCACGACGGACAGCGGCGTCGGCACCACCTTCGGGAACACGACCCCTGATTCGATGAGCAGCCGCGCGCTCGGCGCGTGCGTGCGCTGCGCCACCAGGCCGGCCAGCAGCGGCAGTCCGGTGCCGGCGATCACGCAGTCGCCGTCGCGGATCTGCCGCGCGCCCTCGAACACCAGCAGTTCGCGGGGCAGGGCGCCGACCGCGCCCCCGACGGTGTCGGTCACGGTCACAGCAGGCTCCGCATCTGCTCGGCCATCGCGGTCCGCGCCGAGCCCTCGGGGTCGGTCGCGGCCAGGTAGGCGTCGAAATCGGGGTGGGACTCCACGGACCCGGCCAGGAACGCGCGCGGGCCCTCGTCGCCGGCCTTCGCGCCCTTCTGGTAGCCGTCGATCTCCGGTTCGTAGTAGTCGTACTTGCGGTAGACGCTGGTCGGCCAGGCGCCCCAGGGCTGCGCGACGACCGCGCTGACGTAGGCGCCGGAGATGGTGACGCGCTCGGGCTGGCCGTCGAACGCCCCGGCGGGCAGCACCTCCTCGACCGAGACGATGACGTGCCGGGAGGCCCGGACCATGTCGATCTCGTGGCTGGTGACGCCGTCGATCACCACGTTGCCGTCGGTGTCGGCGAGGTTGGCGTGGATCAGCGACACGTCCGGGGTGCAGGCGCGCACCAGCACCACCGGTTCGCCGCTCCAGGGGTCGGGGGTGACCACCGCGTCGTCCTCGGCGACCAGGCGGTCCAGCACCGAGGAGCCGAGCAGCGAGCGCACCGGCATGAACGGCAAACCCATCGCGCCGGCCAGGAAGCGGGAGGCCATCGACAGGTGGGAGTAGTCGCGCACGGCGATCCGGTTGGCCTCCACGGCCCGGCGCCAGCTGAACAGCGTGCCGAACTTCTCCAGGTTGCCGCTGCCCTGCTCGGTGCGGACCACCAGCCCGGCGGCCACCAGGAAGTCCAGCGGCAGCGACAGGTTGCAGCCGACGACCGTCAGCTCGCCGATGCGCTGCCGCACCACCTCGTGCACCAGCGCCATCGGGCAGCGGTTGATGTTCTGGCCGCCCAGGCCGAGCACCGCGCCGGGTTCGACGAACCGCTCGACGGCCTCGGCGGCGGTCAGCACCTGGGGGGTGGTCAGTAGCTGATGCACGCCGACCGCCATTCGGTGTAGAAGTCCCAGACTTCCGGGGAGCACTCGGGCGCGCCGTATTGCGACTGCTTGGCGCCCATGTGGGGCAGGTGCGCGTAGGCGCCGACGCCGGGCCGGTTCACGTGCAGCATGCCGGCCTCGAAGCGTTCCAGCGCCTCGAAGATGTGCGCCGGGTTCTGGGTGAAGATGGTGCCGGACATGCCGTACTTCACGGAGTTGCTGATCCGCATGGCGTCGTCGAAGCCGTCGCAGTCGATGACGGACAGCACCGGGCCGAAGATCTCCTCCTGGGCTATCTCGCAGTCCCAGGGCACGTCTCGCAGGACCGTCGGCTGGACATAGAAGCCGTCCGGGACGCCGTCGGTGTGCCGTCCGCCGCCGACCGCGACCTTCGCCCCGGCTTCCTGAGCCTTGACGATGGCGTCGAGGCAGGCGGTCATCCGATCCTCGTTGACCACCGGGCAGACGTCGGCGGCCGGGTCGAAGGGGCTGCCGACCGTCAACGCGGCGACCTTCGCGACGACCTTGTCCAGCAGGGCTTCCTTGACGCGGACGTCCACGACGACCCGCGACGTGGCCGAGCACCGCTGCCCGGCCTGCCCGAAGGCGCCGAACACGATCGCGGCGGCGGCCTTGTCCAGATCCGCGTCCTCGAGCACCAGCACCGCGTTCTTGCCGCCGAGTTCCAGCTGCGTCTTCATCAGCCGGCCCGCGCCGGCCTGGTGGATGGCGCGGCCGACCGGCAGCGAACCGGTGAAGGAGATGCCGGCCACGCGCGGGTCGTTCGTCAGCGCCTCTCCGGGTTCGCGGTCGCCCTGGACCAGGTTCAGCACCCCGGGCGGCAGTCCGGCGTCGGCGAACGCCTGCACCAGCAGCGCCGCCGAGTAGGGAGTGAACGGCGAGGGTTTCAGGACGCTGGTACACCCGGCGACCAGCGCCGGCGCCACCTTCCAGATCGGGATGGTCAGCGGGAAGTTCCACGGCGTGATCAGGCCGACCACGCCGATCGGCTGCCGGAAGGTCATCACGACCGTCCGCGGCTCCTCGGCCGGGGTGGTGGAGCCGTTCAGCCGGCGGCCCTCCCCAGCCGTGAAGTCCAGGATCGCCATGCCGCGGCGCACTTCGCCGAGCGCCTCCTTGTGGAGCTTGCCCTGCTCCCGGCTGATGGCGCGGGCGAACTCGTCCTCCCGCTCGCCGATGATCCGCTCGGCCTTGCGCAGGAACTCCGCGCGCTTGATCGGCCCCAGGGCCCGCCAGGCCGGCAGCGCGGCCTCGGCGGCGTCCACGGCGCGCGCCGCGTCGGCGGCGGTGGACTCGGCGAAGTGGCCGAGCACGTCGGCGGTGTCGGCCGGGCTCACGTTCGGCCGGGTGCCGCCGGAGACAGCCGGTGCCCAGGCGCCGGCGACGAAGTTGCCGAGGTGCTCGGGCCGGACAGGGGGAAGATCAACCATGGTTCCTACCTTGGGGTGGGGGCGGGCTCCCGCCAAGACCGGTCTTCGGCATGGACTTGATAGCGCCCCGCTATGGAGCCCGGTGGGGGTGAACAGTCCGTTAACCGAGGGCTGACACAGGGCGCCGACCTGCGGCGAAGCCTTCGGCTATGGCGGTCATAGCCCGTAAGGCGGTTGGCCGCCCTGCCTGCGGGCGGAACACTTCGGAGCACGGATCACCCCCTGCACCGCGATGTCCGAACCCGGATGTTCACCAGGCGAACGCCTGTCAGTCACTTGCAACCGCGAAGGTACCGCTCCGAGTCCCCCAAACCTGGAGATTTCCCATCTAGAAGGGCATACCCATGTCGCAAGTACTGTCCCGCCGCTTCGGCGCGCTCATCGCCGCCGGCGGGCTGGCGCTGACCGGGCTGACCGCTTGTTCCTCGTCGAAGTCCGGTTCCAGCGCCGCGGGGTCGGCCGGCGGGGGCACCGCGCCGGCCGCCGCTCCGGCGGCCGCGTGCCCGGCGCTGGGCGCCGCGGCGGCCACGGACGCCCCGAAGGCTGAGGGCTCCAACGGGACGGTGAGCATCTACAGCGCCGACGGCCTGTACGACACCAAGGATGACAACAACTGGTACAACCAGGAGTTCAAGAAGTTCACCGCGCTGACCGGCATCAAGGTCGAGTACGCCGAGGACGGCTCGGGCGGCGTGGAGACCAAGGTCGACCAGGAGAAGGCGAACCCGAAGGCGGACGTCATCGTCACGCTGCCGCCGTTCATCCAGAAGGCCGAGGCCTCGGGCCTGCTCCAGGCTTACAGCCCGGTCTGCGTCGACAAGGTCGATCCTTCGCTGGTGGACAAGAACGGCCAGTGGGAAGCGGTCATGGGCGACTATCTGTCGTTCATCTACAACACCAAGATGCTGCCGGACGGTCCGCCGAAGACCTGGAACGACCTGCTGGACCCGAAGTTCGCCAAGAAGCTCCAGTACTCCACGCCCGGCGTGGCCGGCGACGGCACCGGCGTGATGATCAAGGCGATCCACGATTTCGGCAGCCGGGACGCGGCCTTCGACTTCTTCAAGAAGCTCCAGTCCAACAACGTCGGGCCGTCCAAGTCCACCGGCGCGCTGGAGTCCAAGGTCAACACCGGCGATCTGTGGGTGGCCAACGGCGACGTCCAGATGAACTACGTGGACGGCAAGACGTCGTACCCGAACAACAAGATCTTCTTCCCGGCCGGCGCCGACGGCAAGCCCACCACCTTCGCGCTGCCGTACATGGCCGGTCTGGTCAAGGGCGCGCCGCACGCCGACAACGGCAAGAAGCTGATCGACTTCCTGCTGTCCGAGCAGGCGCAGCTCGACGCCTCGAAGATCGCCTACGGGTTCCCGACCCGCACCGACATCAAGCCCACCGACGACAACTACACCGCCATCAGCTCCCTGCTTCAGGGGGTGACCGTGTTCCCGGTGGACTGGAACGACGTGGCGAAGAACTACAACAGCGACGTGAAGGCGTGGAACATCGCCACCGGCACCCCGAGCTGATCTGTACTCATTTTCCACCTACTCGTTCTTCTAACTACTCCTTCTTCTACCTGCTTGTTCTTCAACCTGCGGGCCGTGTCGCAGCGTCCGCCGCACCAGGTGTCCCGCCCGCTTCCCCCGGGGCGGGACACCTATCCGCATTTCCGTACCAGCGAACCGCACAGGAGTGAGCCATGACCGAGGCTGAGGCAGGCCGGACCGACCGACGATCAGCGAGCCCCGGGGGCGGCGGCATCCGCTTCGAGGACGTGACCGTCGCCTACAACGGCACCGTCGTGCTCGACTCCTTCTCGCTGGAGGTGGCGCCCGGCGAGGTGGTGGCGCTGCTCGGGCCGTCCGGCTCGGGCAAGACCACCGCGCTGCGGGCGGTCGCCGGGTTCGTGCGGCCGGCCTCCGGGCGGGTGTACGCCGGCGGCCGGGACGTCACCGACCTGCCGCCGTACAAGCGCGGCCTGGGCATGGTGGTGCAGCAGTACGCGCTGTTCCCGCACATGCGGGTGGAGCAGAACGTGGCGTTCGGGCTCAAGGCGCAGAAGGTCGCCAAGGCGCAGATCCCCGGGCGGGTCGCCGAGGCACTGCGGATGACCGGCATGTCCCCGTTCGCGCAGCGCTACCCGCGCGAGCTGTCCGGCGGGCAGCAGCAGCGGGTGGCGATCGCCCGGGCGCTGGCCATCCAGCCTTCGGTGCTGCTGCTGGACGAGCCGCTGTCGGCGTTGGACGCGCAACTGCGCAGCGGCATGCTGGCCGAGCTGGCGCGGCTGCACCGGGAACTGCCCGATGTCAGCATCCTGTATGTCACCCACGACCAGATCGAGGCGCTGACCCTGGCCGACCGGATCGCGGTGATGAACGACGCGCGGCTGGTCGAGGTGGGCACGGCGCGGGAGCTGTACAAGCGGCCCGGCACCGAGTTCGCCGCCGGGTTCGTCGGCAACTCGAACCTGCTGCCGGTCACCGTCGCCGAGTGCGCGCCGCACGCCGACGGCTCGTTCCGGGCCGCGGTGCGGATCGGGACGCAAAGCCAGCCGGTGGCCGCCACCAGCGCCGAGGCGGTGGCGGCGGGCGAGGCGCGGACGCTGTGTCTGCGGCCGCATCTGCTGGAGCTGGCGGCGGCCGAGCATCACGACAACGCTTTCCAGGCGCGGGTGACCGAGGTGCAGTGGCGGGGGTCGTCGCACCGGGTGTTCGCCGAGGTGCACGGGCATGAGGTGCGGTTGGATGCGAACGAGTTGCGGAATCCGCCGGGGATCGGGGAGACGGTGTGGTTTCACTTCTCGGCGCAGGATGCGGTGCTGATTCCGGGGTCGGGGGCGGCGCTCGCCGAGGGCGGTGCGCGATGAGCGCCGTGACCGAGCTGCCGCCGGCGACGCCGACCGCGCCGGGCGGCCGCTCCGGGCCGGCCGCTGCGAACAAGGCGCGGTTCTCGACCGCGTGGCTGTGGTCCACTCCCCCGATACTGCTGTTGGCGGCGGCGTTCCTGTATCCGCTGTATCTGGTCGTGAAGCAGGCGATCGAGGGCAGCCCGCCGGATCCGGCGAACCCGTTCAAGGTGACGACGTCGTTCTCGGACACGCTGAAGGACCCGGGTACGCGCACCGTGGTCAAGAACACCATCGAGATGGCGGTCTACTCCACGGCCGGGTGCCTGGTGCTGGGTTTCCTGCTGGCGCTGATCATCGCGTTCGTGCCGTTCCCCGGCGCGCGGGCGGTGTCGCGGTTCGTCGACGTGTTCCTGTCGTTCCCGTCGTTCCTGATCACCGTGTCCATCATGTTCCTGTACGGCCGGGTCGGGATGGTGAACCACATCGCGTCCTCACTCACCGGCGGGAAGCACGACACACCGATCGACTTCATCGAGTACTCGCCGTGGGGCATCTGGCTGGCGGAGCTGATCTACTTCACGCCGTTCGTGATGCGGCCGCTGCTGACCGCGTTCTCGCAGCTGGACTCCGGGCAGCTGGAGGTCGCCGCCTCGCTGGGGGCGCGGCCCGGCCGCGTGATCCGCCAGGTGATCCTGCCCGAGGCGCTGCCCGCGCTGTTCGCCGGCGGGTCGCTGGTGCTGATGCTGACGATGAACGAGTACGGCATCGTCTCGTTCACCGGGGCGAAGTACCAGACGCTCCCGGTGCTCATCGAGAACTTCGCCAAAGAGCAGACCAACTACGCCGGGGCCTGCGCCCTGGCGGTCATCAACGTCGTGCTGTCGCTGGCCCTGTTCGCCGGCTACCGCGTGCTCCTCGCCCGGATGTCTGGAGGTCGTCGTGCTGCTGTACACGCGTAGGGCGCAGAGGATCGCTTGGGCGGTCTTCGGGTTCTTCTTCCTGCTGCTGTTCGTGCTGCCGTTCGGGATCTTGGTGCTGGCGGCGTTCACGCGTCAGTGGAATGGGGCGTTTCCGTCCTCGTACACGTTCTCCAACATCACGGCGGCCTTCCACAAGGATCCGCTGGACGGGCTGGAGACGTCCCTGATCACCGCGTTCGTGTCCAGCGTCATAGCCCTGGCGGTCGGCACCTGGGCGGCCCTGGCCCTGGACGCGATGCGCAACCGCGGCGGCAAAGCCCTGATCCAGACCGTGTTCATGCTGCCCATCGCGGTGCCTTCGGTCGTCGTCGGGCTGGCGCTGCTGGTCGCCTTCTCCCAGGGCCCGGTCCTGCTGAACGGCACCAGCACCATCGTGGTGATGGCCCACTGCATCCTGGTGACCGCCTACGCCTTCCAACAGCTGTCGGCTGCCATCACCCGCCTGGACCCCGCCTACGAGCAGGCCGCGGCGTCTCTGGGTGCTCGGCCGTACTACTCGCTGCTGCGGGTGAAGCTGCCGCTGCTGCTCCCGGCGCTGACGGGGTCGCTCGCTTTGTGCTTCGCGCTGTCGATGGGTGAGCTCGGTGCGACGGCGATGGTCTACACCTCCCACTGGACGACGCTCCCGCTGCGCATCTACGCCCTGGACGACCGCGGTCACCAGTTCGTCGCCGCCGCCGTCACCGCCGTGATGATGACCATCACGCTCGCGGTGCTGCTGGCGATCTCGAAGATCCGGACGCGGGCGAATTTCCGATGAGGCCGGCCGGGGCGGTGTCGCCCGTCACACCTCCCCGACCAGCAAGTTACCCGCTGGTAGCATCACGGCATGACTCACGACCCGGCCGCGTTGTTCAACCCGCGCACCTTCGACGCCTCGCAGTTCGACGAGGAGACGCAGCGGCTGCTCCTGGCCGTCATCGACTGGTTCGAGGGACGGGGTAAGCGGCGGCTGCTGGAGGAGGACCTGGACCGGGTCTGGTATGCCGATTTCCTGAGGTTCGCGGCGAAGGAGAAGCTGTTCGCCACGTTCCAGACGCCGGAGGCTGAAGCCTTCGGGGCGGCGGCTGGGGCTCAGCGCTGGGACACCGCGCGTAATGCGGCGCTGAGTGAGATTCTCGGGTTCTACGGGCTGCCGTACTGGTACACGTGGCAGGTCACGGTGCTCGGTCTCGGGCCGGTGTGGATGAGCGGCAACGACGAGGCGCGGGAGCGGGCCGCGCATCTGCTGGACGAGGGTCATGTCTTCGCGTTCGGGCTGTCGGAGAAGGAGCATGGGGCTGATGTCTACAGCACTGACATGATCCTCACGCCCGATGGCAACGGCGGATTCACAGCCACCGGCGGCAAGTACTACATCGGCAACGGGAATGTGGCCGGGATGGTGTCGGTCTTCGGGCGGCGGGCTGATGTGGAAGGGCCGGACGGCTACGTGTTCTTCGCCGTGGACAGCCGCCACGAGAAGTTCGAGCTGGTGCAGAACGTCGTCGCGTCGCAGATGTACGTCAGTGAGTTCAAGCTCGACGGCTACCCGGTCACCGAGGCCGACATTCTGCACACGGGGGCTGATGCCTTCAGTGCGGCGTTGAACACCGTCAACGTCGGTAAGTTCAACCTGTGCACGGCGTCGGTCGGGATCGCGGAGCACTCCTTCTACGAGGCGATCACCCACGCGCACAACCGCATCCTCTACGGTCACCCGGTCACCGACTTCGGGCACGTCCGCGCTTCGTTCGTGGACGCCTATGCGCGGCTGATCGCGATGAAGCTGTTCAGCGCCCGCGCTGTGGACTACTTCCGCAGTGCCGGGCCGGAGGATCGGCGGTACCTGCTGTTCAATCCGATCACCAAGATGAAGGTGACGTCGGAGGGTGAGCAGGTCATCGATCTGCTGTGGGACGTCATCGCGGCGCGCGGCTTCGAGAAGGACACCTACTTCGCCGGCGCCACCCACTACATCAGGGCCCTGCCGAAACTGGAGGGCACGGTCCACGTCAACCTCGCCCTGGTCCTGAAGTTCATGCCGAACTACCTGTTCGCACCCCAGGAATACGCCGACGTCCCGACCCGCCTCGACGCCGCCGACGACACATTCCTGTTCCAGCAGGGTCCGGCGCGGGGGCTGGGCAAGGTGCGTTTCCACGACTGGCGTACCGCCTACCGCCAGGCCGCCGGAGTGCCGAACGTCGTCCGTTTCACGGAGCAGGCCGAGGCACTGACACAATTCTTGACCGACTGCCCGCCGGATGAGGCGCAGCAGCAGGATCTTGACTTTCTGCTCAATGTGGGCCAGTTGTTCACGCTGGTGGTCTACGGGCAGCTGGTGCTGGAGCAGGCGCAGCTCACCGGACTGGATGACGAGGTCGTGGACCAGATCTTCGACGTCCTGGTCCGGGATTTCTCCAGCTATGCGGTCGCGTTGCATGGCAAGCCGTCCTCCACGCCGGCGCAGCAGGAGTGGGCGTTGAGCGCGGTGCGTAAGCCGGTGGTGGACGCCGCGCGCTTCGGACGGTTGTGGGAGCGGGTGGTGTCCTTGTCCGGGGCTTATGAGATGCGGCCTTGACGTCGGCGTCTCGTCCACGCCACACCCGCGCCACTTCGCACAGACGGCCGAAATCGCCTCAAGCCCTGGTCAGCCGCTGCTGCGAGCGGAATACTGAGCGGGCCGCCCGCGCGGGCGGGCGGTGGCAGGATGGGGAGGCAGGACGCTGATGAGCTACGAGGGCGAAGGCGGTTCTCCGGCCGGGGATCCACGCTACGGTCAGGATCAGGATCCGTATACCCAAACCGCTCCCTGGGATGTGCCGAGCAGCGACGCTCCGCCGACGTCAGCAGGCTTCCAGACTCCGCAGTACGCTCCGCCCACCAGCGACGCTCTGCCTACGGCGCGACCGCTTCCGGATCCGCCCTTTGCTGCGCCTCCGGTTCACGATCCACGACCGGGTGCCTTCGGCCAGCAGGCAAGTTATGGTCCGCAAGCGGGCTACGGGCCGCAATCGGGTTACGGGCAGCAAGCTGGATATGGTCCGCAATCCGGATACGGTCCCGGGCCACAGCCCGGCTACGGCCCGCCCGGCTACCCGCCGCCGTACTACGGTCCGCCGATGATGGTGCAGCGGACGAACGGCAATGCGGTGGCGGGCATGGTGCTCGGGATCATCAGCTTGGTGCTGTTCTGGGCCTGGTTCCTCGGGCCGGTGCTGGCGGTGCTGGGGATCATCTTCAGTGGTGTCGGTATTTCCCAGTGCGGGCGGCAGAACCAGGAAGGTAAGGGGATGGCCGTTGCCGGGCTGGTGTGCTCGCTGATTTCGATCGGGTTCTGGGTGGTGTTGGTTAT
>JABFXP010000479.1 GCA_013361685.1 Catenulispora sp.
CCAACCATGGCCGAAGGTCGTAAAGGCCTTTAAAACCACCACCCCAACAGCAAGCCACCCCCAAGCCCCACTCCCACCCCAACCCCCACCCCCACCAAAACAAGCAAGCCCCCGCGCGGGGCTCAGGTCCGCGCGGAGGCCGCCAAAGCCGCCCGCACCTGTCCAGACGCGGCGGCCAGCGCCCGGCGAGCTGCGGCAGGCGCCATCGCGCCCAGCAGACACACCAGCGCCGTCTTGAGCTCACCATCAGCCTCGGCGAGAGCCTGCGCGCAGGTCTCCTCGGGCAGGCCGGTGGCCTCGGTGAGGATGGTCAGCACGCGGCCGCGCAGCTTGCCGTTGGTGGGGGCGAGGTCGACCATCAGGTTCGAGTAGGTGTGGCCCAGGGCGATCATCGTCGCGGTGGACAGTCCGTTGAGGATCAGCTTCTGTGCGGTGGCCGCCTTCAGGCGGGTCGAGCCGGCGATGGCCTCCGGGCCGGTGTCGGCGCCCAAGTGGACGTCGGCCGCGGTGGCCAGGGCCGCGTTCGGGTTGGCCGACACCAGGACCGTGTACGCCCCCGCTGCGCGTGCCGCCTGGAGCGCTCCAGCCACATACGGGGCGCGGCCGCTGGCGGTCAGGCCGACCACGACGTCGCCCGCGCTGACCTCGGCTGCGTCCGATTCCCCGCCTTGCACCGAGTCCTCCGCGCCCTCGACGGGGATGGTCAGGGCGCTGGGCCCGCCGGCGATGTGGGCGACCACCACGCCCGGCGGCAGGCCGAAGGTGGGGATCAGTTCGGCGGCGTCCATCACCGCCACGCGGCCGGAGGTGCCGGCGCCGAAGTAGTGGACGCGACCGCCGGCGCGCAGGCGGCGCACGGTTTCGTCGACCACTGTCGCCAGGGCCGGCAGTAGCGCCGCCACCGCGGTGGGGACGCGGGCGTCCTCGTTGTTCAGGCGGCGCAGCACCTCCACCGTCGGCACGGCGTCGATGTCCGCGGTCGCCGGGTTGCGCTCCTCGGTCGGCGCGGCCACCCGGTCGGCGGTCGGTGGGGGCAGGGGGCTCATGGGAGGCGTTCCTCTCGGGTCACGACAGTGGCGGGCGGCCGTGTCGTTGGCAAGTTACGGAATGAACAGGATTCACGCAACTCATTGACGAAGGTGGATCGCGCGCTCTACGGTTCGGTGCACCGAGGCGGCCCCGCCGTGCTCGCGGACCGAAGTGAACCAAGCACCCCGCACAACCCCATAGCGGCCGTACCGCCCCGGAAACGCGGCTGGTGGGGCCGGTGAACAGCCCCCGTCCCAACCGACCCGAATGGAGATGTCAGGACCATGTCCCGGCAAAGAACACTGGTCGCGGGCCTGGCCGCGGCGGTAGCCCTGACCGCGTTGTCCGCCTGTTCCAGCTCGGCGAAGAAAACCAACAACGGCGACGGCGGCGGTGCCAAGAAGGACGGCGGCGTCTACACCAGCATCGACGCCAACTACCAGATCACCGCCGGCGCTCCGATGAACCCGTTCAACAGCTCGCCCAACATGTTCCTGGGCTACGACCAGATGCGTCTGGGCTTCGACAAGTACAACCCGCTGGACCCCAACGACCTGTTCCCGGGCCTGGCCGCCAGCTGGACCGCCACCGACACCGGCCTGACCGTGCAGCTGCAGCCCAACGCCAAGTGGTCCGACGGCACCCCGGTCACCGTCGCCGACATCAAGACCTCGCTGGCCATCGCCTACACCCAGGGCACCGCCGGCCCCGTCGCCGGCGCCGGCGGCACCATCGTGCAGGGCACCAACTTCGAGGTCTCCGACGTCAAGGACCTCGGCGGCGGCAAGATCGAGATCGACCAGCTGCCCGGCGTGAAGAACCTGTACTTCCAGCGGCTGGTGCTCTCCGCGACCATCGTCAACGACAAGGTCTACAGCCCCCAGCTCCCGGCCGACATCTGGACCCAGATCGCCGCCGTGCAGGGCCCGGACCCGGCCGCGGCCAAGGCCGCCGCCGACAAGCTCAGCGCCGAGGGCAAGACCATCGCCGCCTTCGCCCCGGCCAAGGACGTCTCGGCCGGCCCGTTCGTGCTCACCCGCGTCGGCCCCGGCGAGGCGCTGCTGGACCGCAACCAGTACTTCTTCGCCGTCGACAAGGTCGCCCCCAAGCAGGTCATCCTGCGGCACTACACCGGCAACCAGCAGATCTGGGGCTTCCTGACCAACGGCGAGCTCGACAGCTCCCCCTACACCTCGATGCCGACCAACATCGCCGACCAGGTCGTCAAGGCCGGCTACACCCGCACCGACGCCCCCAGCTACGTCAGCGCCTCCATCGCCTTCAACGAGAAGCAGGCCCCGTACAACAACACCGCGGTCCGCCAGGCCCTGGCCTACGTGATCGACCGCGACGCGGTGACCAAGGTCGGCGAGCCGGTCGGCGGCATCGCCGCCCCGTACACCACCGGCCTGATCGGCTCCCAGACCGACGCCTTCCTGTCCAGCGACCAGAAGTCGGCGCTGAACGCCTACAAGCCGGACCCGGCCAAGGCCGCCTCCCTGCTCCAGGGCGCCGGCTTCACCAAGGACGGCGCCGGCCAGTGGCACCTGCCCGACGGCAGCCCCTGGACGATCACCCTGCAGACCGTGAACGGCTTCTCGGACTGGATCGCCGCCTCCACCATCGTGGCCAACGAGCTGACCGCCTTCGGCATCAAGACCACCCCGGCGATCACCGCCGACTTCGCCACCTACCAGAAGGAGATGGGCGCCGGGAAGTACGCGGTGGGCTGGTGGCTGACCGCCCTGGGCCCGCAGACCGACAAGGCCTACAACCGCATCTACGGCGCCGCCGACGGCTTCAGCGTCGTCAACGGCAAGGCCACGCACAGCGACACCTCGCCGGCGAACTGGTTCCACACCCCGGCCACCTACACCGTCAACGGCCAGACCATCGACCCCGGCCAGCTCACCGCCGACCTGTCGGTGACCCCGGTGGCCGACCAGAAGCCGATCATCGCCCAGCTCGCCGCGGCCACCAACCAGGAGCTGCCGATGATCCAGATCTGGAACTACACCAAGGTCGGGTTCTTCACCGAGAAGCACTTCACGAACTTCCCCAAGACCGGGTCGGACGCGCTGCTGCTCAACCCGCCCGGCGTGTGGATGATGCAGGGCTACATCCAGGCCAAGTAAAGGCCCTGAAGAACACCTGAACGAGTGACAGGGCCAGGACGATGACAGGAAAAGGGAGGGGAAGAAGATGACGGGATTCGCCCGCCGGCTCGCCGGCAAGCTCCTGGCGGGGCTGGTGATGGTCTGGGTCGTGGTGACGTTCACGTTCTTCCTCGTGCACGCGCTGCCCGGCAAACCCGGTGATGTGCAGTACGAGAGCTACATCATGCAGGGCTTCAACCCCGAAGAGGCGCGCGCCAAGGTCACCGCGGTCTACGGCTTCACCTCCCACGACCCGCTGTTCAGCCAGTACCTGGGCTACCTGGGCAGACTGCTGCACGGCGACCTGGGCCAGTCCGTCTACTACAGCGGCGTGCCGGTCAGCCACCTGATCTGGTCGGCACTGCCCTGGACGGTGCTCCCGGTGCTGACCGGCCTGCTGGTCAGCTTCCTGATCGGGGTGATCGCCGGCGTCATCGCCGCGGTCAAGCGGTCCAGCCGCTGGGGCGGGCTGCTGAGCGTGTCCGGCTCGCTGGTGGCCGGCGTCCCCTCCTTCGTCCTGGCCCTGCTGCTCCTGCTGGTCTTCCACACCGAGTGGCACCTGCTGCCGGACGCCGGCACCAGCGACATCACCCTGGAACCGGGCTGGAGCCCGGAGTACGTCGGCTCGGTGGTCCAGCACGCCGTCCTGCCGGTGATCAGCTACGCGCTGCTGAGCTATGGCGGCTGGCTGCTGGCGATGAAGTCCTCGGTGATCACCGTGCTCGGCGACGACTTCATCCTGGCCTCCGAGCTGCGCGGCCTGGCCCCGGTGACCCGGGCCCGCTACATCGGCCGCAACGCCATCCTGCCGCTGTTCACGGTGCTGGCCCTGTCCTTCGGCATCATGTTCGCCGGCTCCTTCTTCATCGAGCAGACCTTCGACTACCCGGGCCTGGGCGAGCTGCTGCTCAAGAGCATCGGCGTGCGCGACTACCCGGTGATGGCCGGGGCGTTCCTGCTGATCACGGTGGCCATCATCGCCGCCAACATCGTCGCCGACCTCTGCTACACCCTGATCGACCCGAGAGTGAGGCGCTGACATGGCCGCCACCGCCGCCCTGAGCACGCGCCTGCGCAACCGCCGGCCGGCGCTCAACGCCTTCCGCAAGGCCGTGACCCGCAAGCCCGGCCGGCTGATCGGCCTGGGCATCATCCTGTTCTTCGTCCTGCTGGCGATCTGCGGACCCTGGTTCTACGGCTCGCTGGCCGTGGACCCGAACGCCATCTACGCCGCGCCCAGCGCCGACCACTGGCTGGGCACCGACTTCGCCGGCTCCGACGTCTTCCAGGAGGTGGTGGTCGGCGCCCGGTACGTGCTGTCCACCGCCGCCCTGGCCGCGCTGTTCACCAGCGTGCTGGGCATCACCGTGGGCCTGCTCGCCGGCTACCACCGCGGCTTCCTCGACAGCGCCCTGATGCGCGTCACCGACTTCGTGCTGACCATCCCGGGCCTGCCGCTGCTGATCATCCTGTCCACGGTCTGGAGCTTCGGCAGCCCCTGGCAGATGGGCCTGGTGCTGGGCCTGACCGGCTGGGGCGGCGTCGCCCGGGCCGTGCGCTCGCAGGCGCTGACCCTGCGCGAGCGCGGCTTCCTGGAGGCCGCCCGCGGCCTGGGCCTGCCCAGCCGCCACATCATCGTCAAGGAGCTGCTGCCGAACATCGCCCCGTACGTGGCCATGCACCTGCTGCTGTCGGTGATCGCCTTCATCGGCGCCGAGGTCGGCCTGTTCTTCCTGGGCCTGGTGCCGTTCTCCAGCACCAACTGGGGCGTCATGCTGAACCAGGCGGTGTTCTCCGGCGGCGCGATGAACAGCCCCGACGCGCTGGTCTACCTGCTGTCCCCGCTGGTCTGCATCCTGCTGCTGACCCTGGGCATCGTGCTCTTCCTGGACGCCATCGACGAACTGTTCAACCCGCGGCTGAGGGAGCGCGCATGACCGAGGTGCAAGTACGCGACCTCACCATCGAGTACCAGACGTCCGCCGGCTGGCTCCCGGCCGTGGCCGGCGCCTCGCTCGACCTGCGCGCCGGGGAGATCACCGGGCTGGTCGGGGAGTCCGGCTCCGGCAAGTCCACGCTGGCGCTGGCGCTGCTGAACGCGGTGCCCGAGCCCGGCCGGGTGGCGGCCGGCAGCGTCGAGGTGGCCGGCGTCGGCGACGTCCTGTCGCTGTCCGGCAAGCAGCTCCGCAAGGTGCGCGGCGGCGAGCTGGGCTATGTGTTCCAAGCGTCGCAGAACTCGATGAACCCGCTGAAGACCATCGGCAAGCAGCTGCTGGACCTGGGCCGCTCGCACGAGGTCAAGGACCTGCGGGCGCTGATAGCCCGGGCCAAGGACCTGGCCAACCGGATGGGCATGGACGGCGACCGGGTGCTGGACTCCTACCAGCACCAGCTCTCCGGCGGCATGCGCCAGCGCATCGGCATCGTCTTCGCGCTGGTGCTGAACGCCAAGGTGCTGATCCTGGACGAGCCCACCACCGCGCTGGACATGCTGTCCCAGGCCGCGGTGCTGGACATCGTGCGCACGGTGCACGACGAGAACCAGCTCAGCACCCTGATCATCACCCACGACATCGGCGCCATCTCCGAGATCGCCGACCGGCTGGCGGTGATGTACGGCGGCCGGATCGTCGAGGACGGCCCGCTGCTGGACGTGCTGCGCCGCCCCACCCACCCCTACACCAGGGCCCTGATCGGCGCCACCGCCCGGATCACCGGCGACGTGGACGCCGCCCGCGCCCTGCCCGGGCGCCCGCCGGACCTGACCACCGTGGCCCGGGTCGGCTGCGTCTTCCGCGACCGCTGCCCGTTCGCCGTCACCGCCTGCGCCGACACCGAGCCGCCGCTGGTGGTGGGGGAGGCCGGCCGCCGCCGCGCCTGCCACGTCGAACCGTCCACCGTGCTGTCCGGCACCCCCGGAACGCCCGCGGCCGTGGGAGGCCAGCCATGATCGAGGCCCGCGGCATCACCCGCACCTACGCCAGCCACGGCGCCTTCACCGGCGCACGTACCGTGCAGGCCCTGCGCGGCGTCGACTTCACCCTGCCCGCCGGCGGCGCGGTGTCGTTCATCGGCGAGTCCGGCTGCGGCAAGACCACCCTCGGCAAGATCCTCACCGGGCTGGAGACCTTCGACGGCGGCGAGCTGGTCGTGGACGGCGTCGAGCTGTCCCGGCTCAAGCCGCGCCGCCGCGCCGAGTACTTCCGGCGGATCCAGATGATCCATCAGGACCCGTATTCGGCGCTGAACCCGACCCGGCCGATCGAGGCCACGCTCGGCGCCCCGCTGCGGATGCGCGCCCGCCAGACCGGCGCCGACCCGGCGAAGTGGCGCGAGCGCGCCTCGGAACTGCTGACGCTGGTCGGCCTGGAGCCCGAGGCGGTGCTGCCGAAGTACCCGCACCAGCTCTCCGGCGGACAGCGGCAGCGGGTGGTCATCGCCCGCGCGCTGACCGTCGACCCGCAGGTGCTGATCGCCGACGAGGCGGTGTCGATGATCGACGTCTCGATGCGCCTGGGCATCCTGGGGCTGCTGCGCGACCTGCGCAGCCGGCTGGGCATCTCGCTGGTGTTCATCACCCACGACGTGGCCACCGCGCGCTACGTCGGCGAGGGCGGTGAGCTGCACGTGATCTACCGCGGCGAGGTGGTGGAGCGCGGCCTGACCGACGACGTCATCCTGACGCCGGTGCACCCCTACACGCAGTGCCTGCTGTCGGCGGTGCCGATCATGCGCGGCCTGGAGGAACCGGGACCGGACCGCACCGCGCCGACCCGGGCGCTGGACGAGCGGTCGCCGACACCGGGCTGCCTGTTCGAGCCGCGGTGTCCGTTCGCGACGGAGGAGTGCTTCACGACGCATCCGACGCTGGTGCCGCTGGATGCAGGTCCAGCTTCAGCGGCGCGGACCGGGGAGGCCGGCGCCGGCACGGACACCGCTGCGAACACGGACGCAGAGACGGATACCGGCGCCGGCACCGCCGAACACCAGCACGCGTGCCTGCACCCGCAGGCCCGCCGCGTCGTCGGTGTCGAGATCGAGGTCGGGGCCGCGAGCACGTGAGGGTCCTGGGTCTGAGCTCCGGCACCTCCCACGACGCGATCGACGTCGCGCTGGTGGAGTTCGAACTCGACGGCGACGTGCTCGTCGGGCGGCTGCGGCACTCCGGTCACGTGCCGTACCCGCGGCAGCTGCGCGCGCAGATCCTGGCCGCGCTGCCGCCGAACGCCACCGACCTGGGCGCCGTCTGCCGCCTGGACACCGGCATCGGCCAGGCCTTCGCCGACGCGGCCTGGTCCGCGACCCGGGAGGCGGGCCCGGTCGACGTGGTCTGCTCGCACGGCCAGACCCTGTACCACTGGACAGCCGACGGGCAGGTGCACGGCACGCTCCAACTCGGGCAGCCCGCGTGGATCGCCGAGCGCCTGGGCGTGCCGGTGGTCTCCGACGTGCGCGCCGCCGACGTGGCGGCCGGCGGCCAGGGCGCGCCGCTGGTGTCGCTGCTGGACCTGCTGTTGCTGCGCGGCCTGCCCGGACCGGTCGGCGCGCTGAACCTGGGCGGCATCGCGAACCTGACCGTGGTCGCCGATCCGCCGGTGGCCTTCGACGTCGGCCCGGCGAACGCGCTGCTGGACGCGGCCTGCCTCCGGCTCACCGGCAGGCCGTTCGACCGCGACGGCCGCCTGGCCGCCTCCGGCCTGGTCCACCCCGGCCTGCTGGCGGCCCTGATGGCAGAGCCCTACTATGCCCGCCGGCCCCCGAAGACCACCGGCAAGGAACTGTTCCACGACGCCTATCTGACCTCTTATTTGGCCGACTTCCCGGACGTGGCTCCGCAAGACCTGATGTCCACCCTCGCCACGCTGACCGCGACGACGGTCGTCGACGCGGTGCGGGAACACGGGATCGCCACGCTGGCGGTCTCCGGCGGCGGCGCGGAGAACCCGGAGCTGATGAAGCGGATCGCCAAGCGGCTTCCGGGTGTGGAAGTACTGCGATCGGACGCCTACAAGGTCCCGTCCGACGCCAAGGAAGCCATCGCCTTCGCGCTGATCGGCTGGTTCACCGCGCACGGCCTGCCAGGCACCATTCCGGCCTGCACCGGCGCGGTCGGCGGTCGCGTTCTCGGGCGGATCAGCCCGCCCGCGGATCATCCGCTGGTCCTGCCCGAGCCGCTGGAAAAGGCGCCGACCTCAGTGCGGTTCGAGAACTAATCTGACCTCTTCGGCCGTATAGCGCAGCGGAAGTCGCGCCGCCTTGCCAAGGCGGAAGACACCGGTTCGAATCCGGTTGCGGCCACCCATACCGCCCCCCGAAATGCCACTCGATCATTCCGACTCGCTCATGAGAGAGTCGGATCATGCGATCACTGCTTGCGCCCCCGGCCCTGAAGCCCGGCGACCGGGTCGCCGTCATAGCGCTCAGCGGCCCGCCCGGACGGCAGGAGATCGACTTGGGCCTGGCCGCGCTGCGCGGCATCGGCCTGGTGCCCGAGGTGTTCCCGTCCGTACGGTCCGTCGGTCCGTACCCGTATCTGGCCGCGGAGGACAAGGTCCGGGCCGACGACCTGACGCGCGCGCTGTCCGAACCCGGCTACGCGGCGGTGTTCTGCGCCCGCGGCGGCTACGGCGTCCAGCGCGTGCTGGAACTGGTCGACTGGGAGGCGGTCGGAACCCCGGAGCCGCGGGTCGTCGTCGGCTTCTCCGATGTCACGGCCCTGATCGAGGCGATCCGCACGCACCTGGGCTGGGTGTCGGTGTACGGGCCGATGGTCTCCAGCGTGATGTTCCGGCCCGGCGTGCCCTCGTTCGAGGGCTTGTCCCGGTTGCTGACCCGCCCGGGAAAGTGCACCGAGCTGGTGTTCCAGGACACGCGCACGCTGGTCTCCGGAGTCGCCGAGGGCGTCACCGTCGGCGGCACCGTGAGCCTGATCTCCACCTCGCTGGGCACGCCGACCTCGGTCCCGGCGCGCGACGGCATCCTGTTCCTGGAGGACGTCGCCGAGCCGGGCCGCCGCCTGGACCGGGTCCTCACCCACCTGCGCCGCAGCGGCTATCTCGACGGCGTCCGCGGGATCCTGTGCGGCACCTGGGAGGGCTGCGGCCCGCTGGCCGACGTCGAGGAACTGCTCGCCGACCGGCTCGGCGGCCTCGGCGTGCCGGTGCTGCTCGGCGCCGACATCGGGCACGGGGTGTCCATGCAGTCGCTGCCGATGGGCGTGCGGGCGCGGCTGGACACCGGCGCGGCCACGCTGACGTTCCTGGATCCGCCGCTGGCGGCGGGGGAGTAGGGAGCGCCTCCCGGCTCACCCGCCGCCTCCTGCCCTGGCGGCCCTCTGCCTTCTGCGGCGTCAGCGGTTCAGCACCGCGTCCTCGGCATCCGTCAGCAGCCGCGAGCGGATCAGGAACCTGACCCCCTCGGGCGCCTCCAGCGAGAACCCGCCGCCGCGCCCCGGCACCACGTCCACCGTCAGGTGCGTGTGCCGCCACCGCTCGAACTGCTCGCCGCCCATCCAGAACGTCACCGGCTCCTCCACCCCCGGAACCGCCAGCCGCGCCAGCAGCACGTCCGAGGCGCCGACCCGGAACTCGCCCTCCAGGTAGCACATCGGCGAGCTGCCGTCGCAGCAGCCGCCGGACTGGTGGAACATCAACGGCCCGTGCTTCGCCGACAACGTGCGCATCAGCTCGGCCGCGGCGTCGGTGACCGCGACGCGGGACAGCGTCCCCTCCGGCGACCGCTCGGCGTCCGGCACAGCCGTCATCAGAAGAATCCCATCGCCTTCGCCGAGTAGCTCACCAAGAGGTTCTTCGTCTGCTGATAGTGCTCGAGCATCATCTTGTGGTTCTCACGGCCGATCCCGGAGCTCTTGTAGCCGCCGAACGCCGCGTGCGCCGGGTACAGGTGGTAGCAGTTCGTCCACACCCGGCCGGCCTGGATCGCCCGCCCGGCCCGGTAGGCGGTGTTCCCGTCCCTGGTCCACACCGCGGCGCCGAGCCCGTACAGCGTGTCGTTGGCGATGCTGATCGCGTCGGCGTAGTCCTCGAACCGGGTCACCGCCACGACGGGGCCGAAGATCTCCTCCTGGAAGATCCGCATCCGGTTGTCGCCCTCGAAGATGGTCGGCTGCACGTAGTACCCGCCGGACAGCTCGCCGCCCAGGTCCAGGCGCTCGCCGCCGGTGAGGATCTTCGCGCCCTCGGTCTGGCCGATCTCCAGGTACGACAGGATCTTCTCCAGCTGGTCGTTGGACGCCTGCGCCCCGACCATGGTGTCGGTGTCCAGCGGGTTGCCCTGCACCATCCGCTCGGTCCGGGCGATCGCCGCGGCCAGGAAGTCGCTGTAGTGCCCGCGCTCGATCAGTGCCCGGCTCGGGCACGTGCACACCTCGCCCTGGTTCAGGGCGAACATGGCGAAGCCCTCCAGCGCCTTGTCGTAGAAGTCGTCGTCCTGGCGCGAGACGTCGTCGAAGAAGATGTTCGGGCTCTTGCCGCCCAGCTCCAGCGTCACCGGCTTCAGGTGCTCCGAGGCGTACTGCATGATCAGCCGGCCGGTGGTGGTCTCCCCGGTGAACGCCACCTTCGCCACCCGGCCGCTGGAGGCCAGCGGCTTGCCGGCCTCCACCCCGAAGCCGTTGACGATGTTCACCACGCCCGGCGGCAGCAGGTCCCCGACCAGGCTCATCAGGTAGTGCACCGAGGCCGGGGTCTGCTCGGCCGGCTTGAGCACCACCGCGTTGCCGGCGGCCAGCGCCGGGGCCAGCTTCCAGATCGCCATCAGGATCGGGAAGTTCCACGGGATGATCTGCGCCACCACCCCCAGCGGCTCGTGGAAGTGGTAGGCCACCGTGTCCTCGTCGATCTCCGACAGGCTGCCCTCCTGCGCCCGGATCGCCCCGGCGAAGTACCGCAGGTGGTCGATCGCCAGCGGGATGTCGGCGGCCAGCGTCTCCCGGATCGGCTTGCCGTTCTCGAACGACTCGGCCAGCGCCAGCTTGTCCAGGTTCTGCGCCATCCGGTCGGCCATCTTGTTCAGGATCTCGGCCCGCTCCGCCGGCGAGGTCTTCCCCCAGGCCGGCGCCGCCGCGTGCGCGGCGTCCAGGGCCCGTTCCACGTCCTGGGCCGTCCCCCGCGCCACTTCGCAGAACGACCGGCCGGTGATCGGGGTCGGATTCTCGAAGTACCGGCCGTCGGCCGGCGCGGCGAACTCCCCGCCGATCCAGTGGTCGTACCGCGATTGGTAGCTCATGAGCGCGTCGGTCTGGCCGGGCGCGGCGAACAGGGGCATCTGCGGGCCTCCAAGGAGGGTAGGGCGCCGCCCGCGCTGGACGGCGGCACATGCGCGACGCTAATCCGGTCCCAACCCCAGTTCACAGCGGTAATACGGGTATCCCCGTATCAGCGTTTCGATCTCAGGGGGCTGGGAAGCGTCGGCACCGCCGGAAAACCAGGTGATCGGCCACCGCCGGCGGTGCTAAGGTCGCCGTCTTTGTGTCTGCCGCCTTCTCCTGGGAGCCGCTCCGTGAACCCGCTGGGCGACAAATCCTTCCGCCGCTTCTTCATCGCCCGATCCGTCTCCGTCACCGGCAGCGCCGTCACCCCGGTCGCGCTGGCCTTCGCCGTCCTGCAGCTCACCGGCAGCCCCAAGGACCTGAGCTTCGTCGTCACCGCCGCGCTGGCGCCGAACATCGCGCTGCTGCTCCTCGGCGGCGGCGTCGCCGACCGGGTCGGGCAGGCCGCGCTGCTGAAGGTGACGCACTTCGGATCCGGACTGTCGCAGGCGGCGATGGCGTACTGCCTGTTCACGGAACGGCCGATCGGCTACCTGATCGCGCTGTCGTTCCTGAACGGCGTGCTCGGCGCCTTCACCGGCCCGGCGCTGAGCGGCATCGTGCCGCAGCTGGTGGCTCCGGAGGGCCTGCAGAAGGCCAACTCGATGCTCGCCAGCGTCACCAACGCGGCCCGGGTGGCCGGCCCCAGCGCCGCCGGGGTCATGGTCGCCACCGTCGGCGGCGGATGGGCGCTGGCCGCCGACTCCGCCTCCTTCTTCATCGCAGCAGTCATACTGTCGCTGCTCCCGGTGCAGGACCGCCGCAAGAAGAGCACGTCGAAGCTGCTCACCGACCTGCGCGAGGGCTGGACCTTCTTCCGCTCCACCTCCTGGCTGTGGTCGGTCACCGCCGGCTTCACGATGGTGAACCTGGTCCAGATGGGCGCCTGGCAGCTGCTCGGGCCGGTCCTGGCCGAGCACACCTTCGGAGCCGGCGGCTGGGGCGCCATCCTGAGCTGCCGCGCGGCCGGAGCGCTGATCATGAGCGTGCTGATGCTGCGGATCACGGTCCGGCGGCCGCTGCTCACCGGCCAGCTGGCGATGACACTGGCCGCGGTGCCGCTGCTGCTGCTCGGCCTCGGGGCGCACGCGGTGGCGATCGCCGCCGCCGCGCTCGTGGCCGGCCTGGCCGTCGGGCTGGGCAACGTCTGCTGGGACACCACGCTGCACACCTACGTGCCCAACGAGATGATGTCCCGCGCCGTGTCCTACGACCAGTTCGGCTCGTACTGCGCGATCCCGGTCGGGCAGCTGTCGGTGATCCCGCTCGCGTCGGCGTTCGGCGCGCGCCACGTCGCCTTCACCGCCGGCGTGATCTTCCTGGCCTCGATGCTGGCGCCGCTGGCCGTGGCGTCGGTGCGGCGTCTGGGCACGGCGGACGGCCCGGAGCTGCCCGCGCCCGACCGGGCCGAGCCCGCGGCGGTGTGAGAAACCCCCCGCACCGATCCGGCCGGGGGGTCGCGCTCACCGGTCAGACGCTGGGGTACTCGTAGAACCCGCGCCCGGTCTTGCGGCCCAGCCGCCCGGCCTCCACCATCCGCAGCAGCAGCGCCGGGGGCGTGTACAGCGGCTCCTTGAACTCCTCGTACATGGCCTCGGCGGCCAGCTTCACCGTGTCCAGCCCGATCAGGTCGGACAGCGCCAGCGGGCCCATCGGGTGCGCGCACCCGAGCACCATGCCCGAGTCGATGTCGGCGGCGGAGGCGAAGCCGCCCTCGGCCATCCGGATCGCGGCCAGCAGGTAGGGGATGAGCAGGGAGTTCACGACGAAGCCGGCCCGGTCCTGGGCCACCACCGGCTGCTTGCCCAGCTGCTCGACGAAGGCCACGGCCCGGGCCTTGGTGTCCTCGCTGGTGGCCAGCGACGGGATCACCTCGACCAGCTTCAGCACCGGGACCGGGTTGAAGAAGTGCACGCCCACCACGTTGGCCGGGCGGGCGGTGGCCGTGCCCAGGCGCATGATCGGGATGGAGGAGGTGTTGGAGGCCAGGATGGCGTCCTCGGGCAGGATCAGGTCCAGCTTGGCCAGCACCGCGGTCTTGACCTCCTCGACCTCGACCACGGCCTCCACGGCGAACTGGCGGTCGGCGAAGTCCTGCAGGTCCTCGGTGAAGCGGATCCGGCCCAGGGCCGCCTCGGCGTCGGCCTCGGTGAGCTTGCCGGCCTTCACCGCACGCTTGAGCGACACCGCGATCCGGTCCCGTCCCCGCTTGAGGCCCTCGGCGTTCTCGTCGGCGACGATCACGTCCAGCCCGACACGGGCACAGACCTCCGCGATGCCCGACCCCATTTGGCCGACGCCGACCACTCCGACTCGTTCGATCACGGGTGCCTCCGGTTCCGGTATAGCGGCTAGTGCTGCACTTGTGGTGCGTACCACAGGGTATCTGTGGCACCGAGTGTGGATAATCGAGGGTACCCAGTACCTTCTTCGAGCCCGGCTCGAGACCCGCTACAGCAGCCCCACCCGCCCCACCGAACCCGCCTCAACCAACCAGGGAGCGAACGAATGTCCGCCGACTTCGACCTGTTCAAGGTCTCCGAGGAGCACGACCTGCTGCGCGAGGCGGTCCGCTCGCTGTGCGAGGAGAAGATCCTGCCGTTCGCCGCCGAGGTGGACGAGCAGGCCCGCTTCCCCCAGGAGGCCCTGGACGCCCTGGTCTCGGCGGACCTGGCGGCGGTCCACGTGGCCGAGCAGTACGGCGGCCAGGGCGCCGACGCCCTGGCGACCTGCATCGTGATCGAGGAGGTGGCCCGCGTCTGCGCCTCCAGCTCCCTGATCCCCGCGGTGAACAAGCTGGGCTCCATGCCGGTGATCCTCTCCGGCTCCGACGAGCTCAAGCAGAAGTACCTGACCCCCCTGGCCGCCGGCGAGGCGATGTTCTCCTACTGCCTGTCCGAACCCGACGCCGGCTCCGACGCCGCCGGAATGAAGACCCGCGCCGACCGCGACGGCGACCACTACGTCCTCAACGGCGTGAAGCGCTGGATCACCAACGCCGGCGTGTCGGAGTTCTACACGGTGATGGCCGTCACCGACCCCGAAGCCCGCAGCAAGGGCATCAGCGCCTTCGTCGTGGAGAAGTCCGACGAAGGCGTCACCTTCGGCGCCCCGGAGAAGAAGCTCGGCATCAAGGGCTCCCCGACCCGCGAGGTCTACTTCGACAACGTCCGCATCCCCGCCGACCGCCTCATCGGCCCCGAAGGCACCGGCTTCGCCACCGCGATGCGCACCCTGGACCACACCCGCGTCACCATCGCCGCCCAAGCCCTCGGCATCGCCCAAGGCGCCCTGGACTACGCCAGCGACTACATCAAGCAGCGCAAGCAGTTCGGCAAGCCGATCAGCGACTTCCAGGGCATCCAGTTCATGCTGGCCGACATGGCCATGAAGCTGACAGCGGCCCGCCAGCTCACCTACACCGCCGCCGCGAAGTCCGAACGCGGCGACTCCGACCTCACCTACTTCGGCGCCGCCGCGAAGTGCTTCGCCTCGGACGTCGCGATGGAGGTCACCACGGACGCGGTGCAGCTGCTGGGCGGGTACGGGTACACGAAGGACTACCCGCTGGAGCGGATGATGCGGGA
>JABFXP010000777.1 GCA_013361685.1 Catenulispora sp.
CCCGATCGACCAGACCCTGATCGGTGACGGCACCAACATGTACCTGTTCTTCGCCGGGGACAACGGCAACATCTACCGCGCCAGCATGCCGATCGGGAACTTCCCCGGCAGCTTCGGCTCGAACTACACCACGGTGATGACCGACTCGACCCCGAACCTGTTCGAGGCCGTCCAGGTCTACAAGGTCTCCGGCCAGAACCAGTACCTGATGATCGTCGAGGCGGAGGGCGCCAACGGGCGGTACTTCCGCTCCTTCACGGCCTCCAGCCTGAGCGGTTCGTGGACCCCGCAGGCCGCCAGCGAGAGCAACCCCTTCGCCGGCAAGGCCAACAGCGGCGCCACCTGGACCAACGACATCAGCCACGGCGACCTGGTCCGCAACAACCCCGACCAGACCATGACCATCGACCCCTGCAACCTCCAATTCCTCTACCAGGGCAAGAGCCCCAGCGCCGGCGGCCCCTACGACCAGCTGCCGTGGCGGCCGGGTCTGCTCACGCTGCAGCACTAGCCGACTCCACCTGACCGGCACCGAAATCGGGGAGGAACTCCAGCCTTTCACCGGCTGGGGTTCCTCCCCGCGCCGCGTCGCCGGTTCTCGCCGCGCACTGCTCGCCGCTCGCCGCTCACCAGCACCCGATACCGGTCCGTGGCGACGATTCATGGGATGTCAGAGAGGCCTTCTGCCGTGGGAACCGTGAAAGTTTCGACTGTTTCCATCCGGTTACATGCCGGACGGCTTACCGCTGACACCGCACGTTGATAGTCACGACCTGCGATGTCATGGAATCCACGCCGAGCGGCGGCGGAGAGCGCGAGCCGGACGCGCTTGCGATCTTCTTGCACTCTTGGCACTTTCAGTCCACGACGTCATCCCATCAATAGCCTGCTGCCCTGACGTCCCGAAGAGGTTGGTGGTCCGATGCTGCGAGACGCGAGGCCCGCATCTCCCGACACGCCGGCGGCGCCCGGAACCCGGCGCCGCTCGAGCGGCCTCGCCGCGCTGGCGGTGGCGGCGGTGGCGATGCTGGTGGCCGGAGTGCTCGCCGTCGGTGCCGCCTCGGCCCGGCCGGCCCCGGCCACCACGGCGGCGTCGCAGTCCACGCAGCGCGGGCCGGACCCGACCGTGGCGATGATCGAGGCCACGCGGGGCCCCTTCGCCACCGCGCAGGTCTCCGTCCCCGCCGGGCACGGATTCGGCGGCGGGATGATCTACTACCCCACCGACACCTCCCAGGGCACCTGGGGCGCGTTGGCGATCGTGCCCGGCTACTCGGCGCTGTTCGCCAACGAAGAGGCCTGGATGGGCCCCTGGCTCTCCTCGTTCGGGTTCGTCGTGATCGGCGTGGAGACCAACACCCGCACCGACAGCGACAGCCAGCGCGCCGCCGAGGTGCTGGCCGCGCTGGACTACCTCACCACGCAGAGCCCGGTCCGGAACGAGGTCGACCCGGCCCGGCTGTCCGTGCTCGGCCACTCCGCCGGCGGCGCCGGCGTGATCGAGGCGGCCGAGCAGCGCCCGTCGCTCAGGGCCCTGATCGGCCTGGCGCCCGGATACCCGGGCCAGGGGCTCAGCATGGCCACCGACCAGGTTCCGGCGCTCGTCGTCGGCGGACAGGCCGACACCACGGTCACGCCGTCGTACCTCGCCAACCTCTACGGCACGCTGCCGGCGTCGACGCAGAGCGACTTCGCCCAGATCGCCGGCGCCGACCACGTGTATTACACGCATCCGAACAACGTCGAGATGAAGCTGATCATCCCGTGGCTGAAGCTGTTCGTGGACTCCGACAGCCGGTACGAGCAGTTCCTGTGCCCGTCGCTGCCGGACCCGAGCACGATCTCGGCCTACCAGCCCAAGTGCCCGTACACGCCGCCGGGCGGGTCGTCGAGCTCGTCGAGTTCCTCGAGCTCCTCGAGTGCTTCGAGCAGCAGTCCGACGACGCCGACCACGACGACGTCGTCCACGCCCAGCACCTCGTGCACCGCGACCTACCAGACCCAGAACTCCTGGCCCGGCGGCTTCCAAGGGCTCGTGACGGTGACCGCGGGCCCGGCGGCGATCAGCTCCTGGACCGTGAAGTGGAACCTGAGCAGCGGGCAGAGCATCACCCAGGTCTGGAGCGGCACCCTGTCGACCAGCGGCTCGGCCGTATCGGTGGGCAACGCCTCCTACAACGGCTCGCTGGCCCCGGGAGCCTCCGCCACCTTCGGCTTCCTGGCCGACGGCTCGCCCTCGACACCGACGCTCAGCTGCACCGGTTCGTGAAGTCCAAGCCAGTCCCCACCACGAGCGAAGAGGTCCCATGCTGCGATCCCGGTTTCTGAAGTCCCGCCTGGTGGGCCTGATCCTGACGGTCCTGGCCGCGGTGGGCGTGAGCCTGCCCGCGGCGCCGCCGGCCGCGGCCGCCTCGCTGACTCAGATCACGAACTTCGGCACCAACCCGAGCGGCCTGCTCATGTACCTCTACGTGCCGAACAACGTCAAGCCGAACCCGTCGATCCTGCTGGCCATGCACGGGTGTCAGGGCACCGGCCCCTACATGTACTCCAGCACCGATTTCGGCAAGCTCGCCGACCAGTACGGGTTCATCGTCATCTACCCCTCGACCAACCCCAGCGGCAGCTGCTGGGACGTCTCCTCCGATCAGGCGCTGACCCGCAACGGCGGCAGCGACCCGGTCGGCCTGATGTCGATGATCACGTACACCGAGCAGCACTACGGCGGGAACCCCAACTCGGTGTACGTCACCGGCGAATCCTCCGGCGGGATGATGACCAACGTCATGGTCGCCGACTACCCGGACGTGTTCAAGGCGGGCGCAGCGTTCATGGGCGTGCCCTACCACTGCTTCTACACCGGCACCGTGCGCGGCTGGAACGGTCCGTGCGCCGGCGGTCAGGTCTCGATGACCCCGCAGCAGTGGGGCGACCTCGTGCGTAACGACGCCTACCCCGGCTACACCGGCCCGCGGCCCAAGATGCAGCTGTGGCACGGTACGAACGACACCACGCTGAACTACAACAACCTCGGCGAAGAGATCAAGCAGTGGACGAACGTGACCGGGGTGAGCCAGACCCCTTCGTCGAGCGACACGCCGGTGACCAACTGGAACCGGACCCGGTATAACAACAGCTCCGGCGTCACACAGGTCGAGGCGTACAGCATCGTCGGCGCCGGCCACCAGCTCCCGATCCAGGGCACGCAGATGGCCGCCTACGCCATCCACTTCATGGGCCTGGACGGCACCGGCTCCACCGGCAACACGATCACCGTCGCCAACCCCGGCAACCAGAGCGCCGCTTCCGGCACTCCGATCAACGGCCTGCAGATCACCGCCACCGACTCGGCGTCCGGACAGACCCTGACCTACAAGGCCACCGGTCTGCCGCCCGGCCTGTCGATCTCGTCCAGCGGCCTGATCTCCGGCACGCCGAGCAGCGGCGGCACGTTCACCACCGTGGTGAGCGCCACCGACACCACCGGCGCCACCGGATCCACCACCTTCACGTGGACCGTCAGCGGTGTCAGTACCGGTAATACGGGTGCGCTGCACGCGGTGGGTGCGGGCAAGTGCCTGGACGACCCGAACTCGACCACCACCCTGGGCACCCAGCAGCAGATCTACACCTGCAACGGCGCCGCGAACCAGACCTGGACGCACACCTCGTCCGGGGCGCTGACCCTGACCGTCAACGGCACCACCCTGTGCCTGGACGCCAACGCCAAGGGCACCACCAACGGCACCAAGGCCATCGTCTACTCCTGCAACGGCCAGACCAACCAGCAGTGGAACCTGAACTCCAACGGCACCATCACCGGCGTCCAATCAGGACTCTGCCTCGATGTCAGCGGAGCCTCCACCGCCAACGGCGCGCTGGTCCAGCTGTGGACCTGCAACGGCCAGAGCAACCAGCAGTGGACCCTCGGATGATCCGGTCCCGATCCGATTCCGGCAGCGGAAGGAGCAGGAGCATGCTTGGAACGACCAGGCGTACCCGTCGCCGCAAAGGCGTGGCACTTGCTGCGAGCCTGAGCGTGCTCGGCGCGTGCGTGGCCGTCATCGTCCCGTCCGGTCCGGCGTATGCGGCGGATAGTGCGTCGATCAATGGTGCGACGACGTATCAGACGATCGCGGGGTTCGGGGCTTCTGAGGCG
>JABFXP010000012.1 GCA_013361685.1 Catenulispora sp.
GGTGGCCCCGGCCGGCCCGGCCGGCGAGTCCTGCGCCTTCGGCGGCGCGACCGGCGTCCGCGACGGCTGCTCCACCGGGCGGCGGCGGCCTCGGGCTCGGTAGAGCAGGGCGGCCGCGCCGGCGAGGGCTATGGCCGCGATGATGATGCCGATGACGAGGAACTCCATGGGAGACATCCTCGCATGTCGGCGCGGGTGGTTTCGGCGGGCGGCGGGCCGGGACGGATCCGCGGGCGGACCGATGCAACCGCGGCCCGGCCCGCGGCGTTTTCGGGGAATGTCAGCGCTGATCGCAAGAGGGGAGGGACCTGGGTGTCGCGGGAGAAGGAATTCGACGACTTCTACGTGGGATCGGTCCGGAAGGTGACGGCGCAGCTCGTCGCACTGCTGGGGGACGCCGGCGAGGCCGACGACGCGGTGCAGGAGGCGTACGCGCGGGCCTGGCAACGCTGGGACTCGGTGTCACGGATGGACGACCCGGTGGGCTGGGTGCGCGTGGTGGCCTACCGGATCAAGGTGTCGGCCTGGCGCAAAGCCGTCCGGCGGACGATCGCCCACCGCAGACACGGCCCGCCGGCCGACGTGCCGGACCTGAGCCCGGACTCGGTGGCGCTGGTCGCGGCGCTGCGGCAGATCCCGGAGGCCCAGCGGCGGGCGATCGTGCTGTACCACCTGGCGGGGCTGACCGTGGAGCAGGTGGCCGCCGAGGTCGGGGCGCCGGCCGGGACCGTCAAGGCCCGGCTGTCCCGGGGGCGCGCGGCGTTGGCGCAGGTGCTGAGCGAACCGGCGGACGAGGAGATGAAGGAGAACCACAGCTATGCCTGACACCATCGAAGATCGCCTCGCCCGGCTGGGCACGAGTCTGGAAGACGCGGCCGGAATCGGCTCCCCGGCCGGAGTGCGCGGGCGCGGCGAGCAACTGCGGGTCGCCCACCGGCGGCGGATGGTGGCGATGACGGCGAGCACCGCCGTGATCGCGATCGTCGGGGTCGGCGGCGCGCTCGCGCTCGGCGGCGGCAGCGGACAGCAGGATCCGGTGCGCCCCGGACAGGCCAGCCGGTCGGCGCTCGCACCGCGGACCACGGCGCCGGTCACGGGGCGGCTCACGGCGCCGCCCGGGCCGGCCACCTCGAAAGCGCCGAGCGGAGCACCGTCCACGGGCCAGGCGGCACCGACCGGCGAAGCGCCGCCCACCGCCTCCGCCAAGGCAGCCGTCGTGATCTCCCTGAAGCAGCACGAGATGACGGTCTCCGAGGACGGCAAGACCCTGCGGACCATTCCGATCACCGCCGGAATACCGGGTCACGAGACCCCGGTCGGCAGCTTCTCCGTCACCGCCAAGCAGGATCAGTTCTTTCTGCAGAGCAGCGAGGTCGGCCTGAATCCGCCTGCGGGGACATATGAGGTGGCGAGTGCTTGGGGCATCGTGCTCAGCGGTGGGACGACGCCGACGTTGTACGCGGCGCCGTGGGCGCTCGCGAAGCTCGGCAAGGTCGACTCGACGCATGGCGGCGTGGCCATGAGCCCCGATGACGCCCGCTGGCTCTACACCGTCCTCGTCGTCGGCGACCGCGTCGAGATCCGCTGAGGCGGCTACTCCGAATCCACCAGCCGCTCGATCCGGTGCACCACGTCGACCTGGAAGCAGTCCCGCATGTGTGTCAGTCCTTTGAACCCGCTGACACTGTCCAGGACGTGCTTGGTGTTGGCGTAGATCCCCTGGAGCCGTCCGGCCGCCATCGCGATCTGCTTCAGCACCCAGGTCAGCTCGACCTGTGCCTGGGCCGCCACCGCCGGGGTCATCGTCCCCACCGACAGCACCTCCTCCACCAGGAAGCCGCCGAGCGAGCCGACCAGCAGGTTGATCAGCCCGGCGATGGTGCCCTCGGCGAGCGCGGCCTCGGCCTGCAGGCCGCGCAGCGTCTCGGCGGTCATGGCGAGGTTGGCGGCCAGGGTGTCGAGCTCGGTCAGGTAGTCGGCCAGCAGGGGATAGAAACGGTCGGCGGTCGGGCCGTCCCAGTCGGCGTGCAGGGCGGCGGCGGCCCGGCACAGGTCGCCGATCGTGCTCTGGACGCGGTCGTGGGCGGCGTCCCAGGCCGCGGCCGCCCGGGCGAGTTCGTCGGGGTCGCCGGTCAGCTTGTCCAGGGCCTCGAAGGGGCTGGGCAGGCCGGTGTGGTGCGCGACCCACGCCAGCAGCCGCTTCTCCAGGCCGGTGATCCCGACCAGGTGGATGTGCGGGTGCGGGAGGTCGATGTGCGGGAAGTGGCGCTCGGCCAGGTCCTCCAGCCGCGCCTGGTCCCGCTCCCGCACGTGGTCCGGACGCGGTGCGGGTTCGCGGCCCTCGGGCAGCGCGCCGGCCCGGGCGATGAACTCCTCGATGCTGTGGACCTCGACGGCGGTCGCCGCCAGGTCCGTGGTGAGCTGCGCGCCCGGCGCCTGCTGCAGCTTGCGGCGCTGGCTGCGGACCACCAGGACGCCGAAGCCCCAGATCGCGAAGATCAGAACGCTGAAGCCGAAGCCGGTGAGGAGCATGACCTTCACGGTTCGACCCTTCCGTTCTGCTCCGGGAGCAGCCGGCACCAGGGGAAGGTGTCGGCCGACCACTGCGGCGCCGGTGCCGCCGACGGCGAGGAGGACTCCGGGGGCCGCGCGCCGTCGCGGGGGCCGATGCCGTGACCGGCGGTCAGGCCCCCGACGAAGTGGTCGATGACCTCGCAGGCCTCGTCGATGTCCTTCTCGGTCTCCGGGAGGCGGTTGTGGTAGGCGTCCCGGACCTCGGTGGCCTCGAACAGCTTGCCGAAGGCGAAGTCGTGGACGCGCGCGCCCTCCAGGATGCCCGGCACCTCGCGCAGCGCCGTGCGCGCCGCCCGCAGCGCCGCCGTGAACGCCTCCGTCGCCGCGTCGCCGCTCCTCGTGCGCTCCGCGTCGCCGCTCATGACCGCCCCCTGTTTCCGCCGTCGGCCGTTCCGAGGCGGAGCCTACTCCGAGTTGCGGACCGTATCCCGCGCCGCGAACACTGATTCCCATGTATGAGATCAAGGTCGAGCGGACCGAAGACGGCCGGTACGTCGCCACCAACGAGCGCGGGGCGGTCCTGGAGCTGAGCGGGGACGGCACCGGCCCGCACTTCTCCCCGGTGGAGCTGCTGCTCGTCGCGGTGGCCGGGTGCAACATCGTCACCACCGAACCGCTCACGGCGCAGCGCGGCCACCGGATGGCCACGCTGGTGGCGACGGCGACGTCGGAGAAGATCGAGCGCAACAAGCTCGGGCCGGTGACCTTGAGCTACAGCGCCGAACTGCCCGAAGCGGACGGGGAGGCCGAGAAGGTGTTCCGGGACGTCGCCGAGCGTGTGGAGGAGCGGCACTGCACCGTCAGCCGCTCGCTGCGCGAGGGCACGCCGGTCCACCTGGTGCTCGACGACGTCTCCTGAGGCGGGTCAGACCGGCGCGATCGGGTCGGTGTGCAGGATCCGGTGGAACAGCTTGCTGTCGGTCCACTTGCCGTTGATGAACAGGTGCGCGCGGGACAGCCCGATCTCCTCGAAGCCGCACTTGCCCAGCACCCGCTGCGAGGCGAAGTTTTCCACGTTGGTGCTGGCCTCGACACGGTGGATGTTCCACTGCCGGCGCGCGTGATCGCAGACCCCGGACACGGCCGCGGTGGCCAGGCCGCGGCCGTTCAGGGCGGCGTCGACCCAGTACCCCAGGCGGGCGTTGAGGTAGACGCCGAGTTCGATGCCGTTCAAGGTGATGTGGCCGTACACCTCGCCGTCGCCGCGGTCGAAGACCCAGCGCTCGATCACGCCCGTGCGGCGCTGCGCGTCGACCTGCTCCAGCCGGGTGCGCTGGCCGGCCTCGGTGTAGAAGTCGTCCGGGCGGATCGGGTCCCACGGCGCCAGGTGCGCGCGGTTGCGGACGAAGGCGCGGGCCATCGCGGCGGCGTCGTCCGGCACGATCGGTCGCAAGACGATGTCATCGCTGAGACGTATCTCCCCTGTAGTCACGCCAGCAGACTAAACCTCAGACGGTCTCGTCCTGCGTGGAGGTCTCCTCCACCGGCGCGTTCGGCTCGGGCTCGGCCTGCTCCGAAGCAGCCTGCGCCGGGATCTGTGCTCGATCAACGTCCGCTCGATCAACTTGTGCTCGATCAAC
>JABFXP010000089.1 GCA_013361685.1 Catenulispora sp.
CAGGTCGCCCGATCCGACTGTCTCAGGCCGTCCCATCAGATGCGGCCGCGCGTTCCTGCTCGACGCCGGCCATGAACCCCTCGCGCACGAACTTCGGTACGGTACCCCACCACGCGTCGACGATCAGCTCCCACAGCTCATCGCGCTCCACTTCGGCCAGCCGCAGGCGCAGCCAGTTGTAGCGCATGTCCGACGCGATCGGCATCAGGAACTTGTGCGGCTCGGCCGCGACCAGGGCCTCTCGCATCTCCTTCGGGAATCCGAACCCCAGCAGCGACTCGTCCGGTGACAAGGACAGAAACACGATGCGTCCCACGCGGTACTTCACCCGGTCGCGGACCCACACCTCGTATGCACGCGGCAAGGTCAGCGCGATCTCCCGAACATCTTCCGCAGTCGCCATCCGCCTCAGACCTCCCCGCTTCAATGGCGCCATCGTACAAATGCTGGGAAGGGAACAGACGGTTCGGTTCATCATGATCGGCGACAGTTCGGCCCAGCGGCGGGTATTCGTGGAAACGGCCGGCCCATGGTCGGTAACCTTGCGTCATGGCACGAGACGAGCGTGGGGTCACCCCGCAGAGCGAGGACTTCTCCTCCTGGTACAACGAGTTGGTCACCAAGGCCCAGCTGGTCGAGCGCGGCCCGGCGAAGGGCACCATGGTCATCCGACCGTATGGGTACCGGGTCTGGGAGCTGCTCCAAGCTGAGCTCGATGGCCGTATCAAGGACACCGGGCATGAGAACGCCTACTTCCCGCTGTTCATCCCTGAGTCCTACCTCAAGCGCGAGGCCGAGCACGTCGAGGGCTTTTCGCCCGAGCTGGCCGTTGTCACCCATGCCGGCGGCAAGGAGCTGGAGGAGCCGCTGATCGTGCGGCCGACCTCGGAGACCGTCATCGGCGAGATGATGGCCAAGTGGATTTCGTCCTATCGAGATCTGCCGCTGCTGCTGAATCAGTGGGCGAACGTCGTCCGCTGGGAGCTGCGTCCTCGCATGTTCCTGCGCACCACTGAGTTCCTGTGGCAGGAAGGCCACACCGCGCATGCCGACGAGGCTGACGCGATGCGCGAGACGCTGCAGATGCTCGACGTCTACACCGAGGTGGCCCGGGACATCGCGGCGATCCCGGTGGTGCCCGGAGAGAAGACGCCCGGTGAGCGGTTCGCCGGCGCGGTGAAGACCTTCTCCATCGAGGGCATGATGCGTGACGGCAAGGCGCTGCAAGCCGGTACGTCGCACTACCTCGGCACGAACTTCGCGAAGGCGTTCGAGATCCAGTTCTCTGATGCGGCCGGGGCACTGCAACTGTGCCACACCACGTCATGGGGGATGTCCACCCGCATGATCGGCGGGGTCATCATGACGCACGGCGACGACAAGGGTCTGGTATTGCCGCCGAAGCTCGCGCCGTACCAGGTCGTGATCGTGCCGATCGCCCGCGGGGAGCAGGCCGACGCCGTCCTGGATGCGGTTCGCGACCTGGCCGCGCGGTTGAAGGCCGCCGGGATCCGAGCCCATGTCGACGACCGGCCCCAGGTCTCGCCGGGCTTCAAGTTCAACGACTGGGAGATGCGTGGCGTCCCGATCCGCCTGGAGATCGGTCCCCGAGACCTCGCGGCCGGTACCGCGCTGATGGCCAAGCGGCTCGGCGATGAGGGTAAGACGGCGATCACCTTGGCGGACGCTCCAAAGACGTTGATCGGAGCGCTGGAGGACTTCCAAAAGTACCTGCTCCAGCGGGCGACCGACTTCCGGGAGAGCAGGACGGCGACCGTCGACACCTGGGCCGAGTTCACTCAGGCGGTCGCCACCGGTTGGGCCCGGACTCTGCACTGCGGACAGGCTGCCTGTGAGGACGAGATCAAGGCCGAGACCGCTGCGACACCGCGCTGCATTCCGGCGGACGGACCGGCCGAGTCGGGTTCGTGCGTGCGCTGCGACGCGCCGTCCGCATACGGCAAGCGTGTCTTGTTCGGCCGCGCCTACTGATTCCACGGCCTCGGCGGTGCCGAGAATGCCGTCCGTGCTCGCCGGGATGGGTTCGGCCCGTCTCGGCGAGCCGGGGAGTGATCAGACGGTTGTCGGTGCGGCGCCTGCCCGGGGAGTATCAGGCATTCCCATGGCCCGGCGGGCCGCCTACGGGTGTCGGTGGCGGGCAACCCAGGCCGTCTATATCAATGGCCTGTTGCTCGCCGGGCGTGGCTGACGCGAGCCTTCCGAGCTGTTGAGCCTGCTGTCTTCACACTCCGCCTTGCTGCATGTCAGCGCCATATCGGTGCTCGGGACGACGCTCCGGATCTCGCGTGCTGCGCTTCGCCTGTGGGCGCCTCCCGCCGCATATCGCGCCGGTAAGTCCCGGGCGAGCACCCGTACTCCCGCTTGAAGGCCTTCGCGAATGCGAACTCGGTCGCATAGCCGACGTCCCGCGCTATCTGTCCGAGTTTCCTGTCGGAATCGCGCAGTTGCTGCGCGGCGATTGTGAGCCGCCAAAGGGTGATGTAGGCCAGCGGCGGCTCCCCGATCAGGGTCCTGAAACGCCGGGCGAACGCGGCCCGCGACAGGTTCGCGTGTGCGGCCAGCGCCTCTACGGTCCATGGGTACGCCGGGTTCTTGTGGATAGCGTGTAGCGCGCTCCCCATCACCGGATCGGCCAGCGCAGTGGCCCAGCCGCCGTCCTCGGCGCTGCGCTCGTCGAACCAGGCCCGCAGGATGTACAGCAGCATCGCGTCGATCAGCGCCGGCACGATTCCGTCCGATCCGGGGCGCGGGTCCTCGACCTCGGCGCGCAGCAGCTCGACGGTGGCCCGCAGGCCGCCGTGCCGCCAGCGGTCGGCGGGCATGCGGAAGACTTCCGGTATGTCATTGAGCAGCGGGTGCCGCCGCGCGGTGTCCATCACGTAGGCGCCGCACAGCAGCCGGACCGGGGCGCCGGACCCGCCGATGCTGATCCGGCCGATGGAGGCCGATGGATCGACGGCGTCGGGCTGGAAGTCCACGACCGGGGAGTGCGGGTCGTCGGTCAGCAGGTGGCCGCGCCCGGTGCGCAGCAGCACGAGGTCGCCGGCGTCCAGGCTGACGGGGCGTGGCCCGACCGGGCCGCCGGAGTCGTCAGAAGGTACGAGCAGGCAGCTGCCGCGCAGCACCACATGGAAGCCGGCACCGGCGACCTGCCGGAAGCGCAGTCCCCACGGGCCGCGGGCGTCGGTGCGTACGGCCACCGGCGGGCCGGTCCGCATCGCCGCGAGCGTGTCGGTGAGAATGTCCATGGGGTGCGCGCCACCTCGAATGCGTCGATCACGGAGACCGAATGCGTCAGCGATCGACCCTGCCCGGGTTATTCCGCACAAGCGGCGCCGGTGATGAGCAGCGTTGCTCGTGCGGTCATGCCGGCACCTCCGATCGCGTTCGAGCCCTGAGAACGTCGACAGCCCACAACCCCAGGGCCGCGACGGCGAACCCCGCGCCCACCGCACACACCGCGCCCCAGCCGTGGGCCGCGTAGGCCGCGCCGGACGCCGCGGTCCCCGCGACACCGCCCAGGAAGTTCGAGGTCAGATACACCGTTGTGACGCGGCTGCGGATCGCCGGAGAGAGCCGGTAGATCGCCGCGAGGTTCGTCACATGAGCGCCCTGCACGCCGAAATCGAGGACGAGCACACCGAGCACGAGCACGGCCAGCGTGCCGCCGTTGTCGACCGCCATCAGGCCCCAGCCGGCGAGGATGCAGGCCAGCAACATGCCGACGGCCACCTTGTCATGACCCTTGTCGGTGAAGCGCCCGACCACCTTGGCCGAGACGGCGCCCGCGACGCCGACCAGCGCGAACAGCCCGATGTCTGTCTGACTGTAGTTGTACGGGTGGTGCACCAACAGGAACGCCGCAGAGGTCCAGAACACCGAGAACGTGCCGAAGCCGAAGAACCCGAAACCGGAGCGCATGCGCACCACCGGCTCGGTCTTCGCGACGTCGTAGACCGAGCGCAGCAGCTCGACGTAGCCCAGGCGCGCCGCCGGCGGCAGGTCGGGCAGCAGGCGGCTCAGGGCGAGGGCCAGGACCACGGTGATCACCGCCGCCGTGCCGTAGACGACGCGCCAGCCGCCGCCGAGCCCGGCGACCAGACCACCGCCGGCGCGCGAGAGCAGGACGCCGACGAGCACGCCCGACAGCACCGTGCCGGTGACGGCGCCGCGCTGCTCGGGGCTGGCGAGGGTGGCGGCGAAGGGTACGAGGATCGGCCCGACGACCGCGGCCAACGACAGAACGACGGTCGCGACGGCCAGTGCGGCGAACGTCGGGGCAACGGTCGAGGCGACCAGCGCGGCGGCGGTGATCATCAACAGGAAGAACACCAGTCGGCGGCGACGCATCACGTCGCCGAGTGGCACCAGCAGCGCCAAGCCCACCGCGTAGCCGATGGACGACACCGTGGCGATCAGCGACGCGGTGCCGGAGCCGATATGGAAGGTGTCCGCGATGCCGGCAAGCAGCGGCTGGGCGTAGTAGATGTTCGCGACCGCCGCGCCGGCGGCGACGGTGAACAGGGCCAGCATGCCGCGGGACAGCCCTCGGTCCGGGCCGATGCCGCCGGTCTTGGCCGGCGGCGCCTCACGTGTGGTGGTCACGGCCTGCACCTCTCAACAAATGGGTTCACAACTGGGTTCGGGTCGAAGTCCGGTCCGGGAGTCGTTCCGAAGGTAGTTCGCGGCGCGCCCGCCGTGACATGGCCGTCGCTCTCACGGCCATATCCACACGTCTCGCAGGGCCCTCGGACTCGCCAGCTCCATCCCACGTTGCAGGCTGCGCGGCAGTGACCGCCTCGTCGTAGGGGGTGGGAAGGTCAGCCGTCAGCCTTCCCGCAGGACCGCCGCGCCGCCCGGACGGAGGGCACGATGGCACCACTCCGGTAAGCGCCTCGCGCTGAGCGCAGGACTCCGGCCATGATGGGCTCGCCCCGCCGACCGCGCAGCTCGGCGATACCCCGGCGTACCCTGACGAAGGCGGCCGACGCATGCCCGATGACAAACCAGTGGAAGCACTTTTGATCGGAGGACGGGCCGGCGTCGGCAAGACGACCGCCGGCTGGGAGACCTCGGCGCAACTCCAAGCCGCGCAGATCGCCCACGCGCTGATCGAAGGCGACAACCTGGACCAGATTTACCCCGCACCACCCCAAGATCCGCACCGCTCCCAGATCACCGAGGCGAACCTCGCCGCCATGTGGCGCAACTATGCGGCCCTCGGATGCCGGAGACTGATCTACACGAATACAGTCTCCATCCTCGAACCCGACCTGATCACCCGGGCCCTGGGCGGAACCGCGCGCATCATCGCCGTCCTGCTGACCGCCGACGATGCCACCGCCCGGCAGCGTCTGAGTGTTCGGGAAATCGGCAGCCAACTCGACGCCCACCTCAGCCGCGGCGCGAAGATGGCCCTGCATCTGGAGGACACCGCACCCGACTGGGTCCACCGCATCCCCACCGACGGACGCGCCGCCGTCGACATCGCCCGCGACGTCATCGCGACTACAGGCTGGGCAACCCGCCCCGCATAGAACACGCCGACGGCCATGGGGATATCTGCGAGACAGCGGTGCGGCTGGGTCAGGGAACGATGGCTATCTTGCCTCGGACGTGGCCGGTCTCGATCGCTCGGTGGGCGTCGGCCGCTTCGTGCAGACGGTAGGTCCGGTCGATGAAGATCTTGAGGCTGCCGGCCTCGTAGAGGGCGACGAGCGCGGCCAGGCGTTGAGCGGAACGGCGTGTGCTGAGGGATCGGATGCGGGGTTCGGCCATTGCCGCGCGGGGGACTGTGGTGCCGATGCGGTGCGGGTCCGCGACGAGTGCCAGGGCAGCGGCGGCGGCCTCGGGGGTGCCGGCGGCGTCGAGGGACGCGTCGACGCCGCCGGGTGCCGCCGCACGGATGCGCTCGGTGAGGCCTTCGCCGTAGGTGACCGGGATCGCGCCCAGGTCGCGCAGGAAGGGGTGGTTGCGCTCGCTGGCCGTGCCCAAGACGGTGGCTCCGGCGGCGACGGCGAGTTGGACCGCGAAGGTGCCGACGCCGCCGGCCGCCGCGTGGATCAGGACTGTGTCGCCGGGGCCGACGCCCAGGTCCTCCAGGGCGGTGGAGGCGGTTTGTCCGGAGGCCGACAGGACGCCCGCCTCCGGCCACGGCATGGCGGCGGGCTTGGCCGCGAGGTGGTCCGCCGGGACGGTCACGGCCTCTGCGTAGCAGCTGTTGGGCTGGAATCCGATGACTTCGTCGCCGAGGCTCGAGCCGGCCACTGCGGGCCCGACGGACTCGATGACGCCGGCGAACTCGTTGCCGAGCTGCTGCGGGAAGGCCGCCGGCAGCCAGCGGGCGGCCGCGCCGCTTCGGAACAGCGCGTCGACCGGTTGCACGCCGGCCGCCTTGATCCGGACTCTGACCTGTCCGGCGGCGGGCTCGGGGACGTCGATCCCGGCGACGTGCAGGACGTCCGGGCCGCCGTACTCGGTGAAGACCACTGCCTTGCGAACTGCCTTGCTCACGGCCGGGCTCCTTCGGGCACTGATCGGGGGGTGAGGATCTTCTCCAGTTGCGCGCGGCAGCGGCGGCGGTATTCGCCGGACAGCGGATCGATGCCGAAGATGCCCTGGACGATGTGCGGCATCGCGATCGGAGCGAAGGCGAGGACGTGCGCGAGGAGCTGGACGAACTCCGGCTCCAGCCGGTCGTCGATCTCGCCGGCCCGCTGCCGGGCCCGGGTCCGTTCCACCGCTTGCCGCAGGCGATCGTCGTCGGCCGGCGGCGTCGATGCCCGGCCTTGTTCTTCTTCGCCGGACCTGCCGCGCCCGCTTGCGGAGTCGGTGCTGTCGGCGACTCCATCCCCGTCGCCGATTCCATCGCCGTCGACTCCATCGCCGAGCGCCTGCCAGACGACAAGCTTGGCCCACTCGGGTTCGTCCAGCGTGGCGTCGAGGTAGGCGGCGAAGGCGTCGGCGAACGTCGCGCCCTCGGGGACCAGGCCGGCCTGCTTCTCGGCCCACCGCCGGCGCAGCTCATCGAGCAGGCCTTGCTTGCCGCCGAAGTGGTAGGCGATGAGCTGCTGGTTGACGCCCGCGCGCCGGGCGATGCCGAGGGTGCGCGCGCCGGCGTAGCCCTTGGCGCCGAATTCGGCGACCGCCGCCTGCAGGATGCGCTCGCGGGTCTGTTGTGCCGTCATGGCGGCCATGCTAGCTTTTCAATCAATTGAATGAAAGTCGGCCCGGGCCGGCCCCGCCGCCACAGATCGCCGAGGAACCCCATGACCTTCACCGAAGCCGAGATCGCCTATCTGGCCGCCGGGCGCCTGGGGCGCCTGGCGACCGTTCAGCCGGACGGGACCCTCCAGGTCAGCCCGGTGGGATTCGGCTACAACGCGGAACTCGGCACCATCGACATCGGCGGCCGCGCGATGTCCCACAGCCGCAAGTACCGGAACGTCGCGGCGAACGGCCGGGTGGCCTTCGTCGTCGACGACCTGCCCTCCACCGACCCGTGGACCGTGCGCTGCCTGGAGATCCGGGGCGTCGGCGAGGCGATCGAGGCACCCGAGGACTCCCGGGCCAACGCCCCCGGCCCGATCATCCGAGTGCGCCCGCGCCGCATCATCAGCTTCGGCGTGGATCCCGGCAATCCGGCTGCGGGGAAGCGGGATGTCACGGACCCCCGGGGCTGACATCACCTGCCTCGTCGCCGACATCGACGACGACCGCCTGGTATCCGGCGTCCACCCGAGGCAGGCCTCGCTGATGCTGGGCTCAGTCACGCATCATCATCCGCTGCACCCAGGTGTGGTCGGCGGTCATCTGCGTTAGCGAACCGTCGCGCGGTCCTTGGCCGGCCGGGCGATGAGCCGGAGCTGATCGGGCAGCGGGCGGACAGTCTCACGTAGCGGGTTCCACGGCCCGGTCTGCGCCACGTGCCGGGGCCGGCCGGTGAAATCGCCGTGGCGCCTGCGGGATCCTTCCGTCCGGAATCCCGGCCGGATCGAGTACGGTGAACGCGGCGTCCCCGCATCGGGGGCGCCTTTCCTTCGCGTCCCGGTTCGCAGGAGGCGACCTTCTTGAACGTTTCTCCGGAGCCCCGGGCCAAGCGCGCGACCATCGAGGACGTCGCGAAGCTGGCCGGCGTGTCCCGCCAGACCGTCTCGCGCGCCGTCAACGACAAGGCGGAGATCGACGCCGAGACGAAGCGGCGGGTGCTGGACGCCGTGCGGGCGCTCAACTACCGGCCCAGCCGGTTCGCGCGCGGCCTGATCCGGCAGGACACCACCACCCTGGGCCTGATCATCTCCGACATCGGCAACCCCTTCTTCCCGGAGTTGGCCTCCGGGGTGTTGCGTGCGGCGCAGGCCCGGGACTGGCAGGTGGTGCTCTATGACACCGGTGAGGAGCCGGAGCGGGAGGTCCGGGCGTTGTCGACGCTGGCCGACCAGGCCGACGTCGGTGCCGGCTTTCTCAGCACGCCGGCGGTGTTCGCGCACGCGGTCAAGCTCGGCGTGCCGTTCGCGGTGCTGGATCCCGGCTGGGACACCGGTGCCGCCCCCGGGGTGGGCATCGATGTGCCCGGCGGTGTCCGGTTGGCGGTCGAGCACCTGGCCGCGGCCGGGCACCGCCGTCTGGGCATGATCGACGGCGCCTGCGACCTGCGGGACAAGCGGCGGGTGAGCTTCCTGGCGATCGCCCGGGAGCTGGGCCTGGAGGTCGACGAGGACTCCGTGGAGCGTGCGCCGCGCACGGTCGAGGGCGGCGCGCGGGCCATCGGTTCCCTGATGGCCCGCCGGCCGGGGATCACCGGGGTGTTCACCTACAACGACGTGCTGGCGGTGGGCGCCGTTCGGGGGCTGAAGGCCGCGGGTCTGCGGGTGCCGCAGGACTGCGCGGTGGTCGGCTTCGACGGGCTGCCGCTGGGGGAGCTGGTCGAGCCGCCGATCACCTCGGTGTTCGTCGACATCCGGCGCATGGGCGAGCTCGCCGTGGCCGCGGCCGCCGAGTTGCTGGCCGGGCGGGCGCCGGAGCCGGTGCTGATGCACCCGGTGCTGCGGGTGCGCGGTTCGGCGTGACGGCCTGACCGTGTGACGGTGATGTCACCGGCTGTCTCCTGCGCCGCCGCCGGGTTTCGAATCTGATAAGAGGCCTTGACGAGAAGGTGTGACCTGCCCCACGCTTACTACCCGTGAGCGCTCCCGTGAGCGTTCACGGGCACCGGGCGAGGCTGGGCTCCCCCGGGTTGCACCCCTCTAGCCCCAGGAGGCAGCGGATGTTTCCACGGCGTCACCTAGCACGAACTTCGTCACGAGCTCTGTTCAGCGCTTCGAGCGTCGCGGTCGCCATCTCCGTCCTGGCCGTGTCCGCCTGTTCGGCGGCCGGCGGCTCCGGCCCCAAGTCGTCGTCCGGAGGCGGCAGCGGCGGTGACGACACCACCATCACCTTCCTGACCTTCGAGACCCCGAACCTCACCCCGGCCTACTGGGACGCGGCGATCAAGCGCGTCACCGACAAGTACCCCGGCATGAAGGTCAAGCGCCTGGTGTCGCCGACCGCCGACCGCACCAGCTACGCCAAGCAGCTCAAGGCCTCCGGCCAGTTCCCGGACGTGATGATCGCGGTCACGCCGACCGGGTTCGCGCAGGCCGGCGACCTGTACGCCTGGCAGAGCAGCGACCTCGGCGACTTCGAGGTCCCGGACGGCGGCGCCATCGGCGGCAAGGTGTATCAGCTCCCGGCGAACACCCAGACCATCCCGATGGTCTACTACCGCAAGTCGATGTTCGCCAAGGCCGGCATAGCGAACCCGCCGGCGACGTATGCCGAGATGCTCGACGACGCGGCCAAGCTCAAGGCCGCCGGGATCCTGCCGTTCCAGGTCGGCGGCGGCTCCGACGCCTTCGCCGCGGTGCTCCCGCTGTCGGCGACCGTGGCCACCCAGGTCTATCGGCAGGACCCGAACTGGCTGGTGGAGCGGCACACCGACAAGGTGAAGTTCTCAGACCCCGGCTTCGTCGACGCCCTGCAGCGGGTCGGCGACCTGGGCGCCAAGGGCTACATCGACCGCTCCGGCCTGTCCCGCAACTACGCCGACAGCCAGAAGGCGTTCCTGGACGGCACGGGCGCGATGTACCCGATGGGCGTGTGGTTCGCCTCGGCCGCCGACGCCAGCCCGGTCAAAGACGACATCGGCGTGTTCGCCTGGCCCACCGACGACGGCAAGCTCGTCATGCCCGCCTACACCGGCGGCGGCCTGGAGGTCAGCGCGCACGCCAAGAACCTGGAGGCGGCCAAGAAGTTCGCGCTGGGCTTCCAGCTCGACAAGGGCAACCTCGACAACAACGTGCTGCACGACGCGCTGTTCCCGGCGATCAAGGGCTACACCCCTCCGGACAGCACCGGGCCGGTCTTCAAGGAGTCCTACGACCTGTATCAGAAGTCGAAGACCGACGGCACCGTCGTGAAGGCGTTCAGCTGGGAGGCCGGCGACGACGCGCTGATCCCCGGCATGACCGACGTGGTCTACGGCGCGGTCGAGGACGTGATGCTCGGCAAGAAGTCCGCCAAGGACGCGGCGGCGTCGCTGGACTCGGAGTGGTCCAGGAAGGCGTCCAGCTGACCCGTCGCCGACCACGCCCTGAAAGGATCTTCGTCAGTGCGGATACTCGTGTTCAACGAGAACCACCACGAACTCACCCGGCCCGAGATCGCCGAACGGTATCCGCTCGGGATCCACGGCACCGTCGCCGCGGCCCTGGCCCGGCGGCTCGGACCGGCGGCGGACATCGCCACCGCCACCGGGGACCAGCCCGGACACGGCCTCACGCCCGATGCGGTCGACGGCACCGACGTCCTCATCTGGTGGAGCCACCTGCGGCATGCCGAGATGGCCGAGGAGACGGTCGGCCGGCTCCGGCGCCGCGTGCTGGACGGCATGGGGCTGGTGGTGCTGCACTCCGGCGCCGGGTCGAAGCTGTTCACCTCCCTGATGGGCACCAGCTGCGACCGGCGCTGGCGGCACGGTGAGGACCGGCACCTGGTGTGGACCGTCAAACCCGGGCACCCGATCGCCGCCGGGATCCCGCAGCCGCTGGTGATCCCGCACGACGAGATGTACGGCGAGCCGTTCGACATCCCGGAGCCGGACGAGCTGGTGTTCATCTCCTCCTTCACCGGCGGCGAGGTGTTCCGCAGCGGCGCCTGCTACACCCGCGGCGCCGGCCGGATCTTCTATTTCGGCGCGGGCGACCAGGAGTGCCCGGTCTACCACCAGAAGGAAGTACAGGACGTGATAGCCAACGCCGTCCGCTGGGCGGCCCCCACCGGCCCGATCGGCGGCCACTTCGTGGACGCGCCGTCGCCGGTCCGGTGGTGGGAGCAGTGACCGCCTTCGCCACCGTCACCGGGCCCGGCCCGCTGCGCGCGGTCATCGTCGGCGCCGGCTTCATGGGCCGCAACTGGGCCCGCGAGATCGCGCTCCAGGACGACACCGAACTGGTCGGCTGGGTCGACCTCGACGAGGCCGCGCTCCGGGATGCCGCGAAGGAGGCAGGCCTCACCGTCACGCTCGGCACCGGCCTGGCCGCGATGCTCGACGACCTCCGGCCGGACATCGTCTTCAACAGCTCCCCGCCGGCTGCGCACCGTACCGTCACCACGACAGCGCTCGAACACGGCTGCGCGGTGCTCACCGAGAAACCGATGGCCATGTCCTTGTCCGAGGCGCGGGAGCTGGTCGCGGTCGCGGAGCGTACCGGCCGGCTTCTCGCCGTCACGCAGGATCGGCGCCAGCTGTCCGGGGTCCGGGCCCTCCAGCGGGCCGTCGCGCGGCTGGCTCCGCTGACCAGGCTTGAGATCGACTTCCGTCTCCCGCACCGCGCCGGCCCTTACGTCCACCTGTGGGATGAACCGCTTCTGCGAGAGATGGCCATCCACTTGTTCGACGCGGCACGGGCCGTCACCGGGGCCGACGCGAAGTCGGTCTTCTGCAACACCTATCGCACACCCTGGTCCTGGTATCCGGGCAACGACTCGGCCGAGGCGCTGTTCGAGATGGACGGCGGTCTGCGTTTCGCCTTCACCGGTTGCTGGACCGCGCGCTCGGACTTCACGTCGTGGACCGGCTCCTGGTACCTGGAGGGCGCAGGCGGCTGCGCGACCTGGGACGGGACCAACGCCCCGGTGCTCACCCCGGCCCGCGGGGAGGAGCAGCCCGAGCCGCCGTCCGAGACGTTGCCCGTCGTGCCGCAGCCCTCTGCGTTCCCCGGGCTGCCCGAGGTGCTGGCCGGCTTCGTGCGCGCGCTGCGCACCGGCGAGGTCCCGGACGGGGAGTGCCACGACAACCTGCGCAGCCTGGCGATGGTCGAGGCCGCGGTCGCTTCGGCGCGGTCCGGATCCTCAGCCGTCGTCGTGGTCTGACAGGACCCCGACACAAGGGAGAACAGGAGAACAACTCGTGTCCCCGAAGGAAAGCATCCTCCGTCATCCCCTGAGCCGCCGCACCGTGCTCGCGGCGACGGCCGGTGCGGCCGCGGCGTTCGCCCCCGCGGTGTCCGCCGGTCCGCCCGGCGGACGGCCGCCCGGCCGGGGCTCGGCCTCCGGCGTGCGCTGGCCCGATGTCCGCTCCCAGCTGGCCGCCGTGAATCCGCAAGTGAACACGCCGATCCAGAAGGTGGTGACGAACAAGTACACGCCCGGGATGCTGCTGGGCAACGGCGACCTCGGCGTGGTGGTCGGTGACTCCTCCGCCGCGCAGCAGACCTTCCACTTCGGCAAGAGCGATTTCTGGGGCGACAACCGCAAGACGGTGAGCCCCCTGGTGTGGCAGAACTCGATCCTCCCGGTCGGCTGGCTCACCGTGTCCGCGCCGGGCGCCATCCCGGCGGCGGCCGGGTACTCGATGGTCACCGACATCGGTGCCGCACAGGTCACGACCGTCCTTCCGTTCGACGGCACGACGGTCACCATGACCTCGTGGACGGCCGATCAGGACAACGTCCTGATCACCGAGATCTCCTCGGCCGTCGGCGACGCCGACCTGACGCTGGCCGCCGCCGTGGTCCTGCCGGCCGACCCGGCTTATCCGTCGGCGGCCGGCGTGGCCGACGGTGCCTTGTGGCTGACCCGGCAGAACAACGCGCCCGGGTACGCCGAGGTCGGCTACAAGGCGTCGGTGGCATCAGCGACCGTGGTCATGGGCGGATCCTTCCTGGCGACGACCACCTCCACGACCACCACGGTCTCGGCCGGCGGCACGTTCGTCCTTCCCGGCGGCGGCAGCGTGGTCCTGCTCACCGTCTTCGGCTCGCACGGTCAGGATCTGTCCGACCCGAGTCCGGCGCCGACCCCGGACGACCTCCGGGACCAGGCGATCGCCCTGGCGACGTCGATTCGCGGGCGCTGGCTGCACGACGCCCGTACCGCGCACCGCGACTTCTGGATCGACTTCTGGACCCGCTCCGGGGTCGTGCTCGGCGACGCGCAGTTGGAGGCTTACTACTTCAACGCGCAATACGTGCTGGGATGCGCGACCCGCTCCGGCGTACACAACCCGCCCTCGCTGTGGGCGTCCTGGACCACCAACGACACGCCGAACTGGGGAGGCCGCTACTTCCTGAACTACAACGCGGAAGCGCTGTACTACGGCGCCTTCTCCTCCAACCACGCCGACCTGTCCGAACCCTACCGGCGGATGATCCTCAACGAGGTCCCCTGGCAGCGCAACACCACCCACAACGCCGGATATCAGGGGACTGCGTTCCAGCGCAGCCTGGCGCCGTTCCATCTCTACCAGACTCCGCCGGCCCCCGTTCCGGTCGCCGCGACGAAGAACTACACCAAGCTGCCCGCCGACCAGAAGTCCAACGGCGTCTTCGCCGCGCTGCCCCTCATCTGGCACTGGGAATACACCCGTGATGTCGACTACCTGCGCAGCGATCTCTATCCGCTGCTGAGGGAACTCGACGCCTTCCTGCGGGACTTCGCGGTGTGGGACGGCACCCGCTGGGTCTTCCAGCACACCTCGGCACACGAGGGCGGCGACGACACCAACCCCAATCTCGACCTCGGCTTCGCCCGTAAGGTGGCGAACACGCTGCTGGACACCTCTGTCCTGCTCGGTGTGGACGCCGAGCTGCGGCCGGTCTGGCAGGACTTCCTGAACAAGCTGAGCGACTACCCGACCGGCACCTACAACGGCGTCACCGTCTTCCTCACCGGCGAGGTCATCAACAACCCGGGGCTGCCCGACACCTTCGAGCCCGGGAACCAGCCGATCAACATGGAAGGCGTCATCTTCCCCGGTGAGCAGTGCGCGATCGCCGGTGATCCCATGCTCCGGCAGTACGCCATCAATTCCCTGACACAAATGAACTCCTGGGGCGTCACCCCCGGCGGCAACTCCAACAACGGGTTCTGCAAGGAGTTCGTCATCGCCGCGCGTGTCGGCTGGCCGGCCGAAGACCTGCTGCAGAAGCTGAAGGCGTCGATCGCGCACCTGTGGCGGCCCACCAACAACACCGTCTTCCAAGGCGGCGGCGGCATCGAGACCACCGGTACCACCGAGGCGCTGAACTCCATGCTGATGCAGAGCGAGGGCGGCGTGATCCGGGTCTTCCCCTGTTGGCCCAGCGGCCGCGACGCCTCGTTCACGCTGCTGGCCAAGGGCGCGTTCGTGGTCGGCGCCGCGCAGCGCGGCGGGGCGGTCGACGAGGTGACGCTGCTCAGCCGGGCCGGCGGCGACGCCACGCTCCAGCTGCCGTGGACCACCGGTTCGGCGACCGTCGTCGACGACCTCGGCACGCCGGTCGCCGCCGTCGTCTCCGGCGGCCGGGCCACCTTCGCGACCGTCGCCGGCCGCGGCTACCAGGTCACCCCCTGATGTCCAGCTCAGTCCCACCTTTGCGCACCAGTGAGGAGAGAACGTGAGCACCAACGAACAATCGCCGGTCGGCCGCCGGGCGCTGCTCGGCGGGACCGCCGCGGGATTCGGCGCGGCCGTCGTCGCCGCCGGGTCCGCCGGCGCCCACGC